>NZ_JBSGFR010000001.1:0-463381 GCF_053603475.1 Actinoplanes sp. NPDC004185 | reverse complement strand
GGCCGCGAGGTCGTGCGCGCGGCGGCGATCCCCCGGCGCGGCCCGGGCGATCAACGCCCGCGCCTGGGCCAGCTGGGCCTGCGCCAGGAACGGCGGCGATCCGGCTTCCATGGTGATCGCGGCGTCGAGGTGCCCGACCGCGATGTCGTGCTCGCCGAGCACGGACGCGACCGCGCCGAGCGCGCGGGCGGCGGCACCGTGGCAGTTCGTGGCGCTGTTCAGGTAGACGCCGGCGTGGCGCGCGGTGCGGTCGTAGCAGGTCCGGGCCGTGTCGAGGTCGCCGAGCCCGGCTGCCAGCTCGCCGCCGAGGACCAGGACGTAGACGCGCAGGCTGCCCACGGGCAGGTCGTCCAGCTTCGGCCGCAGGTGCTGCCAGCACAGCCGGGCCGTGTCGCCGGCCCCCGCGTCCAGGGCCGTGCGACCGAGCTGGGCGGCCGCGATCGGCAGGGTCAGGGCGGTCGACATCTGGCCGGCCGCGGCGAGGTATTCCGCGGCCTGCCCGGTCTGCAGGGACAGACCCGCCAGGAACGCGTAGTAGAGCCCGACCGCGGTCGGGTCCTGCATCCGTTGCCCGATCTCCCGGGCTTCGGCGGCGAAATGCTCCGCCTCGGTGAGCCGGCCGGCCAGCAGCGCCTGCGCCGCCCGGGCGCGCAGCAGGTGCCAGCGGGCGAGCGGCCAGCCCAGCCGCTGCGCCAGCGTGTCCAGCCGCAGCGTCTCCGCTTCGGCGGCGGCGTTGTCGCCGGCCATCAGGTACGCGTCGATGCGCCAGGTGCGTCCCCACAGCTCGGCGTCGGGGCGGCCCAGGGCGCAACTGCGCTCGGCCAGCGCCACCACCTCGGCCGGCTGCTCGAACGGGTCGGTCACCTGGTGCCGGGCGTGCACCGCCGCGGCCAGGTCGTCCGGGCTGCCGGTCAGCTCGGCCAGCGCCATCGCCTCGGCGCTGATCTCCTGCGCCCGCCGCACGTCCCCGGAGTCCGCCAGCAGGAACGCGTACTGCGCGAGGACCCGCGGGTGCCGGCCGGCGACGGCCAGCGCGCGTTCGCACAGCAGCAGCAAGGCCGGTCCCAGCTCGGCGGCGACACCCCGGATCACCAGAGCCGCCTCGACCGCCAGGTCCGGCCGGTGCTCGCGTTCGGCGCTGTCCAGCACGGCCGCGCAGTCGGTGAGGGCCAGGTCGAGCCGGCCCTCGGCGTACGCGGCCGTGGCCCGGGCGAGCCGGTCGGCCGGGTCGTCCGCCAGCTCGACGGCGTGGCCCTGCCAGCGGATCGTCTCGGCGTAGTCCAGAGCCCGGGTGGCCGCCGTGGCAGCAGCGCGGCAGGCATCGGCCGCGCTCTGCCGGGAGCGGGAGTCCACGGCCGCGCGTACCCGGTGGCGGGCGATGTCGGCCGGCGGCGCCCCGGCTGTGGCCAGCGCGTCGGCGAGCCGCTGGTGCCAGGCGATGCGCTCGCCGCGGGACAGCTCGTCGTAGCGGGCCTGCCGGACCAGGTCGTGCGCGAAGGCCAGCAGGGCGGGCCGCCACGGGTCCTCGGTCAGCACCCCGGCCTCCAGGGCCTCGGCGAGCAGGCCGTCGACCGCGCCGGGGTCGCTCGCCGCCGTACGCAGCACCGTCACGTCGATCTCGGCACCCAGCGCGGCCGCCCCGCCCAGCAGCTCCCGGCAGTCCGCGCTGAGCTGGGCCGTACGCCGTCCGACCAGCCGCCGCAGCTCCGCCGGCACCTCCAGCCGGCCGGCCGGGCGGCGCAGCCGGTCCTCCCGCGACAGTTGCCGGACCAGCTCCCGGACGTAGAGCGGGTTGCCGCCGCTGAGCCGGTGCACCACGGCGGGCCAGGAGCCGTGCACCCCGGGCCCGGCCTCCTGGGTCAGATACGCACCCACGGCCGGCGCCTCCCACGGCTCCAAACGCAGCACCTCGACGGCGGGCAGATCGTCCAGCGGCACCGGCGGGCGGACCGTGCCGACCACCAGCAGCCGTGAGCCGGGCAGCTCCCGGCAGAGCATGCGCAGCAACGCGATCGACGCGGCGTCGGCCCAGTGCAGGTCCTCCAGCACCAGCACCAGATGACCGGCCTCCCGCAGCGCGCGCACCGTGCGCTGGGCCATCCGGAAACGCACAGCGGCCTGGGACTCGCCCTCGTCGGCGGTCGCGGTCAGCAGCTGCGGCGACAGCCCGGGCACCTCCTCCAGCAACCGCAGCCACGGCCAGTACGCGGGCGCGCCCTCGTCGGGCACCGCCCGCCCGACCCGGACCGTGGCCCCGGCCGCCGCCGCGCGGGCCACCGCCTCCTCGACCAGGGTGGTCTTGCCGATGCCGGCCTCGCCGACGATCAGGGCCGCGCCGCCCTCGCCGGCTGCCGCGGCGGCGCGCAACCGGTCCAGGGCGACGATCTCGGGCACCCGGCCCACCAGAACCACGGGCCCAGAGTAGCTACGGTGTGACCGCGATCTCCGCGGCGAGCCGGTAGCCGTCGCACAGTTCCAGGTCGTCGCCGCTCCAGAAGCGGCCCGGGTCGTACCAGCTCGGCTGCTTGCCGTGCGGCAGCAGACCCATGTCCTCGTAGGTCACCGCGACCACCTCGGCGCAGTACGCCGTCTCGAGGTCGGCCTCCTCGGCCCCGGGCTCCTGCCACGGCAGGCGGATGCGGGGCACCCGGCCGCGGGCCCAGCGCCAGGCGAGCTGGGCGCTGGACGGGAACGGCGTGCCGTCGAGACGGGCGACCGTCTTGAGAGCGCGGTCCTCCATCTCGGTGGTCACCGGCTGCTCCAGCTGCCGCAGCCAGCCACGCTGGCCGTACCGGCGGGCCCAGACGGTGACCGCGTCGCGCAGGTCGTGCAGTTGCACGCCGCGCTGGAAGGTGCCCGACCACATGTCGGGCAGCGACTTGCCCAGCTCGGCGTGCCACATCAGCGGCGGCATGTCCTCGATCACCAGCGACATGCCGACGTGGTTCACCGGGCTGTTGGTCATCGCCTGGATGGCCCGGTCCGGGCCGGAGCGGCCCCGGAACAGCCAGATGTCACCAGTACGCGTCAGATCTATGGCCTCGTCGAGGCTGATGTCGGCGACCACGTGTCTATCCTCAGCAGATGCGTTGGTGGAAGGTAGCGGGACTGGCCGGGCTTGCGGGAATCACAGCCACGGGGGTGGTGCTGGCCCGCTCGGAGCGGCGGCGCCGGGCGTACACCCCGGAAGAGATCCGGGAACGGCTGCACGCGCGGGTCGCCGAGGGCACGGCCGACAAGGCGCCCGAGCCGGCCGACACCGAGCAGGACTGACTCTCAGACGACATCGGTGTCCCGCAGCAGGGACCACAGGCCGGCGCCGTCCGGGGCGGCGAACCACGTCTTGCCGCCCGAGCCGACCGCCTCGGGCGTGCCCGACGGCCCGGGGACCGCGCCGGCCAGCACGGCCTGGGTCGGCGACAGCCGGCGGATGGCCACGGCCGCGACGTTGTCCGGGTGCTCGTGCGCGAACTCGGAGTAGATCTCCTGGTCGTGCTGGCCGTCGTCGCCGATCAGCAGCCACTTGATGTCCGGGAACTCGGCGGACAGCCGGCGCAGGGTGTTGCGCTTGTGCTCCTGGCCGCTGCGGAACCACCGGTCCGGGGTCGGACCCCAGTCGGTGAGCAGCAACGGGCCGGCCGGATACATGTGCCGGGACAGGAAGCGGGCCAGCGTCGGCCCCACGTTCCAGGCGCCTGTCGACAGGTAGAACACCGGCGCGCCCGGGTGGGCGGTGACGAGCCGTTCGTAGAGCACCGCCATGCCCGGCACTGCGGCGCGGGCGTGCTCATCGAGAACGAACGTGTTCCACGCCGCGAGCAGCGGACGGGGCAGGGCGGTGACCATCACCGTGTCGTCGATGTCGGAGATGACGCCGAACTTGATGCCCGGGTCCACGACCCGGATCGGCGCCTCGACCGGCTCGGCGCCCTCGGTGCTGAGCCGGACGCTGCCCCAGCCCGGCGCGAGGTCGCCCTTGACCCGGGTGTCGACGTAGCCGCTGCGGTCGGTGCGGGTCTCGTGGACCTGGTCGCCGATCTGGATCCGCACCGGCGCGTTGTTGACCGGTGAGGTGGTGAAGCTGCGCCAGCCGCGCACCTTGTCCAGCTGCCGGACAGAGCGGGTGCGCCGGGTCAGCACGACCCGGGCCATCACCCGGGCCCAGCCGGGGGCGCCGTACCCGGTGTACGCCGTGATCACCGGCGCCCAGCCGCGCTGCCGCAGCCGGCGTTCGATGATCTCGTGCACGGCGTCCTCGATGCGCGCGGCCCGGTGCAGCCGTACGGCGGGCGGGCCACCCGCCGGGGTCAACGACACTTCGGCCTCCTGCCGTCCGTCATCAGCGACCCTGACGGTACCTGGCCTGCCTGAGTGCCGCCTCGCAAGTCCGCGTGCGGGCAGTCCCCCGGGTGACCACGTTCCACTCTGGACGATCGTCGGCCGCTCAGTGCACTGCCAGCCGGGCCTTGGCCGGGCGCGCCGGGGACCACTGCTGCTCGTAGTGCACGTCGCTGCCGGCCGGGACCCGGACCGTGAGGGCCTCGGCGCGCAGGCCGCGCAGCGTGGCGGCGGCCCGTTCGGACTCCTGCCACGCCAGCCGCTCCTGCTCGGCCGCGGCCTGGTAGGCGGCGAACCGGTGCTCACGCACGGCGGCCCGCAGCGCGGCCTCCTGGGCGACCGGGTGCCGCCGCGGGTTCCAGCTGCCGCGGTGCGCGAGCACCTCGTTGAGCTGCGCGATCGACAGCTCCCGGTGCCGGCAGGCCGCGGTGGCCATCCGGTGCAGGTTGCGCTCGCGGTCGGCCAGCTCGGTGCGGGTGCGGCGCTGCTTGAAGATGGGGAAGGCGGCCGCGGCGGCGACCCGGCGCGCGTCCCGGTCGGCCGCGTCGAAGGCCGCCCAGGCCGCGTCGACCTGCTCCTGGGCGCGTTCCCAGGCGGCCCGGCGCCGCCGGGACACCTCGGCGGCGTGCTCGGCGGCCGCGGCGCGCTCGGCGGCGCGCGGATCAGGAGGCAGCGCGGCCGGGCGGGCCGGGCGGCGGGGCACAGCGAAGAGGGCCGTCGCGGCGGCGACGGCGATGAGCAGGACCATCCAGACGGTTGCGGCGGTTTCCACGATGAACATCCGCTTCTCTAGGGGTTCGTCACTGTTCTCGGGCCGCTGACAGGTCGCGGCGATGCCGGCTTCCGGCGTTTCCCGTACGCGCACAGGAGTCGCTCATGAAAGCCGAGGGGCCGGCGCCGTCAGGGAACGGGACGCCGGGCGGGGTGCGGGGTGGTGGGCCCGGCTCAGGCGCGGGGCGGGCCGCGCTGGCCGTGGGTCCGCGGGGTGGCGCCGTCGACGGCCGCGCGGGCCTCGACGCAGACCCCCCGGCCGTCGTGCCGGGTGTGGACCGGCAGACCGGGCACGCCCTGCACCGTGCCGGCGGTGACCGGCCCGGCGCCCGGAGCGTCGCTCTCAGCGGCCCGGGCCACGTCCGTGGTCCCGGCGGCATCGGCAGTCCCGGCGGCGCCGGCGGCCTGAACCGTCCCGGCGGCGTCGGCGGCCTGGGCCGTCTCGGCGGTGTCGGCTGTCCCGGCGGCGTCAGTGGCCCTGGTCACGCCCGTCGCTGTGTGCGCGGCGCTCAGGGCCAGGCCGGCGCGGCTGCCGCCCAGGCGCGGCCCGGGGACCTCGATGACCGGCAGCGCCGGGCCGGCCGGAGTGTCGACCGTCGTGACGATCGTGACCGGCGCGTCGGCGGGCGTCTCGGCCGGGCTGAGCACCGACGGGAGCGCGAAGGCCAGCGCGATCAGCGCCAGGCCGGCCAGGAACTGCAGCAGGCGTCGACCGTCCCAGTAGCGGGGCAGCAGGCGCGCGACAGTGGCCACCCTGACAACTTACCGTTCTCGGCCCCTGCGTGCACAGATAGTCGTGAGTGCGTCCTTCGTCCCACTCCGGCGAGTGAGGGACCATGGACAGGTGACGCAGATCGAACAGCTCGCCGAGTGGGTCGGCGACGGCGGCGTGGTCGTGCTCAGCGGGGCCGGCCTGTCCACCGATTCCGGCATCCCGGACTACCGCGGACCCTCCGGCGCGGCCCGCCGCACCACCCCCATGACCTACCAGGCGTTCACCCGGGATCCGGTCGCCCGGCGGCGCTACTGGGCGCGCAGCCACCTGGGCTGGCGCACCATCGGCGACGCCCGGCCCAACATCGGGCACCGGGCCGTGGCCCGGCTGCAGGAGCTGGGCCGCCTCGACGGGATCATCACCCAGAACGTGGACGGGCTGCACCAGGCGGGCGGCGCGCACGGCGTGATCGAGCTGCACGGCAACCTGTCCCGGATCACCTGCCTGGACTGCGGCGAGCGGTCCGACCGGGTGGCCCACTCGGATCGTCTCGACGCGGCCAATCCGGGCTTCGCGGCGGCCGTCAGCGCGGTCAACCCGGACGGCGACGTGGAGATCGACGACGCCGAGCTGGACGGCTTCAGGGTGGTCGACTGCGAGTCCTGCGGCGGGATGCTCAAGCCGGACGTCGTGTACTTCGGCGAGACCGTGCCGGCCGAGCGGGTCAGTCGCAGCTTCGAGCTGGTCGCGGGCGCGCGGACATTGCTGGTGCTGGGTTCCTCGCTGACGGTGATGTCCGGGCGGCGGTTCGTGCTGCGCGCCGCCAAGGACGGCATCCGGGTGGCGATCGTCAACCAGGGCGTCACCCGCGGCGAGCCGTACGCGAACCTCGTCGTGGACGCCGCGCTCGGTGCCGTGCTGCCCGATGTGGTCCGCCGGGTGGAGGGTGTCGCCGTACCCGGATGATCTGGGTACGCGGGCTCATCCGGCGGCCCACGACCGCGCCCTAGGTTCGGTGCCATGCCCGCCATCAAGCTCCGCGCCCTGTCCGGCCTGCTCGCCCTGGCCGCCGCGACCGTGTTCACCTGGTGGGCCTGGCTGGGCCGGGACACCACCAAGACGCTGGACCCCGCGACCGGGAACTACTCGGGCCCGTACACCACCGCCCAGGTCGCCGGCGCCGTGCTGACGCTGGCCGCCCTGCTGATCGCCGCCGTGCTGCTGCGGGTGCCGGCGCTGCCCGCGGCCGCCGTGATGACGGTCGCGTTCACCGCGGCGTGGACCGTGCAGGCCGCCGGCGAGGACGAGACGGGGCTCTATCTGGTGGGGACTTTCCTCGTACTGGCCGGCATGACCGCCGGCACCACGGTGGTCGCTCTGCTCACCGCGCGCCTGCGCCGGCCGGCGACCTGATCCCGTCCGGGCGCCTGTCCGTTTCGCCCCGTACAGAGCACCTTGCGAAGCACGTAAACGAGTAAGGCGCAACCTAGTTACCGTCTCGAAACCTAAATAAAGCTACCGACGCGTTGACGTGACCCGGCTCACCGGAGTTAACTGCCCGGAACCGCTCCCGAAACCGGTTCCGAAACTGCGGTGCAACCATCTGGACACAAGTCGGAGGACACGTGCCAATCACCATCGCCGATGTGGCAGCCCGGGCCAAGGTCAGCAAGACCACGGTCTCCCGGGTGCTCAACGGCAAGGGTGAGCTGGACGAGTCGACCGCCGCCCGGGTCCGCAAGGTCATCGAGGAACTGGGCTATGTGCCCAGCTCACGGGCCGTCGGGCTGGCCCGCGGCCGGACCCGGGTGGTCGGCATGCTGGTCCCGTCGCTCACCTGGCCGTGGATCGGCGAGGTGCTGCAGGGCGCGGTGGACGTGCTCGAGACCGAGCGCTACGGGCTGCTGCTGTTCACCTGCAACCGCGGCGAGGAGTCGATGCGCCAGTTCGGCGCCCAGGTCTCCGCCAAGAGCTTCGACGGGCTGCTGGTCATCGAGCCCGAAGGCACCCTCGACTACATCGCCATGCTGCACGCCCGCGGGCTGCCGGTGGTGCTGATCGACGACCGTGACGTGCAGCCCGGCCAGATTCCCAGCGTGGGCACCACCAACCACACCGGCGCCGGTGCCGCCGCCCGGCACCTGCTCGGGATCGGCCGGCGCAAGCCGCTGGTCGTCGCGGGTCCGGCGCGTTTCGGCTGCACGGTGCAACGGCTCGACGGCTTCGCGAGCGTCTTCGCCGAGGCCGGCCACCCGGTCACCCCGGACCGCGTGCTCCAGGGAGACTTCACGATCGCCCGCGGCTTCGAGCTGGTGCAGGCGGCGCTGGAGTCCGGTGTGGAGTTCGACGCGATCTTCGCCCACAACGACCTCTCCGCCACCGGTGCCATGCAGGCCGTGCTCGACAGCGGCCGGCGCATCCCGCAGGACGTCGCGGTGGTCGGCTTCGACGACATCCCCATGGCGGCCCACACCCAGCCGCCGCTGACCACCGTGCACCAACCGCTGCGCGAGATGGGCGAGGCGGCGGCGCGCACGCTGCTCGCCCACTTCGAGGGCTCACCCCTGCCCAACCGCCCGACCGTCATCCCCGCCACGTTCACCGTCCGGGGCTCCACCGGCGTGAGCCCGGAGCCCGACCCCGCATAAACCGCACTCCCCTGTCACACCCCCATAGATCCGCAAAACGGCCGGCGTTCCGACGTCCGGCGCACTCGCCCTGCCTCGGGGCACCCCCTCTCACCCGATTCGCACCACCTGAGGAGAAATCAGAGATGCAGCGCAGGAAATTGTTCGCGGTCGCCCTGGCGGGCGTGCTGGCCTCGGGCGGCCTCGCCGCCTGTGGCGATTCCCCCAACGAGGGCAACAAGAAGGCCGGCAGCGGGGCCACGTTCCTGACCGTCGGCATGCCCAACGGCCCGCAGACCGAGAACCACAACCCGTTCCTCACCACGTCGGCGGGCGCCTCGCTCGGCTATCGCTGGATGATCTACGAGCCGCTGCTGATGTGGAACCCGGTGAAGCCGGCCGAGCCGTCCCGCCCGTGGCTGGCCACCGGCGCCGAGTGGACGCCGGACTTCAAGAAGGCGACCATCACGGTCCGGGACAACGCGAAGTGGTCCGACGGCAAGCCGGTCACCGGTGACGACGTCGCCTACACGTTCAACCTGATCAAGAAGAACGAGGCGCTGAACCTGGCCGCCACCCCGTACGGCGACATCAGCGCCAGCGGGAACACCGTGACGGTGACGTTCACCAGCTCGATGTTCGTCTACAAGGACAAGTGGCTGGGCCAGACCCCGATCGTGCCCAAACACATCTGGGAAGGCATCAAGGACCCCACCACCGACCCGAACAAGACGCCGGTCGGCTCGGGCCCGTACACGCTGAAGTCCTTCACCCCGCAGACCACCACGCTGACCGTGCGCACCGACGGTTACTGGCAGGACCTGCCGCAGGTCAAGGAGCTGCGCTACACGTCGTACACCGACAACAACGCGCAGACCACCGCGCTGTCCGACGGTTCGAACGAGTGGAGCTTCGTCTTCATCCCGAACTACAAGACGGTCTTCATCGACAAGGACCCGGCGCACTACAAGGTGTGGGCCCCGCCGGTGCTCGGCATCCACGGCCTGTACATCAACACCACCAAGGCGCCGTTCGACAACGTGGCCCTGCGCAAGGCGATGAGCATGGTCGTCAACCGCGAGGACATCTTCAACCAGGCCGAGGCCGGCTACTTCCACCCGCTGGTCACCAGCGTGACCGGTCTGCCGTCGCCGGCCGGTGACGCCTACGTCGCGCCGGAGTACAAGGGCAAGACGCAGGCCGTCGACGTCGAGGGCGCCAAGAAGGTCCTCACCGACGCCGGGTTCAAGCTCAACGGCACCACGCTGACCGACCCGAGCGGCAAGCCGGTGAAGATCACTCTGACCGACCCGAGCGGCTGGTCCGACTACCAGACCTCGCTCGAGATCGTCAAGGACAACTTCGCGCAGATCGGCATCGCCGCCACGGTCGACAAGGCCAACCAGGACGCCTGGTTCCGCAACGTGGAGGAGGGCAAGTTCGACGCCACCTTCCGCTGGACCAACGGTGGCGCGACGCCGTACGACATCTACCAGACCATCATGGACGGCAAGCTGCTCAAGAAGGTCGGCGTCGCCTCCCCGGGTGGCAACTTCGGCCGCTTCAACAGCCCCGAGGCGACCGCGGCCCTGGCCGCGTACGCCAACGCCGCTGACGACGCCGCCCGCACCACCGCGCTCAACACGATCCAGAAGATCTTCGTGGAGCAGGTGCCGATGATCCCCGTCGGCGCGGACAACATCGGCATGGCCTACAGCACCAAGAACTGGGTCGGCTGGCCCGACGACACCAACCCCTACAGCGCCGGCCAGCCCACGCAGGCCAACGCCCTGGACGTCGTCCTGCACCTCAAGCCCGCCAACTCCTGACCCGCAACGCCGTGTCCCGGACGGGCTCGATCCCGTCCGGGGCACGGCACCGCGGCAGTTCACCCCTGCGAAGGAACTCGGCATGACGTTGAGCCCAGAGGCCGAGGCTCCGGCCAACGAGGTGGTGCTTGAGGCGATCGGCCTGACCAAGCACTTCCCCGTCCGCCGGAAGCTGCGCGACCTTTTCAACCGCACGCACGACGCCGTCCACGCGGTTGATGACGTACATCTCACGCTGCGACGCGGCCGCGTGACCGCCCTGGTCGGCGAGTCCGGCTCCGGCAAGTCCACCGTGGCCCGCCTGCTCGCGCAGCTCTACCCCCGGACCGCCGGGGACATCCAGCTGCACGGCGAGAGCACGAAGGTGAAGGGCGGACGGCAGTTCCGCCAGTACGCCGCCCGGGTCCAGATGATCTTCCAGGACCCGTTCGCGTCGCTGAACCCGGTGCACACCATCCGGTACCACCTCACCCGGTCGCTGAAGATCCACCACAACGCCGGCAACTCCGCCGAGGAGCTCGAGGCGGCGCTGAACAACCTGCTCACCCGGGTCAGCCTGACGCCGCCGGAGCGCTACCTGGACAAGTTCCCGCACGAGCTCTCGGGCGGCCAGCGCCAGCGCGTGGCCATCGCCCGGGCCCTGGGCGCGGACCCCGAGGCGCTGCTGGCCGACGAGCCGGTGTCCATGCTGGACGTCTCGATCCGGCTCGGCGTGCTCAACCTGCTGCGCGACCTCAAGGAACGGCTCAACCTGGCCATCCTCTACATCACCCACGACATCGCCTCGGCGCGCTACTTCGCCGACGACACGATGGTGATGTACGCCGGCCGGATGGTCGAGGGCGGCGACAGCGAGTCGGTGACCCAGTCGCCGGCGCACCCGTACACCCGGCTTCTGATCGACTCCGCACCCGACCCGGACCGGATCGCCAACATGCTCGGTGACGCCGCGGACCGCGGCAACGGCGAGCCGCCCAGCCTGATCAAGCCGCCCAGCGGCTGCCGCTTCCACCCGCGCTGCCCGATGGCGATGCCGCGCTGCCTCACCGACCTGCCGGTCCGCCTGGAGATCGGCGACAAGCCGGGTCACTGGGCCGCCTGCTGGCTCTACGACGAGGCCACCGTCGCCGCCCAGCCGCCCGGCTCGGCCGCGACCGGCCACTCCCCCGAGGCCGTGACGGTCGCGGCGGACGCGCACCCGGAGGAGGTCCGATGAAGTTCCTGATCCAGCGGATCCTGTTCTACCTCTTCACGGCCTGGGCCGCGATCACCATCAACTTCTTCATCCCCCGGCTGATCCCCGGCGACCCGGTGAAGTCCCTGCTGGCCCGCTTCCAGGGGCAGATGAGCAGCGACGCGATCGACTCGCTCTACGTGCTGTTCGGCCTGGACAAGAACGCCAGCCTCTGGAGCCAGTACATCGACTACTGGAAGCAGCTCTTCCAGGGCGACCTGGGCCTGTCGTTCACCGCCTTCCCGTCGCCGGTGTCCGAGGTCATCAGCGACGCGCTGCCGTGGACCGTGGCGCTGGTCGGCATCACGACCATCATCAGCTTCCTCATCGGCACCAGCCTCGGCGTGCTGGCCGGCTGGCGGCGCGGCTCGTGGATCGACGGGCTGCTGCCGGCCACCACGTTCCTGTCCTCGGTGCCGTACTTCTGGCTGGGCCTGCTGGCCATCTACCTGCTCGCCGGGCCGGACAGCTTCTTCCCGTCCTCGGGTGGCTACGGCACCGACGTGGTGCCGTACCCGGACTGGCCGTTCATCTCCAGCGCCCTGCAGCACAGCCTGCTGCCGGCCCTGACCATCCTCATCTCGTCGGTGAGCGGCTGGATCCTGAGCATGCGCAACATGATGGTCACCGTCGCGGCGGAGGACTACATCACGGTCGCGCACGCCAAGGGCCTGTCGGACCGCCGGGTCGCGCTGAGCTACGCGGCCCGCAACGCCCTGCTGCCCAACATCTCCGGCTTCGCGCTGTCGCTGGGCTTCATCGTCGGCGGCACCCTGCTGGTGGAGATCGTCTTCTCCTATCCGGGGCTGGGCTTCCTGCTGTTCCGGGCGGTCGGGGCCAAGGACTACCCGCTGATGCAGGGCATCTTCCTGGTCATCACCATCTCGGTGCTGGTGGCCAACCTCATCGCGGACATCGCCTACCTGATGCTCGACCCGCGTACCCGCAAGGAGGGCTGACAGGTGACCATCCCCACCTCCAGCATCGACCAGGTCATCCCCGGCCGGGGCGCGATGGCGCAGCCCGAGGCGGCCAAGCCGGGCAAGGCGGCCAAGCGCCGCCGGTTCCGGTTCATCTCCAACAAGAAGGCCATGACCGGGATCATCGTCCTGGGCATCTACCTGCTGTTCGCGATCATCGGGCCGTGGGTCGCGCCCTACGACCCGGACGCCCGCGGCAAGCAGTTCGTCGCGCCGCCGTCGGCCGACCACTGGTTCGGCACCACCCACCTCGGCCAGGACGTGTTCAGCCAGATCCTGGTCGGCACCCGGGCCGTCATGCTGGTCGGCCTGGCCGCCGGCGTCATCGCCACCATCCTGGCCGTGCTGATCGGCGTCACGGCCGGCTACCTCGGCGGCGGCTGGGACGACAGCCTGTCCGCGCTGTCCAACGTTTTCCTGGTGATCCCGGCCCTGCCGCTGATCATCATCGTCACCGCGGCGGTACCCAGCGGCGGTGACACCCTGGTCGCCCTGATCATCGGTCTCACCTCGTGGGCCTGGGGCGCGCGGATCCTGAGAGCCCAGACACTGTCGCTGCGCCGACGCGACTACGTCGAGGCTTCCCGGGCCACCGGCGAGTCCACCTGGCGCATCATCATCTTCGAGATCCTGCCCAACCTGACCGCGATCATCGCGTCCGGCTTCGTCGGCACGGTCATCTTCGCGGTCACCTCGGAGATCACCCTGGCCTTCATCGGGATCGGCTCGGCCACCTCGTGGAACTGGGGCACGATCCTGTTCTGGGCGCAGAGCCAGCAGGCCCTGGCCCAGGGCGCGTGGTGGTGGTTCGTCCCGGCCGGTCTGGCGATCGCGTTCCTGGGCACCGCCCTCTCGCTGATCAACTTCGGCATCGACGAGTTCGTCAGCCCGCGGCTGCGCAGCGCCGGCAAGACCAAGGTCAAGACCGCCTCGGGCCGTACGGTCCGGATGCGGGTCGGCTTCACGCCGGTCCTGGACAACTCGGCGGCGCCGCACACCCACGCCAGCCCGATCCCGGTCATCGGCGGCAAGCCGACCCCGGTGACCCGCAGCAAGGAGGCGACTCGATGAACGAGCCGGTTCTCGAGATCAAGAACCTCAACGTGGACTACGGCCTGGGCGACCAGGCGGTGCACGCCGTCCGCGACGTCAACCTCACCCTGCACCGCGGCGAGGTCCTGGGCCTGGCCGGCGAGTCCGGCAGCGGCAAGTCCACCCTGGCGTACGGCCTGACCCGGCTGCTCGCGCCGCCCGGCGTGGTCAGCGGCGGCGAGGTCGTCTACCACCCCGAGCAGGGCGAGCCGTACGACGTCCTGGGCCTGACCGACAAGCAGCTGCAGGCGTTCCGCTGGGCCGAGACGGCGATCGTGTTCCAGGGCGCGATGAACTCGCTCAACCCGGTGCACAAGATCTCCACCCAGCTGACCGACGTGCTGGCCGCGCACGAGCCGCAGATGTCGGCGCACAGCCGTAACGCCCGGGCCCGGGAGATGCTCAAGCTGGTCGGCATCTCGGCCGACCGGATGGACGCGTACCCGCACCAGCTCTCCGGCGGCATGCGGCAGCGCGTGATGATCGGCATGGCGCTGATCCTGCAGCCGCAGGTGGTCATCATGGACGAGCCGACCACGGCGCTCGACGTGGTCATGCAACGGCAGATCCTGGGTCAGCTCATCGAACTGCGCGAGCGGCTGGGCTTCTCGGTCATCTTCATCACCCACGACCTGTCGCTGCTGGTGGAGTTCTCGAACCGGATCGCCATCATGTACGGCGGCCGGATCGTCGAGGAGGCGCAGGCGACCTCGCTGTACCGGGACTCGCTGCACCCGTACAGCAAGGGTCTGTTGTCCTCGTTCCCGGCGCTGCGCGGCCCGCGCCGCGAGCTGGCCGGGATCCCCGGCTCACCGCCCGACCTCAAGGGCATGCCGACCGGTTGCTCGTTCCACCCGCGCTGCCCGAAGGCCTTCGACCCGTGCGCGGACAACATCCCGGTGCTCGGCAACCCCGACACCCCCGACGGGGCCAACCGCACCGTCGCCTGCTGGCTGCACCCGGTCAAGCAGCCAGTCGGTTAGAGACTGCACAGAGCTGGCCCGCGGCGGAAAACCCATGCCAAACCGTTAGTTCGACGGCCCCGGCCCCACCAGCCGGGGCCGTCACCATATCCATCCCCCTTCAGGAGAACCATGAACCCCACAGTCACGCCCGCTCCCGGGCTGCTCCTGCCCTCCATCGACCTGCCGCCGTCGTTCAAGTGGGGCGTCGCCACGTCCTCGTACCAGATCGAGGGCGCCGTCACCGAGGACGGCCGAACACCGTCCATCTGGGACACGTTCTGCCGCGTGCCCGGCGCCGTGGTGGGCGGCGACAACGGCGACGTCGCGTGCGACCACTACCACCGGATGCCGCAGGACGTGGCGCTGATCAAGAGCCTGGGGGTGGACACGTACCGGTTCTCGGTGGCGTGGCCGCGGGTGCAGCCCGGCGGCCGGGGCCCGGCGAACGAGGCCGGCCTGGCGTTCTACGACCGGCTGACCGACGAGCTGCTGGCCAAGGGCATCGACCCGTGGGTCACCCTCTACCACTGGGATCTGCCGCAGGAGCTCGAGGACGCGGGCGGCTGGCCCAACCGGGACACCGCGTACCGCTTCGCCGACTACGCGATGCTGGTCTTCGACAAGCTCAGCGACCGGGTGGACACCTGGACCACGCTCAACGAGCCGTGGTGCTCGGCCTGGCTGGGCTACTACGTGGGCGTGCACGCACCAGGCCGCAAGAACTTCGACGACGCCATCTCGGCGGTGCACCACCTGCTGCTCGGCCACGGCCTCGCGACCCAGCGGATGCGGGCCGCGGCGACGCGCGAGATGAAGTTCGGCATCACCCTCAACATGGGTACGGCCGACCCGGCCACGGACACGGCAGCCGACCGGGACGCGGCTCGTCGCGCCGACGGCATGGGCCTGCGCATCTACCTGGACCCGCTGCGCAAGGGCGCGTACCCGGCGGACATGGTCGAGGACCTGGCGGCGCGCGGCACGGCGTTCCCGGTCCAGGACGGCGACCTGGAGGTCATCTCCACGCCGTTCGAGGTGCTCGGTGTGAACTTCTACTTCGGGCAGGACTTCAGCGGCACCGACGAGCAGGGCAACACCCACGACGCCGACGGGCACCCGGTGGTGCGGGCGGTCCTGCCGGGCGGTCCGCGTACGGCGATGAACTGGCCGATCACCGCGGAACGCTTCACCCAGCTGCTGGTCCGGCTGCACCACGACTACCCCGGCCTGCCGATGGTGATCACGGAGAACGGCGCGGCCTTCGACGACACCGCCGACGCCGACGGGAACGTGGCCGACGAGGATCGGACCGCGTACCTGGCCGAGCACATCGCGGCGGTGGCGGCGGCCCGGGAGCAGGGCGCGGACGTGCAGGGCTACTTCGCGTGGTCGCTGATGGACAACTTCGAGTGGGCCGAGGGGTACGCGAAGCGGTTCGGCATCGTGCACGTGGACTACGACACGCAGGTGCGTACGCCGAAGCAGTCGGCCCTCTGGTACCGCGACACGATCAGCCGGGTCCGCGGCAGCTGAGACGGTTCATGGCGCGGTCGTCCCGGGACGACCGCGCCACCGCCGTTCAGCTGCGGCCGCGGCTCAGGGCGCGGCGGTGGGCGGCGCGGGACGGCGGGGTCGCCGGGCCCGGTGTCGCCGGGAGGCCGCCGTCGGCGAGCAGCCGGGCGATCGGCAGGGTGGCCGCGCCCATCGCGACCGCGTCCGGTCCCAGCTGGCACAGGTCGATCCGGGTCCGCGAGTACGGATGCCGTAGTGCGTTTCGGGAGGCGGCATCACGAATGTCGGGAAGAAAGCGCTCTCCGAGCGCCAAGCCCGCCGGCCCGCCCAGCACGATGCGCTCCGGCGAGAACAAGTTGACCAGGCCCGCGATGCCCGCGCCCAGGTAACCCACGGTCTGCGTGATGACCGCCTGGGCCGGCTCGTCCAGCGCGCCGTCGGCCGCGAGCATCCGGGTGAGCAACTTCGGGTCAGGCTGCTGACCGGTCGCCGCGGCGAGGCGGGCGATCACCGTCTCCGACCCGATGTACGCCTCCAGACAGCCCCGCGCCCCGCACCGGCAGACATCGCCGTCGTACACCAGAGTGGTGTGGCCCCACTCCCCGGCGTTGCTGAAGGCGCCGCGATAGCCGCGCCCGTCCATCACGACCGCCGCTCCGACGCCGGTGCCGACCATGACTATCACCGCGTGCCGCGCGCCCCGGCCCGCCCCGAACCACATCTCGGCCTGGCCCAGCGTCTTCGCACCGTTCTCCACGAACACCGGCACGTCGGTGCCGGCCCGCAACATCTCGCCCAGCGGTACGGCGTCCCAGCCGGTGGTCTGCGAGTGCACGACCGCCGAACCGGTCGAGTGGTCCACGACGCCCGGGACGCCCACGCCGAAGCCGAGCACCTCGGAACGCTCGACGCCGGCCTCGGCGATGACCGCCGCCAGCCCCTCCAGCAGTTTGGCCGCGGTCACCTGAGGGTCGGGGCCGTCGTCGCCGAGGGAGAACTGGGCCACGCCGAGGCGGGACATCGCCAGGTCGTACAGCTCCACCAGCAGGCGGGTCTCGCCCACGTCGGCGCCGGCGACGTAGCCGTACCCCGGGGCCACCCGCAGCAGCGCGCGGGGCCGCCCGCCGTCCGAACCGACCAGGCCGGCCTCTTCGACCAGGCCCTCGTCGATCATCTCGCCGATCAGGTTGCTCACGCTGGCCTGGCTCAGCGCGGTGGTGTCACCGAGCTCCTGGCGGCTCTGCCGGCCGCCGTGGAACAGGTCCGTGAGCAGGCTGGCCCGGTTAGCGCGGCGGACGTCCCGCACCGTCGTACGCCTGGTCTCCAACCCCTACCGCCTTCGCATTCAGCCCCGTCGACCTGCCATCTAACGCTATGCCACTGCCATCATGTGGCACGGGCGGCCCGGAAACCACCTCGTGACCAGGCCGGGGCCTGGGATACGGTCGGCGCCGTGAACGAATATCAAGTCCTGAACCGCGCCAACTGGGACGAGCGCGCGCCGGCCCACGCGGCCTCCGCGGACTACGGCGTCGCCGCCTTCGCCGACGACCCGGCGCACCTCAGCAGCGTGGTCCGCTTCGACCTGCCGCTGCTGGGCGACATCCGCGGCCTGCGTGGCGTGCACCTGCAATGCCACATCGGTACGGACACCGTGTCGCTCGCCCGCCTCGGCGCGACGATGACCGGCGTGGACTTCTCCCCGGCCTCCCTGGCGCAGGCCCGGCGTATCGCGGAGCAGGCCGGCACCCCGGTGGAGTACGTGGAGTCCGACGTCTACAGCGCGCCGGAGAAGCTGGAACGCGGCAGCTTCGACCTCGTGTACACAGGCATCGGAGCGCTCTGCTGGCTGCCCGACATCCGGCGCTGGGCGCAGGTTGTGGCCGACCTGCTGCGCCCGGGCGGCCGGCTGTTCATCCGCGAGGGCCACCCGGTGCTGTGGGCGCTGGCCGACCCTCTGCCGGACGGCCAGCTCACGCTGGAGCATCCCTACTTCGAGCAGCCGGAGCCGACGGTCTGGAACGAGGGCGGCACGTACGTCGAGACGGACGCCGAGTTCGTGCACAACACCACCCACGAGTGGAACCACGGCCTCGGCGAGACCGCCACCGCGCTGATCGAGGCGGGAATGGCGGTGACCGGGCTGACCGAGCACCTCTCCGTGCCGTGGGAGGCGATGCCTGGCCACATGCGCCGGCTGGAGAACGGAGAATGGCAGCTCACCGACCGTCCGCAGCGGCTGCCGCACAGCTACACGTTGCAGGCGGTCCGGGCCTCCGTTTAGAGATCGACGCAATCGGGGTATCTCGCGGCCAGTCCCCACGACCTAGGAGCCCCCGATGCGCGCAGGATCAATCGGCGGAGTCATTCTCGTCATCTGGCTCGTCCTCGGCGCCGTCGCCGCGTTCGAGCGTGGTTACTTCAAGGACACCGGCGACGCCAGCTGTGCCGAGGCCGGCACGGTCGTCGTCACTGTGGTCGCCGGCCCGCTCAACTGGCTGGGTGTGAACCCGAAGATCACCTGCGACATCCCGGAGCCCTCGAAGTAGACCAGCCCACCACGGCCGGACGCCGCCGCCACCCTGCCCGGGGTGCCGGCGGCGTCGTGCTGTCCGGTCGCGGTCAGCGCACCCAGGGCGGGCTGATCGACGAGCCGTCGGCCAGCGTCGCCTCCAGCCCCACGGTGGTCGTCACCCACGCGGACGCCGGAGCGCCCGAGGTGTTGTCCAACGCGAAGCTCGCCCCGGCCGGCACGAAGACCACGTCCCCGGGGCGCACCTCGGTGCCGGCGCCGTCGACGGTCGCCGTCAGTTCACCGCTCAGGACGAGCAGCACCTCCTCGCGGTTCACCCGGTGCGGCACGCCGGTCGTGCCGGCCGCGACCTCGAGCCGCCAGGCGCAGAGCTCGCTGCTTCCGGACGCAGGGGCGACGAAGGAATTGAAGGTGGCGCCGTGCAACTGATGCGCGACGGCGTCCTGCTCACGGATGACGGACATGGTACCTCCCCAAGTAGTCAAGCTGCTTGTCTAAATAGTCAAGCAGCTTGACCGGTCTGTCAAACTCTTTCCGTGGACCGTGACCTCCTCGACCTGCCGGTGCTGCTGCTCAACGCGGCCGGCGCCCTGGTGGAAACCATCGACGCGGGCGTGCGCGCCCGCGGCTTCGCCGACGTGCGCCCGGCGCACGGCTTCGCCTTCGCCCGCCTGTCCCACGACGGCGCGACGGTGGGCCAGCTCGCCGAGCACCTGAGCATGACCAAACAGGCGGCCAGTCAGCTGGTCGAAGAGCTCGTGACCAAGGGGTACGTGGAACGCCGCCCGCACCCGGCCGACGCCCGGGCCCGCCTGATCGTGCTGACCCCGAAAGGCTGGGCCTGCACCCGGGCCGCCGACGAGGCCGCCGTCGAGGTGCTGCGCCCCTGGGCGGACGCCCTCGGCCCGCACCGCCTGGCCGCCCTGCGCGCCGACCTGTCCCGCATCGCCACCCCGGGCCGCCTGCGACCCAGTTGGTGACCCGGCGCCCGATTACTTTCGCGCGTCTGATCCGTACTCCTGGAAAGCCCGAAGGACAGGAGACACGCGATGCCCAACCTGCGGACCGAAGGACAAGCGGAACGTACCGAGCAGGCCGAGCTGCTGGCCTCGCTGACCCCGGAGCAGTGGAAAGCCCCGACGCTGTGTGCCGGCTGGCGCGTACGCGAAGTCATCGCCCACACGACCGCGCCGTTCCGCATGTCGCTCCGCCGTACCGTCTGGGAACTGACCAAGGCCCGCGGCGACATCAACCGGATGGCGGACCGCCTGGCCCGCCGCGACGCCTCCCGGCTGTCGCCGGAAGAGCTGCTCGCCGCGCTGCGCGACAACATCACCCACCCGTGGGCGCCGCCCGGCGACGGGCCGCGCGGAGCGCTGTCCCACGACGTCATCCACGGCCTGGACATCACGGTCGGCCTCGGCCTGGACCGCCGGCCCCCGCCCGAGCGCGTCGCGCTCGTGCTGGCCGGCCTGCGACCGAAGAACGCCAAGTTCTTCGGCGCGGACCTGACCGGGGTACGCCTGCAAGCGACAGACCTGGACTGGGAGTACGGAACGGGTGAGCCGTTGCGCGGACTGGCCCAGGACCTCCTGCTGGTGGTCTGCGGCCGGCGCCTGCCACCGGGCCGGCTGACGGGCGGGAGTGCCTCCCGGTTCGACGCGCCCGCCCTGCGGTGAGGGCCTGCGCGTATGGTCGGGCGGTGAATCCCGCCGACCTGCAGGGCCTTCGCTCGGGAGACCTCGAGACCCGCGAACGACATTTGTACAGCTTGCTCGACCGGGCCAGGACGCAGGGTGACGAATCAGCCATCGCGGCGCTGCACGTGCTCGTCCGCGACTACCGGGACTTCCACCGGTCGTTGTATTCGCGGGCGATGAACCAGGCGGCCGTCTTCGCGGACGGCGCCCTGGCGGAGCCGTTGCTGGCCGCGCTCGCCGACACCCGGTACAACTGCCAGGCGTGGGCCGCGATGGGCTGCGCGGCCATGGACGTCCGGGCCGCCGTACCGCACCTTGTCTCGCTCCTCGACCATTCGCAGTCGATGGTTCGCGACGAGTCGGTGATCGCGCTCGGCCGGCTCGGCGACGCCTCGGTCGTACCGTCGCTGCAGCCGTTGCTCGGCGATCAGACCGACTGGTTGCGCCAGCGGACCGCCGACGCCCTGGCCCGCATCGGCGGCGAGGCGGCGCTGGAGGCCCTCTGGCAGGAGCTCGAACACCGCCGGTTCCCCCGGATCGGTTATGTGGCCAGCGCGCTGGCCTTGTTCACGCCCGAGGTGGTGCCCCGGCTGCTGGCCGCGACCGACAGCCCGGACCCGGATCAACGCTACTGGGCTGCCGTCGCCCTCGGCTCGACCGGCGACGACCGGGCGGTCCCCACCCTGGAACGGCTGATGGCCACCGACCGCGGCACAACCGTCTTCGACGGCGAAGTACGCGCTGCCGCGAAGAAGGCGCTCCGCACGCTGCGCCGCATCCAAGCCGCCATCGCCGAACGAGAAAGCGCCGAGACGCAGACCACGTCATGAGGCAGCAACCGACGCTTTTCCTGACCGTGGGACTCCCCTGCGCGGGAAAGACCACTGCCGCGCGGCGCATCGAAATCGAACGGGAAGCCCTGCGCCTCACCAAGGACGAATGGGTGAAGGCCCTCTACGGCGACGAGAACCCGCCGGCGGCCGTCGACGTGATCGAAGGCCGGCTGATCCGGATCGGACTGCGCGCCCTGGAACTGGGCAACAACGTCGTCATTGACTACGGCTTGTGGAGCCGGGACGAGCGTTCCGCGCTCCGCCAGGCAGCCGCAGATCGGGGCGCGGCCGTGGAAATGCTGTTCTTCGACGTCTCCCCGGCCGAGCAGCGGCGACGAGCTGATCAGCGCCAGGCCGAAGCGCCCCACACGACCTGGCCGATGTCCGACGAGGAACTCACCGAATGGGCCGCCAAGATCGAGATCCCCACCCGGGGCGAACTCGACGGCACCGAAGCCATCGACCCGCCACCCGGATTCCCGACCTGGGACGCCTGGCGCCACCACCGCTGGCCCCCAGCAGTCCACTGAGCCGCCGGGCAGCGGGGCCGATCAGGTCAGCTCGCGGTAGGCCCGCAGTACCGCCTCGGTGCGCTCGGCGAGCTCGGAGCCGGCGTCCGCCGAGATTCCCGGCCCCGCCGAGGTCAGCCGGGCCAGCGCCTCGTCCGCCTCCCGGGCCAGCGCCTCGATCTCCTGATCGCGGACCAGTTCCTCACCGGCCACCGCGACTGCCTGCAACGCCGCCAGCCGCCGGGTCACCTCGTCCTCCAGCTCCGCCAACGTCGAGGTCGCCTTGGCCATACGCGGCGCCAGCTCGAACGCACCGTCATGCTTGGCCAGCTCGGCATGCAGCTCCCGGATCTCCTGCCGCCGCTCCAGCGCTCCGGCGAGATCGAACAACGCCTGCGCGAGTTGCCCCTCCGCCCTGGGCCCGTCGATGAGCGCTCCGAGCGCGGGCCACGTCTCCAACGTTCGCTGACAAAGATCGATGGCGTCGGAGAACACCTTCCGATCGCGGTCGTCGACGAGGACGTGATGCTGCGCGCGGTCACTTTGGAAGGTGGGCGCCGAGATCACGCCGGGCCGGCGCCGCAAGCGGTACAGCACCGCCCCACCACCGGCAGCGATCCCTGCCAGGACGAGAAGACCGCCGACCAGGGCACCACCCAGCAGCATCAACCCGCCGATGATGCCGAAGAAGAGCGCAAACCCGAAGAGGAGGCCCAGGAAAGGCCCCTGATCGGCGGGTTCATCCGCAGGGGTGATCTCGACGACGCTGCCCCAGCGGAACGAGAGCCCCCGTCCCCCGGCCACCTCGAGCGGAAGCCGGGACACGATGACCAGCTCATCGTCGTGGGCCACATACAGGGACGGCATCGCCCTCGCTCCACTCTCCAGTCAGGCGGCCCACATCATTCCATGCCGCTGCCGGCCTCATCGCCGCGCACGGCTGGACCATCCCGGTGGTCATGACCTACCCGGGAGGACAAGGGCGTCGCCGACAAGCCACCGTCCCGGGGTGATCGCGGCGGGCGCCGCCCTTCCGCCGATGCCGCTGGACGAATCCGGGTCTGGCCGCCGGCGTCCAGGACCGCGCGGGCGAGCTCCGGTCCGACCCGCGCAGCGCCGCCGATCCGGTCAGGGCCCCGAGCGGCGCGTGCTGCGCGACCCCGGCCGGCAACTCGAACGGCGGATTCCCCCCGGCGGCCGGTCCAGTGACGTGTTCCAGGCCGGCGGACGGCAGTGCGTCAGCTGCCGGTCGGTGGCGCGGTCATCGCGGCCGTCAGAAACGTGATCGCCCAGCCCCGCGCCGCCTCGCCCGATCCGGGGGCCGACGGGCGCTGGTTGTAGAGATTGACGCGGTCCACGGCGGTCACCGCGAGGATCCCGCGCAGCCGGAACCAGAGCTCCTCGACGGGCAGGCCGGGCAGTGCGTGACCGAAAGCAGCCACGAAGCGGTCACGAACCGCGTCCTCGGCCGGCCCGGTCCAGGCCCGGGCCTCCTCGGCCGGGTCACTGAGGATGGTCACGATCAGCCGGGACGTCCGGGCGCCACTCTCCGCGCCGGCCGGCATCTCGTCGAACAGCGGCCCCACGAACGCCGCGACCAGGTCGTCAACCGCCGGTTCAGACGTCCGGGCGAGCAGCCGGTCGAGCCCGGCGGCCTGCGCGGCGGTGATCGGTTCGATCACCCGCCGGGCCACCGCGGCCAGCAGCTCCGCCTTCGACCCGAAGTGGTATGCGACGGCGGCCAGGTTCGCCCCGGCACGGTCGGTGATCGCGCGGACCGAGGTCCCGCGGTAGCCGCGCTCAGCGAACAGGAGCTCGGCCGCATCGAGGAGCTGGGTGCGGGTGTCGATCGAAGCCACGTGTGCCACCATACAAACGTTTGATTTAAACGACCGTTTGAAAGAGGCAGGGATGAAGATCCTCGTGTACGGCGCCGGTGTCCTCGGCACGCTGTATGCCGCCCGCCTGCACGAGGCCGGGCACGACGTCGCGCTGCTCGCGCGGGGCCCGCGGCTGGCCGCTCTGCGCGAGCACGGCGTGCTGCTCGCCGAAGGCGACAACCCAGCGGTACGGCGGGTGCCGGTGCCGATCGTTGAGAAGCCGTCCAACGGGTACGACCTGATCACCGTCTTCGTCCGCACCCACCAGGTCGACGCGGTGCTGGAGTCGCTGACCGCCGTCGACGGCGACGTGCTGTTCCTGCTCAACTGGGCGGCCGGAGCAGAACCGCTGGCCGCAATGCTCGGCCCCGAACGGGTGCTGCTCGGCTTCCCCAACTCCGGCGGAACGATGGACGGCAACGTGGTCCGCTACCGCGCCACCAACCTGATGACCGGCCTGGTCCCGATGCCGATCGGCGCCCCCGACGGCTACCCCGGCCCCCGCCTGGACCACATCCTGCAGGCGTTCCGCACGGCCGGGATCCGAACCAAGGCCGAGCCGCAAATGGACGCCTGGCTCACAACGCACGCCGCGTTCTCGGTGCCCCTCGGCCAAGCCGCACACGCAGCCGGCGGCCCAGCTGCTCTGGCCGACGATCCACAAGCAGTCCGCGCCATGCTCCACGACATCCGCGAGAACCTGGCAAACCTGCCCACGCCACCCGTCCCACGCGCCTTCGCCGCATTGAAGTCGCTCCCAGAGGCTCTACTCGTGCCCCTGCTACGAACCTTCCTCCGCAGCCCAACAGCAACCCAAAGCGGCCTGAGCGACACGACACCCGCCACAACAGCCGAATACCACCACCTGACCAACCAACTACAAGACCGCCCCAAGCAATAACGCAGACGCGATAAGGACGCCACACCGCACGCCAGCTCCCCGCTCGCCTATTAACCGCCCCAACCGAACATGCGCAACCCAAGGCCCGCCCGGGGCGGGTTACGGGTTGAGGCGCGTCAGAGGGGCGTCCCGAGGCGAAGCCGAGGCTGGATCGCGGGTTCGGATCAACCCAAGTCTGGATCGCAAGCTCAGCTAAAGCCGAAGCTGAATCGCCGGGTCCAGGCCAACCCCAAACCGCATCGCAACCCAAAGGCAGACCGCCAGTTCAAGCCAACCCGAAGGCGAATCGCAGGCTCAGGCCAACCCAAAGGCAGACCGCCAGTTCAAGCCAACCCGAAGGCGAATCGCAGGTTCAGGTCAACCCGAAGATGGACCGCAGGCCCAGGCCAGACCGAAGGCAGACCGCAGGCCCCGGCCAGGCCGAAGGCAGACCGCAAGGTCAAGCCAGACCGAAGATGGACGCAAATCTAGGTAAAGCTGGAGGCGGATCGCAAGTTCAGGTCAACCCGAAGGCGAATCGCAGGTTCAGGTCAACCCGAAGGCGAATCGCAAGTTCAGGTCAACCCGAAGGTGGATCGCAGGCCCGGGCGAAGCCGAGAGCGAACCGCATGCCAAGCCAAGCTGAAGGTGGACCGCAGGCCCAGGCCAGGCCGAAGGCGGACCGCAGGCCCAGGCCAGACCGAAGGCAGACCGCAAGCTCAAGCCAGACCGAAGATGGACGCAGATCTAGGTAAAGCTGGAGGCGGATCGCAGGTCCGAGCGCACCCGCAAAGAATCGCAGGTCCAGGCGAAACCGCCGACGAGTCGCAGGTCCGGGCAAACCCAAAGGCGAATCGCAGGTTTCGGTGAACCCGAAGGCGAATCAAAGGTCCAGGTGAACCCGAGGATGGATCGCAAGGCCAGGTGAACCCGAAGATGGATCACAGATTCACAAGCCGCGGACGTGCTGGATCTGTCCAGGGTGCAGTCGGCGGCGGAGCTGCTACGGCCGAGGGCGAATCGCAGGTTCAGGGAAAGCACCTGCAAGACAAACCCCGACGGTCCCGCCAGCCGCGACAAACGACCTCTTTGCGGCCCAACCACTCCCGCACCGCAACCGGCGAGGTGCGTACGCAAGACCCACCACCCAGGCCGGCCTGCCCGACAAAATCCCCGGCAAAGACCACAACGCGGCAGCCAGACCCGAAACCGCAAGGGGATCACCCACGAAGACGTGCAACCAGCGCCGAGCAACCAAAAACAAACCCGGAACAGAAAACCATGCAAGGTTGGGGGCCGGGGTGACCAAGAACGGCATAAATGCTCCTCAAGCCGATCTTGGTCACCCCGGCCCCCAACCGTCCACCGTAAGAGAAATCAACCCCGCTCGATAAGATGCCCAACAATCTGAGGCCCCATGAGAACAGCCTCCCCAGACCCATCCCGCCGATTGTCAACAGCAGGAAGCTCAACAGGATCCCCGGTACCGCTGGCCCCAACCGGCCGAGGCCCGACCCAGGCAACCACCAGAGCGGTCTCCCCCTTGAGGAACCGCTGAACCCGAACCCCACCGGTAGCCCGCCCCTTGGCCGGATACAACCCGAACGGCGTGACCTTCACCTGAGTGCCGGTGGAGGTGACCACCATCGGCTCACCGTGCTGCGGGTCCGTTGTGTTCACCACGTTGAACGACACAGCCTCGGCCCCGGACGACAGGTTCATACCGGCCATGCCGCCGCCCTTGAGCCCCTGCGGCCGTACCAGCTTGGCCGGGAAGCGCAGCAGCGACGCGTCCGAGGACACGAACGCCAGCGACTCGGCGCCGTCGGTCAGCCAGGTCGCCCCCAGCACCTCGTCGCCGTCCTTGAGGGTGATGACTTCGAACTCGTCCGAGCGGACCGGCCATTCCGGCGCGCAGACCTTGACCACGCCTTGCCGGGTGCCCATGGCCAGGCCGGGTGAGCCGGTCGCGCCGAGCGGAGCCAGTCCGACGACTTTCTCCCCCGGCTCCAGAGGAATGAGCTCCGAGGCGGACATGCCGCCGCGCACCGAGACCGTGCCGGACTGCTCGGGCAGGACCGGCAGGGGCAGCACGTCCACCTTGAACGCCCGCCCGGTGCTCGTCACGAGCAGCACGCGGCCCCGGGCTGTGGAGTGCACGACCGCGCGGACCGCGTCGTGCTTGACCCGGCCGCTGCGCCGCCGGCCCTCGGTCGCTTCCTCGCTTTCCGCCGCCGTGCGGGCGATGAGCCCGGTCGCGGAGAGGATGACCTGGCAGGGGTCGTCGGCCACCTCGAGCGGACCGGCCGGCACGGACGCCGCCAGCACCTCCTTGAGGTCGCCGTCGATCAGCGTGGTGCGCCGGGCGACGCCGAACTCCGAGGCCACCTCGGCGAGCTCGTCGGAGACGACCTGCTTGAGGACGTCGTCGTTGTCCAGGATCCGGCTGAGCTCCGCGATCTCGCCGCGCAGGCGTTCCTGCTCGGTCTCCAGCTCGATGCGGTCGAAGCGGGTGAGCCGGCGCAGCGGGGTGTCGAGGATGTACGTCGCCTGGATGTCGCTGAGCCCGAACTCGCTCATCAGGGCCGCCTTGGCCGCCGCGGCGTCGTCGCTGCCGCGGATGATGGCGACCACCCGGTCGATGTCGATGAGGGCGATGAGCAGGCCGTCGACCAGGTGCAGGCGGTCCTGGCGCTTGGTGCGCCGGTGGGTGGTCCGCCGGGTGACCACCTCGTAGCGGTGGGCCAGGAACACCTCGAGCAGCGCCTTGAGCCCCAGCGTGCGCGGCTGGCCGTCGACCAGCACGAGGTTGTTGATGCCGAAGGACGACTCCAGCGGGGTCAGCCGGTAGAGGTCGGCCAGCAGGGCCTGCGGGTTGACGCCGACCTTGCACTCGATGACCAGCCGGATGCCGTGCTCGCGGTCGGTGAGGTCCTTGACGTCGGCGATGCCCTGCAGCCGGGCCGGCTGGCGCTGGCCCTTGCGCGGGCCCGAGGTGATGAGCTTGCCCTTCACCTCGTCGGTGATCGCCTCGATGATCTTCTCGGTGCCGACGCCGTACGGGAGCTGGACGACGGTGATCGCCTGGCGGCCGCGACCGCCCTCCAGCGGGCCGGTCTGGGCCCGGGCCCGCATGCGCACCACGCCGCGGCCGGTCTCGTAGGCCCGGCGGACCTCGTCGAGGCCGAGCAGCTGGCCGCCGGTGGGCAGGTCGGGGCCGGGCACGAAGCGCATGAGCGTGTCGAGGTCGGCCTCGGGGTCGGTGATCAGGTGGCGGGCCGCCGTGACGACCTCGCCCAGGTTGTGCGGGATCATGTTGGTCGCCATGCCGACGGCGATCCCGGACGTGCCGTTGACCAGCAGGTTGGGGAAGGCCGCGGGCAGCACCTTGGGCTCGAGCTCGGAGCCGTCGTAGTTGGGCTTGAAGTCGACCGTGCCCTCGCCGAGCTCGCCGACCAGCAGCATCGCCTCGCGGGACATCCGGGCCTCGGTGTATCGCGAGGCGGCCGGGCCGTCGTCGGGCGAGCCGAAGTTGCCGTGGCCGTCGATCAGCGGCGCGTTGAGCGAGAAGTCCTGGGCCAGGCGCACCATCGCGTCGTAGATCGCCAGGTCACCGTGGGGGTGGTAGCGGCCCATCACGTCGCCGACCACGCGGGCGGACTTGACGTAGGCCCGGTCGGGGCGGTGGCCCTGCTCCTGCATCGACCACAGGATGCGGCGGTGCACCGGCTTGAGGCCGTCGCGGGCGTCCGGCAGGGCGCGCGAGTGGATGACCGAATAGGCGTACTCCAGGTAGGAGTCCTCGACCTCGGTGGTGAGCGGGTTGTCGATGACCCGGGCGCCGGCCTGGTCGAAGGCCGACAGGTCCACCCGGGACTGCTCGTTCTTGCGGCGTGCCATGTCTTTGCAACAGCCTCTCAGGCGTCGATCGTTTCCTGGTCGATGCGGCCGGCCGCCTCGATCAGCCAGTTCTTGCGCGGCTCGACCCGCTCACCCATCAGCAGCTCGAGCGTGGCCTCGGCCCGCTCGGCGTCGGTCAGCGTGATCCGCCGGACCGTCCGGGTGGCCGGGTTCATCGTGGTGTCCCACAGCTCGTCGGCGTCCATCTCGCCGAGGCCCTTGAACCGGCTCACCGGCGCGACCGACTTGCCGGCGCGCTCCAGCCGGGTCAGTGCGGCCTCCATCTCCTGCTGGGTGTACGTGAAGATGGTCTCCGCGTTGCGGCCCTTGGTGGTGATCTTGTGCAGGGGCGGCATCGCGGCGAAGAGCCGGCCCTCCTCGATCACCGGGCGCATGTACTTGGCGAAGAGGGTGATCAGCAGGGTGCGGATGTGCGAGCCGTCGACGTCCGCGTCCGCCATGATCATGACGCGGCCGTAGCGCATCGTGCTCATGTCGAAGGTGCGGCCGGAGCCGGCCCCCAGCACCTGCACGATGGCCGAGCACTCCACGTTGTCCAGGACCTGCTGCAGGCTGGCCTTCTGCACGTTGAGGATCTTGCCGCGGATCGGCAGCAGGGCCTGGTATTCGGAGCTGCGGGCCATCCGGGCGGTGCCGAGCGCGCTGTCGCCCTCGACGATGTAGAGCTCGCTGCGGCCGATGCCGGTGGAGCGGCAGTCGACCAGCTTGGGCGGCATGGACGCGCCCTCGAGGGCGGTCTTGCGGCGGGCCGCGTCCTTCTGCTGCTTCTGGGTCAGGCGGACCCGGGCGGCGTCGACGACCTTCTGCAGGACCGTGCGGGCCTCGCTCTTGGTGCGCCGGTCGTCGATCCAGGCCTTGAGGTGCTGCTCGACCAGGGTCTGCAGCACCCGGGTGATGCCGGCGGTGGAGAGCTCGTCCTTGGTCTGCGAGGTGAACTGCGGCTCGGGCACCCGCACGTGGATCACCGCAGTCATGCCCTCCAGCAGGTCGTCCAGGACCGGCACGTCCTCCTTGGGCTTGAGCAGGCCACGCGCGTTGCGGATGGCGTCGCTCAGCGCCCGGACCAGGGCCCGCTCGAAGCCCTTGCGGTGGGTGCCGCCGTGCACGTTGCGGATGGTGTTGGTGAAGCACTCCACGGTGCGGTCGTAGCCGGTGCCCCAGCGGAACGCGACCTCGACCTGGGCCTTGCGCTCGACGTTGGACTGCATGACGCCGTTGGCGTCGGCCGCGTTCTCCTTGTAGGTGCCTTCGCCGGCGACCATCAGGATCCCCGAGACGGGCTTGTCGCCGGCCGGGGTGAGGAACTCCACCATGTCGGTCAGTCCGTGCGGATAGTGGAACTTCTCCTCGGTGGGCTCCTCGCCCGTGCGGTCCCGCAGCACGTACGCCACGCCGGGGACCAGGAACGCCGTGTTGCGCAGCTTGGCCCGCACCACGTCGACGTCGAGCCGGGCGCCGGTCTCGAAATACCGCGCGTCGTACCAGTAGCGGATCGAGGTGCCGGTGCGCTCGCCCCGCTTCATCTTGCGGACCACGCGCAGGCCGCTCTGCGACTGGAAGGGGGCGTCCGGGCCGGGGCCGGCGAACACGCCGGGCACGCCACGCTGGAAGGACAGCTCGTGCACCTTGCCGTCGCGCCGGACGGTCACGTCGAAGCGCAGGGACAGCGCGTTGACCGCGGAGGCGCCGACGCCGTGCAGGCCGCCGGAGGTCTTGTAGCCCGAGCCGCCGAACTTGCCACCGGCGTGCAGCCGGGTGAGCACCAGCTCGACGCCGTTGAGGCCGGACTTGGCGTTGATGTCGGTCGGGATGCCGCGGCCGTCGTCGTCGACCTGCACCGAGCCGTCGGCGTGCAGGGTCACCTCGACGTGCTCGGCGTGCCCGCCGACACCCTCGTCGGTGGCGTTGTCGAGGATCTCGTTGGCGAGGTGGTTGACGCCCCGGCTGTCGGTGGAACCGATGTACATACCCGGCCGCTTGCGGACCGCATCGAGTCCTTCGAGGTGCGTGAGGTCATCAGCCCCGTAGAGGATCTCTGGTTGCGCAGTCACGAGGTATTACTCCCGGCAGTGGCAGCTGTCAACGACGCGGCGAGCCTACCGGGCACCTCCGACGACTTTCGTGAGGCCGACCGTGAGCTGGTCGCCATAACACACGACTAAAGGGGCAAATGCTCCGGGTCGTGAGCCACAACACGATTCCGGCCGGCCTGTTTGGCGGCGTAGAGGCCGGCGTCGGCCCGGCCCAGCAGCGTGTCCGGGGTCGGGTCGCTGGGCCGCAGCCGGGCCAGTCCGACGCTGATGGTCACCGGGATCGGCCCGGAGCGGGTGTCGACCGGTGTGCCGGCCACCGCGGCCCGCAGCTCCTCGGCGAGCTTCGCCCCGGCCGAGTCGATGCCGGGCAGCAGCACCGCGAACTCCTCACCGCCGTACCGGGCGACCAGGCCGTCGGCCGGCAGGCCGCCGAGCAGGCGCTGGACCACACCCTTGATCACGTCGTCACCGACCTGGTGGCCGTGCGCGTCGTTGATCCGCTTGAAGTGGTCGATGTCGACCATGAGCGCGGTGACCGGCCCGTCCACCGCCCGGGCAGCGGCCAGCGACCGCTCGGCGAGCTCGAAGAACCGGCGCCGGTTGGCCACGCCGGTCAGGCTGTCGGTGGTGGCCAGCTCGTTCACCCGGCTGAACAGCCGGGCGTTGTCGAAGGCGACCATGCCCTGGCCCACCAGCGCCGCCGCCAGCCCCAGGTCGGCCGCCGCGTACGCGCCCGGCCGGTCCGACGCCAGCACCAGCACGCCCAGGGCCCCGTTGCGGTCGTCGAGGGTGACCGTGAGCCAGCTCTGCCCGGTCGAGTCGTCGAAGGCGCCGGCCCAGGGCGGCGTACCGTTGATCATGTCGGCCTGCCGGTTGTCCAGCAGCGCCCGCAAATCCGGGTGCTCGGCCAGGGCGAGCTGCACCGGGGCCGGCCCGCCGAGCACGGTGATCTCCTCGGAGTCGGAGGTGCCGAGCAGCAGCCAGCCGCGGTTCGCGCCGGGCGTCTGCCGGGCGGTGAGCAGCAGCCGGCGCAGCACCAGCTGCGGGTCCAGGGTGCCGGTGAGCCGGGCCATCGCGCGGCGCAGCGTCTCGGCGAGGTCGCGCTGGCGGTTGGCCGCGGCCACCGCGACCTCCAGCTGGGCGGCCCGGGCCGTCTCCAGGCCGACTGCGATGTGGTGGGTGATGGCGGTCAGCACGTCGGCGTCGTCCACGGTGAAGACGCCCTTGGCGACCCGGCTGTCCAGGTAGACCACGCCGAGCAGGCGGTCGTCGAGCTCCAGCGGGGCGACCAGGATGCTGCGCAGGCCGTACTGGACCACGCTCTGCGCGCCCAGCGCCTCGCCCTGCTCGGTGCCGGTGACCACGAGGGGCTCGCGGCTGTGCCGGACCTTGTCGACGACGGTGGCGCTGTAGCCGGTCAGCTCGGTGACGTCGCGGCCGCTCGAGTCGCGGCCCACGTACGGGGCGAGCACCTGGGTCTCGGCGTCCATCAGGAACAGGATGGCGCGTTCGGCGCCGAGCAGGCGGGTGGTCTCGTCCAGCGCGACCCGGGTCAGCCGGTCCGGGTCGATGACCCGGCTGGCGGCCAGGCTGAGCTGCTCCAGGGCGGCCCAGCGCTGACCGGCCCGGCCGCGGGCGGCCACCACCGGTACGCGGTTGCGGCGCCCGGCGTCGAGCCGGAACTCGGCGGCCACCCGGCGCGCCCGGTGCGGCCAGCCCCGGTCCTCGGCGATCCCGGCGGCCATCCGCGCCTGCCGCTCGGCCTCTCCGGTGCTGCCGGTCGCGGCGAGCGCACGGGCGCGTACCAGGGCAGCCTCGAAAGCCGGCAGCGGCGCGTCGACCTGGCGCAGCAGGGGCTCGGCCTTGGCCAGCAGGTCCAGCACGGCCACGCTGCGCGCCGGGTCCAGGGCGAGCAGCGCGGCGCGGGCGATCCGGTGGTGCGCGGCCACGATGGGCCGGCGCGTGACCCGGCCGAGAGCGGAGACAGCCGCCGCCGCGACGGCGACCGCGGTGTCACGGTCGCCGGGCGCGGCCCGGCGGGCCTGCTCCAACCGGCCGTACGCCAGGTAGACGTAGTAGCAGTGCTGGGCCGGCAGCACGTCGAGCGGGCGCAGTCCGAGGCTCTCGAAGTCCGCGACGGCGTCGTCGAAGGCGCCCTCGAGGTCGTCGCGTTCGACGGCGGACAGCATCCGGGCGATGATCGTGTCGACGACCTCGTGGATCTCCTTGGGTCCGTCCCCGGCCCGGGCGAGCGTGGTGATCGCCTCGCCGGCCCGTCCGCGCATGGCCAGCAGCCCGGCGTCGACGGCGACCACGGCACTGCGGTCGGCGTTGCCGCCGGCCTCGAGCCAGCGCTGCCGGCCCGGGCGGGCCGCCTCGGCCTCGGTGATCTCGCCGCGCAGCAGCCAGTCCCAGCCGAGGACGGCGTAACAGTCCAGGATCAGCCCGACGTCGAGGAAGCGGTCGCGTTCGGCCAGCACCTGGCGCACCCGCTCGCCGGAGTCGGCGCCGCTGCCGTGCACCGCGATGGCGGTCATCCAGTCGATGCGGGCGAGCAGGGTGGGGTCGCCGAACTCGTGGGCCTGCCGGACGGCGGCCGCGGTGATCCGGTCGGAGATGCGCTGCAGTCCCAGCATCCGCAGGACGAGGGTGAGGCCGACGAGGTCACGGGCGCGTTCCGGGGATCGGCCGAGCCGGCTCGTCGGGTGGATGAACCGCAGGCCGTAGAGCAGTGACCGCAGTGGGCGCAGGGTTCGCACACTGCCGGAGCCGCCGTAGTGGTACAGCGTCGTCTGCAGCCGCAGCCGCTCGCGGTAGGCGCCCTTGGCGGTGCCGTAGCCGAGCCGGGTGACGCCGATGAGGCAGCCCACGAAGAACAGCCACAGGCCGGTGAGCGCGGCCAGCACCGGGTTGCGCGGCAGCGGGCGGCCCAGCTCGGCCAGGCCCAGCTCGACCTCGCGAAGCTGCGCCGCGCCACCCCAGTTGCTCTCGTGCACGCGGGCCAGGTGCAGGTGCAGGTGGGCCCGCGCGGTCCGGTCGGTGGTCCCGTCCAGGGCGGTGGTCAGGGCGGCGATCGCCTCGTCGAAGCGGCCGTTCTGGTGGTACGCGATCCCGAGCAGCTGGTGGAACTCACTGCCCACGGTCAGCCCGCCGGTCCCGGCGGCCTCGGCGGCGTACTCGAGGAAGGTCAGCGCCGTGTCGGGGGCGTGCTCAGCCAGCGCCCGGGCTCCGGCGGCCTGTCCCGCGCGCAGCATCCGGGCCGGCTCGTAGGAGGGGTCGCCGAGCGCGCAATGCCGGGCGAGGGCGTACACGTCCGCGCCCTCGCGGTCGAGCACGTCGGCGATGCGCTGGTGCAGACGGCGTTCCTCGTCCTCGGGCAGCCCGTCGATCAAAGCGAGGCGGATGCTGTCGTGCAGGAACCGCACGGAGCCCTCGCGCTGCTCGACCAGGCCGCGGCGGGCGGCGTCGGACAGCACGTCGAGGACCCGGCGGCGGCCGACGCCGGCCACCTCGGCGACCAGGCCGGGGGCGAAGGTGGCGCCGATGACGCCGGCCAGCTGCAACAGCCGGCGGTTCTCCGGGGCCAGGGTGCCCATCCGGCGCAGCAGCAGCTGGGCGGAGTCGGCCGGCAGGGCCAGCTCCTGCACGCCGGCGGTGTCCACCTGCCAGACGCCCCAGTCGGGGGTCAGCAGGCCGGCGTCGATGACCGCCCGGGCATAGCCGAGGGTCGCGAACGGGTTCCCGCCGGTCAGCACGGCGATCGCGGTGGCCCCGCGCTCGTCGATGCGGACCCCGCCGGACAGGGAGCTGATCAGGTCGCCGACCGCCGCGGCGCTCAGCGGGGCCAGCGTGATGTCGGTGTCGGGGCCGGGCTGCAGGCGGTTCAGGATCATGGCGGCCGCGGGCGCGCCCTCGTCGTCGTTGCGGGCGGTGGCCACCACCAGCAGCGGCACTCCGGTGAGCCCGGCGGCGAGCTGCTCGAGCACCCGTACGGTGCCGTCGTCGAACCACTGCACGTCGTCCAGATGCAGCAGCACCGGGCCGGTCGTCCGGGCCAGGCCGGTGAGCAGGTCGGCGACGGCGGCCGAGTGCCGCTCCAGGCCGATCTCGGCGGCCACGCCGGGCACGCCGAGCGCGTCGGCCAGCGCCGGCGACAAGCTGGTCACCAGACCGGCACCCTGCCCGGCGGCGGAGCGCAACAGCTTGCCGGCAGCGGCAGCGCCACCGGGGCGGCGCAGCAGAGCCCGGACGTACGCGTCCACGGCCGCCCGCAGCGGCGCCATCGGCCGGCGGTCACTGGGTGAGGCCGTACCCCGCAGCACGGTGCCTCCGGCCGCCACGACCAGCTCGGCCAGCTCGACGGCCAGCCGGGTCTTGCCGCTGCCGGTGCTCCCGTGCAGCACAGCAAGGCCGCCGCGACCCGCCGCGGCGGCACTCCAGCGCTCCCGCAGCGAGCTGAACTCGGCGTCGCGCCCGGTCAACGGGGCGACGAAGAGGGTGACCGGGCCGTCCTGCTCCCCGAGCGGGAACATGGCGGCCGGGTCGTCACCGAGCCGCCGCAGGTCGGCCAGCAGGCCCGCGGCGCTCTGGTAACGGTCGTCGGGGTCCTTGGCCAGCAGCCGGACGATGATCGCGGCGAAGGCGGCGCCCAGGCCGGGGGCCAGGGCCCGGGGATCCGGTACGGGCGCCGTGGCGTGCAGGTGCAGCAGCTCGCCGACGTCCCCGGCGGCGAACGGCGGTGCCCCGGTGACGCACTCGAAGAGCACGGCGCCCAGGGCGTACAGGTCGGAGCGGCCGTCCACGGGCCGGTTGAGCATGCCGCTCTGCTCGGGCGGGCTGTAGAGCAGCGTGCCCGCGACCGCCTCCTCGGTGATCCCGGCGCCGGCCGAGACCCGGGTGGCCAGGCCGAAGTCGACCAGTCCGGCCCCGCCGTCCGGGCCGACGACGATGTTGTCCGGCTTGACGTCGCGGTGCACCAGGTCGTGGGCGTGCGCCGCGGCCAGCGCGCCGGCGATGTCGGTGCCGATCCGCACGGCCACGGACTCGCGGACCGGGCCCCGGGTCAGGCGGGCGGTCAGCGGCTCGCCCGGGAGCAGATCCATGATCACGTACGGGCGGCCGCCGGCCGTACCGGCCTTGTGCACGCGGGGCAGGCCCGGGCTGTCGACGGCGGCCAGCAGCGCGCACTGGCGGCGGAACTCGCGGACGCCCTCGGTGCTCGCGGCGATGGTGTCGCGCAGAAGTCTGAGGGCGTACTCCTGGCCCCGCAGGCGTACCCGGTGCACGACCGCCTGGGAGCCCCGGCCCAGCTCGCCCAGCACTTCGAGCCCGGCGGCGTCGCCGGGCTCGAGCTGCAGCAGGGCCGGCTCAGCCGGCGGAGATGGCGTGGCACCCACGTTGCCTTTATCGGCCCAGGTCGTCCCCGCTGAAGGATTGGATCGCGGTGGATCTGCCGGCCGGGCCGGTCAGCCGCAGGTCTGCAGGACCGGTCCGGCCGTCACCACCTGCGGGTACAGCGCCCGGGACAGCTCCACCGGGGCCGCCTTGCCGGCCACCGAGACCGGCGGCATCTCCTGGTAGACCACCGCGTGGTCGGTCACCGCCCGGGTGCCCGCGCAGACCACCACCGTGTCGTGCGGTGCGTACGCCTGCAGCCGCGCCGCCGTGCTCACCACGCTGCCGCTGACCATCCCGTACCCGCCGTCGCGGGTCTGGTCCAGATCGACGATGGCGTCGCCGGTGGCCAGCCCGACCCGGGTCCGGACCGGGAACCGGCCGGCCAGGAGACGCCCCCGCAGCGCCTCCTGGATCGCCAGGCCGGCCCGGACCGCTCCCACGGCCGCGCAGCTGGTGTCCTCCGGCGTGCCGGCCCCCGGCCCGCCCGCCCCGAAGATCGCCATGACCGCGTCCCCGATGAACTTCTCGACCACCCCGCCCGCCGCCCGCACCTCGGCCGACACGGTGGAGAAGTAGTCCATCTGCAGATCCCGGACGTCCGCGCAGTCCAGTTCGTCGACGATGCTGGTGAAACCGACGATGTCGACGAACAGCACGGTCACTGTCTGTCGCCGGCACCGGATGCCGGCAGTCATTCTGTTCATGCCCCACGCCCCTTCGCCGCATTGGCGAGGCAAACGGTGCCAGCCGGCCGGGGTACAGCGGATCCGCAGAATGACGTATCTGTGACAGCGGGCCCAGCGTCGAATTTGTGACGCAGAACAGTCCGAACCGACGAGAACGTGCTACCCGGATCGGCACTAGGCTGCCACGCATGGCCAGCGAGGGGGACGACGCGCCTATTGTCGGACGTACCGGCACTTTGACCACGGTTCGCACGGACCTGCTGGACGCCGGTCCCAGCGGCACCGCGGCGGTGTTCGTCACCGGCGAGAGCGGCGTGGGCAAGAGCCGCCTGCTGCGTGAGGCGGCGGATGCGCTGCGTGACGCGGGTGTCGCCGTGCTGTCCGGCACCTGCCTGGACATCGGCGACGCCTCTCCCCTGCACCCGGTCCTGCAGGCGCTGCGCCGCGCCGGGGTGCACGCCGACACCGGCCCGGTGGACGCCGCCGCCAACCAGGACGGCGCGGGCGTGCTCCTCGAACGGGTCTCCCAGCAGTTGCGGTCGCTGGCCCAGGGCCGGCGGCTGCTGCTCGTGCTCGACGACCTGCAGTGGGCCGACCGCAGCACCCGGCAGCTGCTGCTCTACCTGCTGGCCGGCCTCGGCGAGATCAACCTGTCGGTGCTGGCGGCGGTCCGCTCCGAGTCGCTGCACGGCTCCCATCCGCTACGGCGGGTGCTGGCCGAGCTGCGCCGGTTGCGGTCCGTACGCGTGCTCGACCTGGCCCCGCTCGACCAGGAGTCGACCGGCGAGCTGGTCGCCGCGATCGCCGGCGCCGACGTGGCCCCGGAGGACGCCGACCGGGTCTACAAGCGCAGCGGCGGCAACCCCTTCGTGGTCGAGGAGCTCTCCCGGGATCTGCGGGACGGCCGGGTCGAGCTGTCCGACACGCTGCGCGAGATCTTCCTGTCCCGGGTCGACGAGCTGCCTCCGCACGCCCACGACGTGGTGCACGCCGTCGCCGCCGGGGTCGAGCCGGTCGAGCACGCCCTGCTGGCCCGGGTCCTGCCGCTGCCGGAGACGGAGCTGATCGAGGCGATCCGGGCCGCGGTCGCGCACCGCTTCGTGACCAGCGCGACCGACGGTTACCGGCTGCGGCACCAGGTCGTCGCCGAGGTTCTCGAGCACGAGGTGCTGCCGGCCGAGCATGCCGCCCGGCACCGCCGCTACGCCGAGGCGCTGGAGGCTGTCCCCGGCGCGGTCGACCATGCCCGGCTGGCGCATCACTGGCGGCAGGCGGGCGAGCCGGCCCGGGCGATGCCGTCGGTCGTCGCCGCGGCCCGGGCCGCCGAGCAGCTCTACGGTTTCGCCGAGGCGCACCGCTACTGGAGCATGGCGCTGGAGCTGGGCTGCGACCAGGCGCCCGAGCGCACCGAGCTGCTCGCGCACGCCGCCGAGTCGGCGCACCGCTGCGGCGAGCACCAGCGGGCCCTGACCCGGCTCGAGGAGCTGGCGGCCCGCCCGGACGGCCCGGGGGCCTGCGAGATCCACCTGCGCCGGGCCCGCTATCTGGCCGCGGCGGGCCGCTCGGCGACGGCCGAGATCGAATACGAGCGGGCGCTGGCGTACGCCGAGTGCACCCCGTCGGAGCAGGCCAGCGCGGCCGCGCACCTCGCCGAGCTGCTGGTCCACCTGGGCCGCTACGCCGACGCCGGGGTCCGCGCGCGCGACGCTCTGGAGCTGGCTGAGAAGGCCGACGGCTCGACCGCCGACCTGGTCCGGGCCAGCGCGGCGCTCGGCTTCAGCCTGGCCTTCCGGGAGGATCCGGACGCCGGGCTGGCGGTGATCCGCCAGGCGGTGGAGATCGCCGAGCGCTCGGGGCACCCGGACGACATCGGCTGCGCCTATCTGCACCTGGCCGAGCTGCTCACCGGGCCGCTGAACAGCGTCGAGGAGGGCGTGCTGGTGGCCCGCCGCGGCGCGGAGAAGCTGGCCGCGATCGGGCTCGGCCGCACCTACCAGACCCGGCTGCTGGCCATCGCGGCCAACGGGCTGTTCCGGATCGGCGACTGGGCCGAGATGGAGAAGGTGCTCGACACCGCGATGCGGCACCGCCCGTCCGGCGCCGACGCGGTCGAGCTGCTGCTGTCCCGCTGCCGGCTGTGGGTCGGCGTCGGCGACATCGAGCAGGCCGACCGTGATCTGGAGGCGGTGGCGACCATTCTCGCCGGTGGCGGGGCCCGGCACGTGCTGCCGATGCTCACCCTGCGGGCCGGGCTGGCCATGTGGCAGGGCCGGCACGCGGAGGCGCGGGCCGCCGTGCAGCGCGGCCTGACCGAGACCCGCTCCGACGACCTGGTGCTGCTGGGCGTGCTGGCCTGGCACGGGCTGCGGGCCGAGGCGGAGGCCCAGGCCGGCGGCAAGGTGCCGGTGGACCCGGGGGCGGTGCGCCGGCTGCAGACCGTGGTCGAGCGGATGGCCAGGGGCGCCGGCAACGCGGCCCCGCCGGTGCGCGCCGTGGTCGACGGTTACCTGGACCTGTGCGCGGCCGAGCAGAGCCGGATCGAGGAGCGCAACGACCCGGAGCTGTGGGCCCGGTCAGCCGCGGCGTGGGACAGACGCAAGCAGCCGTACCCGGCGGCGTATTCGCGGCTGCGGCAGGCCGAGGCCACTTTCGCGCGCCGGCCGGGCCGGTCCAACCGCGGCCGGGCGGCGGCCACGATGGCGCTGCGCGAGGCGTACGCGACCGCCCGGGCCATGGGGGCCAACCCGTTCGCGGCCGAGATCACCGCGGTGGCGACGCGAGCCCGGGTGGCCCTGACCGGCGACGAGGAGACGGTGCCGATGCCGCCGCCGAGCCGTGACGCCGGTGACGAGCTGGACGTGCTGACCGAGCGCGAGCGGGAGGTCCTGGCGGCGGTCGCCGAGGGGCTGACCAACCGGGAGATCGGTCAGGCCCTGTTCATCAGCGAGCGGACCGTCGGCGTGCACGTCGGGCACATCTTCGACAAGCTCCAGGTGCGCACCCGGGTACAGGCCAGCCGGGTGTTCCTCCGGGCGGCGTGACCTTTTCGTTATCTACGTACGCGGAATACGTCGTTCTACCGATCCCCGCGCCCGCCCCCGATGAAAGGCTGACTCTCGTTCGGGGGAGCACCGCCCGGCCGGCCGGCAGCACCGGGCCGCCGGGCGGTGCTGGAGGGCCTCCGCGAGGGAGTTCCGTGTGTGGAGGACCGCGATGATCACCGATTCCGTCTGGGGGCCTGTCCGCCAGGACATGGCCGACGTGCTGGCCGGGCACCCCGATGACGTACCCGCGGTGGTCGACCAGCTCACGAAGCTCCAGGACGTGCTGGAGCGGGTGCCGCCGCTGCTGGTCAGCAACCCGCTCGCCGACTTCAACAAGCTCTACCTGACCATCACGACCAGCGTGCTCGAGCGCCTGTACGCGGGCCGGTTCGCCGACCCGGCGTTCCTGTCCCGCCTGGACGTGGAGTTCGCCGCCCGCTACTTCGACGCCCTGCGCCAGTGGTCGGACGCCAGCACCGGCTGCCCGCGAGCGTGGTCCGTGCTGTTCCACCGGATCCCGGGCCCGGACGCGCGCCCGCTGCCGTCGGCGGCCGCCGGGGTCAACGCGCACATCAACTTCGACCTGCCGTTCGCCCTGGTCACCACCTTCGACCACCTCGGCTCCGACCCGGTCGACGACAGCGATCAGCACCACGACTACCTGCAGATCAACGACATCTTCGCCGAGTCCATCCCCGGGCTGCGCCGCGGCTTCCTGGAGAAGTGGCAGCTGATCATCGACATGATGAACGGCGACCTGGACGACTGGTGGCAGGGCGAGCTGATCGAGTACACCCGCAACGTGGCCTGGCGCAACTCGCAGAAGCTCTGGTGCGTACGCCATGACCTGCAGGCCCTCGGCCGGGAGCGGACGCGCCTGGACGGCACCGCCGAGGCTTTCGGCAAGCTGCTGCTGTCACCGATGGGCGCCATCCTGCAGTGACCGGCTCAGATCTTTACTCCGGGGGGCGGGGTGCAGGGCCCGTGCTCGTCCAAGAGCACGGGCCCTGAACCTCCTCGCTACTTGATCACGACCAGGCGGGCGACGTTCTTGTCGCCGTCCCGGGCGCCGGCCAGGCCGATCTCCGCGCCGCTCTTGATCGCGGCGGCCTCGACCTTCTTCTTGTCCTGCACCACCCGCAGCTTGTCGCCGTAGGTCCAGGTCTGCGCGAAGCCGTCGGCGGACTTGACGCTCACGGTCGTGGCGTCCACCGCGGTGACCGTGCCGCGCTGCACGACGACGGTCTTGACGCCGTCCTTGCCCTGCACCGTCATCTCGCCGTGCAGGGTGTTCTTGCGGAGGAACTTGCGGGCCCCAGGGTGCTTGCCCGCCTTGTCCGGCTTGGCCGCGGCCGAGGAGGACGGTGCCGGTTCCGCCTCCAGGCCGACGGCCGCGAGCGCGAAGGTCTCGTCCGCGACGTCGGCCGCGGGCGCCGCCGGGGCACCGGCCGGCGCCGCGGCACCGCCGCAACCGCTCAGCCCGAGCAGACCGGCGAGGCCCACAGTGGTCAGGGTCAGCGCGATACGGGTTCGTGTCATGCGGCCAAGACTGCGCCCGGCGTGCACGGGCCGGATCAGCGTCATGTTCGGGTTGGGTAAGGGCCGGTCGCGGCGGGCCGGGCGGCAGAGGGCAGGCTGATGGTGAACATCGCGCCGCCCTCCGGGGCGTGCCCGGCCGCGATGGTGCCGCCGAGCCGCCCGACCAGGCGGGCGGCCAGCGCCAGCCCCAGACCGCTACCGGTACGCCGGATGCCCCGGTACCGCCGCTGCAGAGCGCCACGCTGGAACGCCACCGCCAGGTCCTCGTCCGAGAAGCCCGGACCCCCGTCCCGGATCTCGAGCACACCGCCGTGCGGGCCGGGCCGTACCGCCAGGACCAGCGGGGCACCCGGCGGCACCACCCGCAGCGCGTTCTCGCAGAGTCCGTCGATGACCTGACGGATGCGGCCGGGGTCGGTGCCCACCACAACCGGCTCCGCGGGCAGCTCGGTGCGCAGCTCCGGACCGTCCGGGCCGCAGCGCCGCGCCCAGGCCTCGCCGGCCGAGCCGGCCAGGTCGACCAGGTCCACCGGCACGATGTCCACGGGCAGGTCCGCGGCCTCCAGGCGGGCGAGCACCAGCAGGTCCGAGATCAGCCGGTCGAGCCGGTCGGCCTCGGCGACCATGGTCTGCCCGGCCCGGGCCGCGTCGTCGGCGGCGACCACGCCGTCGGCCAGGGCCTCGGCGTAGCCGCGGATCGTGGACAGCGGGGTACGCAGCTCGTGCGACACCGACAGCAGGAACTCGCGTTCCCGGCCCTCGCTGATCTGCAACGCCGCGCCGAGCTGGTTGAGCGCGGACGCGAGCTCGGCCACCTCGGCCGGCGGTCGCACCGCGAGGCGCACCGAACGGTCGCCGGACGAGAGCCGGCCCGCCGCCACAGCCGCCTGCCGCAGCGGCCGGGCGATGAAACGGGCCAGCAGCGCCCCGGCGAGGACACCGCCGAGCAGACCGGCCAGCAGTGCGAGCCACACTCCGCCGAGGACCCGGGCCGCCGTACCGGAAGCGGTGTCGCGGGTGAGCACCACGCCGCTGGTGTTGCCCCGCAGCGGCCGGCCGACGATCAGCACCGCCCGCCCGCGGACCGTGCCCCGGGTGTTGACCGTCGCGCCTCCGGCGACCTGGGTGACCACCCGGTCCGGCAGGCCGGCCCGGTCGACGGTGCCCCGCCGGATCAGATAGACGTCGATGCCGTCGGCCCGCAGCCGGGACACGATCCGCTCCCGGGCCCCCTGGCGTTCGGTGGTGAGCAGCTCCACCGCGAGCGCCGACTTCTCCACCAGCTCGTCGCGGGCGGCGTTGTTGGCCGAACGCACGGCGATGGGCAGCGCGACGAGCGCGGTGATGATGACGGCGACGACGGCGGTGGCCGCGGTGACCAGGACTGTCCGGCCGGACAGGGTGCCGAGGCTACGCATCGGCGGTGTAGCCGACCCCGCGGACCGTGCGGATCAGGGTCGCGGCGGCGCCCAGCTTGGCGCGCACCTGGGCCACGTGCACATCGACCGTACGGGTGCCCGCCGGCGACGCGTACCCCCAGACGCTGGCCAGCAGCTCCTCCCGGGTGAAGACCCGCCCCGGGCGCCCGAGCAGGTGCGCGAGCAGGTCGAACTCGGTGGGCGTGAGCGTCAGCGGCACACCGTCCACGGTGACCAGATGGCGGCCGGAGTCCAGCTGCAACGGCCCGAGCGTGCGCACGTGGCCGCCGTCGGGTGGCCCGGCCGCGCGGCGCAGCAGGGCCCGCACCCGGGCGACCAGCTCCCGCGGGCTGAACGGCTTGGTGAGGTAGTCGTCGCCACCGAGCTCGAGGCCGAGGATCCGGTCGACCTCGTCGTCGCGGGCGGTGAGGAAGACCACGGGGGTCCAGTCACCGGCCTCCCGCATGCGGCGGCAGATCTCGGTGCCCTCCATCCCGGGCAGCGCGATGTCCAGCACGCACGCGACCGGCCGCAACCGCCGGGCCGCGGCCAGCCCGGCCGGGCCGTCGTGCTCGACGTGCACCCCGAAGCCGTCCCGGCTCAGGTAGAGCCGGACCAGGTCCGCGATCGGCCGTTCGTCCTCGACCAGCAGGATCAGGCCCTTGGCGGGAGGTTCACTCACCGCACCATCATGCCCGGCTCAGGCCCGGCTCAATGTTCGGATGAGGTACGGGTCGACAGCGCCGCCGCCCGCAGGGTCAGATACCGCTGCTCGGGCAGGCTGGCCGTCATGGCCGCCGCCCGCAGGTAACCGGTGTGCGCCGCGGCGTGGTCGCCGGCCAGCTCCAGCAGGTGCGCGCGGACCGACTCGAGCCGGTGGTTGCCCGCCATCCGCTCGTCACCGTCGAGCTCGGCCAGCACGGCGAGCCCGGCCAGCGGCCCGCGCGCCCGGGCCACGGCCACCGCCCGGTTCAGCGTGACCACCGGGCCCGGCGAGACGCGTTCCAGCACCTCGTAGAGGGCCAGGATCTGCGGCCAGTCGGTCTCCGCGGCGGTGCGGGCCTCGTCGTGCACCGCGGCGATCGCGGCCTGCAACTGGTACGGCCCCAGCGGCCCCCGGCCCAGCGTCCCGGAGACCAGCGCGACCCCCTCGGCGATGAACGCGGCATTCCACAGTCCGCGATCCTGCTCGTCGAGGGGCACGAGCGCGCCGTGCTCGTCGGTCCGCGCCGCCCGCCGCGCGTCGGTGAGCAGCATGAGGGCGAGCAGGCCGGCCGTCTCGCTGTCGCCGGGCAGCAACCGGTGCAGCATCCGGGTCAGCCGGATCGCCTCGGCGGTCAGGTCGGCCCGTTGCAGGTCCGGCCCGGCACTCGTGGTGTAACCCTCGTTGAAGACCAGGTAGAGCACCTGCCGTACGACCTGGAGCCGGTCGGCCCGTTCGGCCTCGGGCGGGGCCTCGAAGCCCAGCCCGCTGCTGCGGATCCGCTGCTTGGCCCGACTGATCCGCTGGGCCATCGTGGCCTCGGGCACCAGGAACGCCCGGGCGATCTCCGCGGTGCTCAGGCCACCGACCGCGCGCAGCGTCAGGGCGAGCTGCGAGGGCGGCGACAACGACGGATGGCAGCAGAGGAAGAGCAGGGTAAGGGTGTCGTCCTCATCGACGGCGGCGGCCGGGTCGGCCGGTTCGAGCAACACCACATGCTCCTCGCGGGCGCGGCGGGCGCTCTCGCTGCGCCACTCGTCGACCAGCCGGCGACCGGCCACGGTGATCAGCCAGGACCGCGGGCTGTCGGGCACCCCCTCGACCGGCCACTTGAGGGCGGCGGAGAGCAGGGCCTCCTGGACCGCGTCCTCGGCGGCGTCGAACTGCCCGTACCGGCGTACGAGGACCCCGAGGACCTGCGGCGCGAGCTCGCGCAGCAGGCCCTCGACGCCGGGCTGGTCCGTGGTCACTGCTCGGGCGGCCCGTCGGGAACCTCGCGCAGCTCGACCCGCTCGGCCCAGACGACGATCTGGCCGGCCCGTTCGATCGCCCGCTGCTCGTCCTTCACCTCGAGCACCCAGTAACCGGCCAGCGACTCCTTGGCCTCGGCGAACGGCCCGTCGGTCACCACCACCTGACCGTCGACCAGCGTGACGGTCTTGGCCGTGGTGGGATCGGCCAGCCCGCGCGCCTCGACGAACTCACCGGCCTGCTCCAGCTCGGCATTGAACGACATCATGAACTGGATCATCTCGGAGACCCACTCCTGGCTCCGGCTCTGCATCATGGTGGCGCCGTCACCGAACATCATCAGCATGTACTTCATGGCTCAGTCTCCCAGCCCTCGGGTGCCCCCCGCGGGGCACTTCCACCGGTGAGTCGGAGACCGGGCCGCGTTCTCGACACACCCCGCAAGAATTCTCCCGGTGCGTTGCTGATCTCCCGCCTCGCCTGACCGGATGCCGTACGGAGGCAGCGTCAGCCGAGCAACCGGTCGAGCAGGTCGTCGGTGAGACGGATGTGGCGGTCGGCCGGATCGCGTAGGGCGACCGTCAGCAGGGTCAGACCGGCGTCGGGTGACCTGGCGTGGAGCAGTCGCAACTGCTGCCAGCCGCCGCCGTGCCGGTAGACGCGCCGGCCGCGGTGGACGCGCACGCCGATACCCCAGGCGTAGTCCAGCGGCGTGCCGTCGTCGAGAGATCCCGGCGTCTCCAGCAGGCCCGAGATGTGCAGCCGGTCCTCGTTGAGGGCGTCGCCCCAGCGCAGCAGGTCGGCGGGCGTGCTCCACACGCCCCCGTCGCCGAGTGACAGCGGGGCCGGATGCGGTGGCTCGACGGGGACGGCGCCCGGGGGCTGAGCCGAGGGACCGGGCCAGTACAGCGTGCGCGACATCCCCAGCGGCGCGAAGAGATGGTCGCGGGCGAAGTCGGGCAAGGGCTGCTGGGTGGCCTGTTCAACGATCGCGGCGAGCAGGATGTAGCCGGCGTTCGAGTAGGCGAGCCGGCTTCCCGGCTCGGCCGCGGGTGCGGGTGCGGACGCCAGCGCGGTCAGCATGCCGGCGGAGGCACGGTCGCCGGAGCCTGGCCACCGGGTGTCGTCGGGCAGCCCGACACGCCGCTGTCATCTGCTTGGCCAGCGAGGCAATGTAGATCATCGATTCCGCACCCGGTCCATCCACGGTACGTGTGACAACCGTCGGTTCCTGACCCGGACGGCCGAGCGCCGCTGTCACCGCCTCCTGCGGTCCGTAGCCCGCCCGCGCGATCAGTTCCGCGACTCCGCGTTCGTCCATCGGGTCACCGTAGCTACGGAGAGCGCTTTCCGTAGGAGCCGTTACGCCGTACCGAAAGAGCCGGTTTGTCGGTTGCAGGGCACGGAATGCTTGACACATCGGAAAACTGGGCGCAACACTGCGGCGGTATGGAGAGCGCTCTCCATTGATCACTCCCCCCGTGACTCCGTCCCCGATCGTCAGGAGTTCCCGTGCATCCGGCATCCCCCAGGCGCTGTCCCGGCACGCGCCCCGACCTCGACGCTGGCGCCGGTTGATCCCCGTCACCGTGCTCGCCGTCGTCGCCGCCTACGTGGGCGTCGTGCAGTTCACCGCGCACGCCGCCGATTCCCTGCTGTCGCAGGGCAAACCCGCGACCGCGTCGTCGCAGGAGGGCGCGGACGTCGCCGCGGCCCTCGCGGTGGACGGCAACGCCGGTACGCGCTGGTCGAGCCAGTTCAGCGATCCCCAATGGTTGCGGGTGGACCTCGGCACCACCGCCACGATCAGCCAGGTCGTCCTGCAGTGGGAGGGGGCGTACGCGAAGGCGTACAAGATCCAGACCAGTGCCGACGGCACCACCTGGACCGACATCCACAGCACCACCACCGGCGCCGGCGGCACCGAGACCCTCGCGGTGAACGGCACCGGCCGCTACGTCCGCATGTACGGCACCACCCGCGCCAGCGGCTACGGCTACTCCCTCTACGAGTTCAAGGTCTACGGCTCCACCGGCGCACCCACGGCCTGTGGCACCACGAACGCCGCTCAGGGCAAGCCGGCTACCGCCTCCTCGCAGGAGGGTGCGGACGTCGCCGCGGGCAAGGCCGTCGACGGGGACGCGGGCTCCCGCTGGTCGAGCGAGTTCGCCGATCCCCAGTGGCTGCGCGTGGACCTGGGTACCTCCCAGGCGATCTGCCAGGTGGTACTGCAGTGGGAGGGGGCTTACGCGAAGGCGTACAAGATCCAGACCAGTGCCGACGGCACCACCTGGACCGACATCCACAGCACCACCACCGGCGCCGGCGGCACCGAGACCCTCACCGTCAGCGGCACCGGACGCTACGTCCGCATGTACGGCACCACCCGCGCCAGCGGCTACGGCTACTCCCTCTACGAGTTCAAGGTCTTCACCGGTGGCAGCACGACCCCGCCGACCGACCCGACCACGCCGCCGCCCGTGCCCGGTGACTTCACCACCGTGTGGACCGACGACTTCAGCGGCGCCGCCAACACCTCGCCGAACGCGGCGAACTGGCTGCTGCGCACCGGCACCCAGTATCCCGGCGGGGCCGCGAACTGGGGCACCGGCGAGGTCGAGACCGCGTCGAACTCCACCGCCAACGTGTACCTCGACGGCGCCGGCAAGCTGACCATCAAGGCGATCCGGGACGGCGCCGGCAAGTGGACCTCGGGGCGCATCGAGACCCAGCGCACCGATTTCGAGCCGCTGGCCGGGCAGCAGACGAAGTTCACCGCCGTCCTGAAGCAGCCCGACGTGGCCAACGCCGCCGGCTACTGGCCCGGCTTCCGGGCCACCGGCGCGGCCTACCGGGGCACCTACACCAACTGGCCCGGCGTCGGCGAGACCGACATCATGACCGACGTCAACGGCCGCAGCCAGCTCTCCCAGACCCTGCACTGCGGCACCGCACCCGACGGGCCGTGCGCCGAGTACAACGGCCGGCAGAGCGGGCTCGCCAGCTGCACCGGCTGCCAGACCGGCTTCCACGAGTACACCCAGGTCGTCGACCGGACGAAGACCGACGAGGAGATCCGCTTCTACCTCGACGGCCGGCAGACCTGGGTGGTCCGCGAGTCGCAGGTCGGCGTGACCGCGTGGAACGCGGCCGTGCACCACGGCTTCTTCCTGCGCTTCGACCTGGCCATCGGCGGCTCGCTGCCGAACGCGATCGCCGGCTTCACCACGCCCACCCCGGAGACCACCTCGGGCGGCGTGCTCAGCGTCGACTCGGTGACCGTGGCCCGGGCCACCGGCACCATGCCGGCGGCGATGACCGACCCGGCCACCCCGGCCGGCCCTTCGACGGTCAAGGTCACCGGTACGCAGGGCAACTGGCAGCTGAACGTCAACGGCTCACCGTACGAGCTGAAGGGTCTCACCTACGGCCCGCCGCAGGCCGCCGCCGACGGATACATGCGGGACCTGAAGAACATGGGTGTCAACACGATCCGGCTCTGGGGCGTGGACGACGCCAACACGCCCGCGCTGCTCGACAAAGCCGCGCAGCAGAACATCAAGGTCGTCGTCGGGCACTGGCTCAACCAGGGCGCCGACTACGTCAACGACACCGCCTACAAGACCGCCACCAAGAACGAGATCGTGGCCCGGGTCAACGCGCTGAAGAACAAGCAGGGCGTGCTCCTGTGGGACGTCGGCAACGAGGTGATCCTGACCATGCAGGACCACGGGCTGTCCGCGGCCGAGGTGGAGGCCCGGCGGATCGCGTACGCCAAGTACGTCAACGAGGTGGCCCAGGCCATCCACGCCGCCGACCCGAACCACCCGGTCACCTCGACGGACGCGTACACCGGGGCCTGGCCGTACTACAAGCAGTACGCCCCGGACCTGGACCTGCTGGCCGTCAACTCGTACGGCGCCATCGGCAACGTCAAGCAGGACTGGATCAGTGGCGGCTACACCAAGCCGTACATCGTCACCGAGGGCGGACCGGCCGGCGAGTGGGAAGTCCCCAACGACGTCAACGGGGTGCCGACCGAGCCGAGCGATCTGCAGAAACGGGCCGGCTACACGGCCAGCTGGAACGCCATCAAGGCCCACCCCGGCGTGGCGCTGGGCGCGACCGAGTTCCACTACGGGCTGGAGAACGACTTCGGCGGCGTCTGGCTCAACACCTTCACCGGCGGCTGGCGGCGGCTCGGCTACCACGCGCTGAAGCAGGCGTACACCGGCCAGGCCTCGGCCAACACCCCACCCGAGATCACCTCGATGTCGGTGAGCAACCAGACCGCCGTGCCGGCCGGGGGTACGTTCACCGTCACCGCCGGTGCGAGCGACCCGAACGGCGACCTGATCCGTTACAACCTGATGTACAGCAACAAGCACATCACCGGCGGCACCGGCCTGACCAACGTGGTCTTCACCGACAACGGCAACGGCACGTTCAGCGCCCGCGCCCCGGAACAGCTCGGCGTCTGGAAGGTCTACGTGTACGCGTTCGACGGCCAGGGCAACGTCGGCATCGAGCAGCGCTCGTTCAAGGTGGTCCCGCCGACGATCCCCGGCACGAACCTGGCCCGGGGCAGGACGGCGACCGCGTCGACGTACCAGCCGACCGGCACGAACGGGCCGCAGCTGCCGGCGTACGCGGTCGACGGTGACTACGGCACGCGCTGGGCCAGCGAATGGGTCGACACCGCGTGGCTGCAGGTCGACCTGGGCTCGGTGCAGTCGTTCAACCGGGTGCTGCTGGCCTGGGAGGCGGCGTACGCCAAGGGCTACACGGTGCAGGTGTCGGACAACGGCAGCACCTGGCAGACGATCCACACGACGACCAGCGGCAACGGCGGCTTCGACGACCTGGCGATCAGCGGCACGGGCCGCTACGTCCGGGTCTCCGGCACCGCCCGCGCGACCGACTACGGCTACTCGCTGTGGGAGTTCGGCGTCTATCGCAGCTGATCCGCCGGTGGCTCTGTGGCGCTCCCGCTCCGGCGGGAGCGCCACCCGTGTTTCTGTCGGTGGCCGGGTCTATCGTCGGCAATGAGCTGAGGAGGAGTCATGGACAAAGTCGTCCACTTCGAGGTCCCGTTCGACGACGCCGACCGGGCCCACACCTTCTATCGCGACGCCTTCGGCTGGCAGCTGGCGAGCATGCCGGGCATGGGCTACACGATGGTCACCACCACCGCGACCGACGAGTCCGGCCGGCCGGGTGAGCCCGGCGGCATCAACGGCGGCATGCTCGCCAAGCAGGGCCCGATCACCAGCCCGGTGATCACCATCGGCGTCGACGACCTGGACGACGCCCTGGCCCGCATCGAGAAGCTGGGCGGCAAGGTGGCGATCGGCCGGCAGCCGGTCGGGGACATGGGCTTCTCGGCCTACGTCCACGACACCGAGGGCAACCTGATCGGCCTCTGGCAGAACGCCTGAGACCGCTCAGCCCGCCAGGCCGGCCGTCCAGGCCAGGACCCGGTCCACGTCGGGGCGGGTCCAGCCGACCGCCGAGTCGACCGGCACCAGCAGCGTCGGTGCCGTCCGCCCGGCGGCCCAGCGGCGGCCCGCCTCGGTGTGGTTGTCGTCGATCCAGGCGGCCGGGCGGTCACCCACCAGCTCCGCCACCGCCGGCACCTTGGCCTCCGGCGGGAACGGCAGCGGCGGGAAGGTGACCACCGGCAGCGCGGCGACGCCCAGCTTCGCGCCGAAGAGGGTGTTGGCGTCCTCGCCCCAGGCACTCGCCCAGTGCAGGTCACCGGCGGCGGCCAGCTCGGTGATCCACGCGGCGTGGTCCGGGCAGTAGCGCTCCGGGCCCTCACCGGGATAGAACTCGTGCTCGAGGTATCCGTCGGGGCAGGAGGACGCGGCGAAGGGGTTCAGCACCCCGTCGAGATCCAGCAGCAGAACGGGTCGGCTCACCGTGCCATCAAACCCCTGCGGGCTTACCGTCTCTGCATGCGGGTCATGACCTGGAACGTGTGGTGGCGTTTCGGCGGCAACTGGCGCGAGCGGGCCGACGGCATCAGAACCACCCTGGAGACGTACCAGCCGGATGTGGTGGGACTGGTGGAGACCTGGGCCGCCGACGGCACGACGCAGGCCGACGTGCTGGCGAAACAGCTCGGCCTGCACGCGGCGTTCGCGCCGACGTCGCTGCCGCCCGGGCCGGATCCGATCGAGGAGCCCGGACAGCTCGGCGCGGTGGTCGGGCTCGGCCTGCTGAGCCGCTGGCCGATCCTGCGCACCGAGGTGCGGGAGCTGCCGCACCCCCAGCGCCCCGGCCCGCCCCCGACGGCGCTGATCGGCACCCTGGATCATCCCCGGGGCCACCTGTACGTCATCGTCACGTGCCGCGAGTGGGAGCCGCAGTACGCCGAGGACCGGGCCGTGCAGACGGTGGCGCTCGCCGAGCTGGTGACGGACCCGGCGTTCGACGGGCCCCTGCCGGTGCTGCTGATCGGTGACCTGAACGCGCCACCGGACGAGCCCGAGCTGGCCCCGCTGCGCGCCGTCACCGTGGACACGTGGGAGGCCGGTGGCGGTGATCCGGGGGCGACCACTCTGGACTCGCTGCTGCCGTACGCGCCGCTGGAGGCGACCACGCTGATCGACCGCCGGATCGACCACGTGCTGGTGCGCCCGGGACGCCCGGAAACGGCCGTGACCGTCCGGGGTGCCTTCATCGCCGGTGACCGTCCGATCGACGGGCTCTACCCGTCCGACCACTACGCCAACGGGCCGACCTGGACCCGTGAGCGAAGTGTCGTACCCCCTCTGAAGCTCAACCGGGTGGTGCTTGCCCTCGCCGACGCTCACCGCGCCGGAGCCTCGGCTGCGGTGTGGAACGTCCTGGCGGCAGCCATCCCGCCGTTGCCGGCCTCGGGGCCGCGTGGCCTGACTGAGCTGCTGGAGCTGGCAACGCAGGTGGCCGCGGCGATCGGCGTGAGAACGGAGATCGCGGGCCTGGCCGAGGCAGCGGCGAGGCCGGGGGCCTCAGGCTGGCCCGGGGGGCGAGGCGCCTGCCGGCGATCCTCACCCCGTGAACGGGGGTGTGGTGCCCAGGCCGGCGGACCGGGCCTGGATGATCGCCTCGGCCCGGCTGGTGACCTGGAGCTTGGCGAAGATGCTGGTGATGTGGTTGCCCACGGTCGCCGGCGCGAGGCTCAGCCGCGCCGCGATGGCCGCGTTGCCCAGGCCGGCCGCGATCAGCGTCAGCACCTCCCGCTCCCGCGGCGTCAGCTGCGGAAAAGCGGTGCGGTCGGCGTGCGGCCGGGACAGGTAGGCCAGCGCCCGGCGGGCGACGCCGGGGCCGAAGATGGCCTCGCCGGCGGCCACCGCGGCGATCGCCCGGATGACGTTGTCCGGGGCGGCTCCCTTGAGGACGTATCCGCGCGCGCCGGCCCGCATGGCGGCGAAGACCGACTCGTCGTCGTCGAACATGGTGAGCATCAGCACCGCCACGCCGGGGGCCACCCGGGTGACTTCCCGGGTGGCGTCGATGCCGTTGAGGCCGGGCATCTGGATGTCCATCACCAGGACGTCCGGGCCGAGCGTCACCGCTGCCCGCACTGCTTCGGCACCGGTGGCAGCCGTGCCGACCAGGTCGTACCCGTCGTGGGCGGACAGCAGTGCCCCCAGGCCCTCCCGCACGATGCCGTGGTCGTCGGCGACGACGATGCGCAGGGTCATACCCGCTCGCTTCCCCGGACCGTGGAATCGGTCTGCCGGCCTGGCGCCGGCAGGGGCAGCCGGACACGGATGCGGCCGCCGGTGCGGTCGTGGCGGATCTCGCATTCGCCGCCGAGCTCCGCCGTGCGCTCGCGGATCGAGGCGAGTCCGACACCGGGCTGCCAGCTGTCGGCCGCGTTGACGCCGTTGTCGCAGATCTCCAGGCACAACGCGGTGGCCTCGACGCCCAGGCGTACGACGGCGGTCGAGGCGGTCGAGTGGCGTACGACGTTGGTGAGCGCCTCGGTGGCGATGCGGTAGACCGCGACCTCCACGGCGGCGGGCAGTTCCGGCAGCTCGGTGGGTCCGTCGACGCGGACCGAGACCGGGCTGCTGTCGCCGCCGCGGGACAGCACGCTCGCGTACTCGTGCAGAGCACCGACGAGCCCCATCCCGTCCAGCGCCGGTGGCCGCAGGTCGTACACCAGGCGCCGGATCTCCTCGATGGCACCGACGGTCTGGTCGCACACTGTGCCGAGCAGGGTGGTGCTGCGGGCCGGGTCGGTGCCGAGCAGCCGGCGGGCGGCGTCGGCGTTGAGGACCACGCTGGTCAGCACCGGACCCAGTCCGTCGTGCAGGTCGCGGCGGATCCGGCGCCGTTCCTCCTCCCGGCCGCTGATCACCCGTTCCCGGGACACAGCCAGTTCGTCGGCCAGCCGGCCCGCCCGGACGGCCACCGCCAGCGGCGCGGCCAGCAGCGTCAGGACCAGTTCGTCGGCGGGGTCCAGCCGGCCCTCGCCGGCGCGCAGCCCTACGACCAGCTCACCGACGGCGGTGTCGCCGGACCGCAGCGCGACCGCGTGCCGTCCCGGTGGCAACTCGCCATGGCCGGTCAGCTTGTGGTCGTCGACCATGATCGCCGCGGCCGGGAACCGCATCACCCGGCACAGCGTTTCCAGCACGCCCGCCACGCCGTCGGCCGCGGTGCCGGCCTGGCTCAGGCGCGCGCCGACCGTGGCGATCGCCTGGACCGGGTCCCGGCGGGCGCCGTAGAACGCGCGGTGGACCAGGCCCTGCAGCCACACCCGGACCGGGTTGACGGCGAGCGCCACGGCCAGGGTGGCCAGGACCGGGACGCTCTGCCGGCGTACAACGACGTCGAGCGTCGCGACCAACGCCAGGTAGCCACCGACCACCCCGCCGGTCAGCAGCAGGTACAGCACCGAACGGGACACCACGAGGCGGATGTCGAGCAACTGGTGACGCAGCACCGCGATGGTGATCGCCAGGGGCACCAGCAGGATCGGCAGGATGCCCAGCAGCAACGTCTCCGTCCGCAGCGTCGCCTCGAGAGCGAACGCCGCGAGCATGACGATCATCGCGAGGACCAGCCAGAGCAACTGGCGCCGGACTGTGTCGCCGCCCCTGCGGTACCGGAGTACCAGCGCGACCACCGCACCCAGGTAACCCGCCGCGATCGGGAGTTGCACGGCGGCGCCGGCCCACTCCAGCCCGGGCAGCGCCATGTCCGGGTATCCCCGCGCCCCGACGAGCGCCGGCATGCCCCCGAGCGGGTCGATCACCGCGAGCGCGGTGAACACCACCCCGTTGCCGACGAGCAGCGCGGGCAGCCACCGCCACCGCCGGCTGGGCAGTCGCCCGTCGGGCAGCAGGGCCAGCGCGAGCGGGACGAACAGGGCCAGCGCCCAGGTCCAGCCGCCGTTCGTGAGCGTGGCCAGCAGTCGCCACGGCACCCCGGCCCAGCCGTGGCTGACCGCCCACGCGAGCACTGCGGTGCCCGTACCGGTGAAGGCCCAGCAGACGCCGCCGACGAGCAGGGACCAGCCGACCGGATTGCGCGGACGGTGGTGGGCGATCAGCCGGCCGGCCACCGCGAGGGCCAGTCCGATCGCGGCGTTGGAGCCGACCAGCGCGTCGGACAGCCGGGGCCAGCCCAGCCCGGACGCGGTGCCGGCACCGACCGCGACGACGGCCTCGGCCAGCGCCGTCGCGAACAACGCCGCGGCCAGGGTTCGGCGACGCCGGTCGTCGCTGGTGCCTGCCTCGGTGGTCACCGTCCCATCATCGGAGCTCGGACCCCCATCCCGATAGGGCCGTACCCCCAGGGCAGGCGGGAAAGTCCCCCGGCCCCGACAGGGAAGACGAACCTGCCGGCCGGGGCCGGACACGTCGCACGCTGGCCGGACCACCATCAGCCCGAATCCGAGGAGCTCGTCATGGCCACCACCGATGCGGCGCCGCCGGCGCCCACCATCGCCTCCACCCGTCAGGTCCGCGATGTCCGCGGTTTCTGGCGCGTCCTGCTCGCCGTCATCGCGCCGCTGCCCATGGTGTTCATGGGTTTGTTCTACATCCTGAGCCCGGTGGACGGCGGCGAGAGTTTCACCGAGACCGTGACCGCCTTCGCGGCCAGCCCGGACCGGCTGGAACTGCTGGAGTGGCTCGGTGCGCCGTTCCTGATGCTGCTGGTGCCCGCCACCTTCGCGGTCGCCTGGGTCAGCCGGCGCCGCACGCCTCGGCTCACCACCATCGGCGCGCTGTTCGCTGTGGGTGGAGTCAGTGCCGGCTTCGGACTGCTTGACGGCGCGGTGAACCCCGCGTACCTCACCGTCCGGGACGGGCTCGACGTCGCCACCGTGGACAAGCTCCACACCGCCACGTCCGAGCACCCGTTGCAGCTCATCGGCGGGCTGCTGTTCATCCTGGGGATCACCGTCGGGCTGCTGCTGCTGGGCATCGCCCTGTGGCGCAGCCGCGTCGCCCCGGCCTGGATGGGCATCGCCCTCGCTCTGGGTGGCGCCACGCACCCGTTCATGCCCGGCCATGTGGCCGCCGGCATCGGCCTGCTCGTCACGGCCGTGGGCTTCGCCGGGGCGAGCGTCGCCCTGCTGCGGTCCCCGAACGACGACTTCGACCTGCCGCCCGTCCGGATCAGTTGACCGCGGTGGAGGCCCCTGCGCGCCACAGCCTCGGTGGCACCGTGGCGCGCAGGGGAATTCTCTGGACCGGTCGCTGCGGGAGAGCGTTTTCCGGGCTGAGTTGATTGTTGCCGCGGTGTTGCGGCCCGTCAATATCTTCTGGTTCCGGAACCGTGCGGTATTGGTATTCGGGATGGCGTTATTGACAGGTCCGGCACCGCCGCAGAGACTGAGATGCTTCCTTTGTGAATGGAGTTTTCTGTGAGCATCGCGCTGCGTGCTGTAGCGGGCAGTAGCCTCCTGGCCCTGCTGCTCGGTGCCGGCGCTTGTGGCTCCGGAACGTCCACCACCGCCGCACCGCCGGTCGCCAGTTCCTCGGCCGCCGGCTTCTTCGGCGGCACTGATCTGGCCTGGGTCGAGATCACCATCGCCATGAACGAGGAGCTGCTGCCGCTGCTCGACCTGGCCCCCGCGCATGCCTCGGACCCCGGCCTCAAGGCCCTCGCCGCCGAGGTCAAGTCGGTCCATGAGCAGGAGCTCAGCACCCTGCGAGGCCTGCACGACGAGGCCCGGCTGCCCGCCGAGAATCCACACAAGGGCATGCCGATGCCCGGCATGGTGACCCCCGATCAGGTCGCTCAGGCCGCGGCCACCCAGGGCGCCGCCTTCGACAAGCTGCTCGCCCAGCACCTCGAGGCGCATCTCGAGCAGGGCGTCAAGCTCGCCGAGAGCGAGGGGAAGGCCGGCCTCGAGCCGCGGACCAAGGATCTCGCCGCCCGGGTGCTCGCCGGGCGCCGGCAATTCCTGGCGCAGCTGCCGGTCACGAGATCCAGCGGGAAATAACTGTTATTCCGGAGCCACGAAATGGTCCGGGTGCCCGACCAGCGGCGCCCGGACCATTTCGGTCGACTGTTACGGCAGGACGTAGTTCTCATTCAGGGCCGCGCCCCGGTCCGGCTTGTACTGGTCGAAACCGCGCGGGTCGCACTGCAGACCACCGTTGATGCAGTGGGTCACCAGGGCGTTCAGGGTCCGCGCGTCCCAGGCGTTGTAGAAGTCGTAGTGGAACGAGTACGCCCGCCCGCTCGCCAGCCGCACGTTCGCCATGGAGCCGCTCACCGGGAACGCCATCTTGAACTCGATCATCGGGACCGCCACCGGGTGGCTGGCCGGGCACACGCCGACCGTCGGGTACGCCATGTGGCTCTTGTGGTCCGGCGTGTCCAGGTGGATGCCGTCCCAGCAGCTCGGCGCCTGGTACCGGATGTTCAGCTGGGTGCCGGCCGGGCAGTTCGCCGGGAAGTCCCAGTTGCGCACGCTGTCGCCGCACTCCCAGCCCTCGACCGCACCCGGCGCGTTCTTGAACTCGTCGAGGGTCGCCGACGGGCTGCCGACCACGTACCGCAGGCCCGGCGGGGACGGGCGCACGCTGCGGTAGTCGATCACGCCGCTCTTGTAGTAGATGACCTGACGGCCCACCGGCTGCACGGCCGTGTCGCCGTTGAGCAGCGTCGGCATCCAGTAGCCGGTCTTGTCACCCGGCGTGATGCAGGAGGTGCCGCCGGCGTTGAGGCTGGCCAGCGTCGTCGCCGCGTTCGTGGTGGTGTTGCCCATGAACGTGTGCGAGTGCGAGGCGCCCGGCATGTTGGGGAAGACGATCGGGTCGTCCGGCAGGTTGGACCGGCTCACCGAGCAGTTCGCCTGGAACTCGTGGTGGGTCGTGGGCGGATTGGTCGCCGGTGGCGTCGCCGTCGAGGGGGTCACCCCGGTCACGGGCGGGTCGGCCAGGACGTAGCCGCCGCCGGCCGGGGGTGTGCTGGTGCTCGTGCCGTACACCTTGAACTCGTACAGCGAGTAGCCGTAGCCGGTGCCGCGCTGGGTGCCGTACATGCGCACGTACCGGCCGCTGCCGTTGACCGTCAGCGTCTGGTTGCCGCCGGCCGCCGTCGTGGTGCTGTAGATGGTGGTCCAGGCGTTGCCGTCCGGCGATGTCTGGATCTGGTACGCCTTCGCGTACGCCGCCTCCCACTGCAGCACGACCTGGGTGACCGTGGCGGTGCTGCCCAGGTCGACGCGCAGCCACTGGGGATCCGCCCACTGGCTGCCCCACCGGGTGTCCGTACGGCCGTCGACCGCGGCCGCCGCCGGCGACTCACCGTTCTCCAGCGACGACGCGAGCGCCGGTCTTCCCTGTGACAGCAGGGTGTCGGCGGCCTGCGCCGATTGCACTCCGGCCACCAGCAGCGATCCCGCCACGGCGGCGACACCCAGCGGTGCGACGAGCCGTCTGAGCCGGCTTCTTGCTGTTCTCATGAGTTCTCCCACGGGGGTGAGGACGGATGGCACCACGGCCGGACGTGCGGGGGATCGGCCGCCATAACTTGGAGAGCGCTTTCCGAAGTGTTACGCCGCGGTTGCGCGTACGTCAATATGCCCCAGTGGTTCCGGAACCTGAGCGCCTTCCGGCGGGCCCGGAAGGGCAGGTCGGAGAGCGCTCTCCACCATGTGCTATAAAAACTGTTATGCAGACCCGGAGCCTCACCTCATGACCGCCGGCACCCGGCGGTTGCCCGTCGGTGAGCGGTTGCCGACGCTGGAGGACGTGGCCCGGGTCGCCGGCGTCTCCCGGGCGACCGCCTCCCGGGTGATCAACGGCATCCGCAACGTGGACCCGCAACTGCACGAGATGGTGTGGAACGCGGTCGGCCAGACCGGCTACGTGCCCAACCGGCTGGCCCGTTCGCTGGTCACCCGGCGCACCGGCACGGTGGCCCTGGTCGTGTCCGACTCGGAGTCGCACGACGACGACCCGTTCATGGGCCGGTTCTTCGCCGACCCGTACTTCGGCCGGGTGGTCGGCGGGCTGATGAGCGTGCTGCGCGCGGCCGGCATCCAGCTGGCGCTGCAGATCGTCGGCACCGAGGAGCAGCGCACCCGGCTGGTCGGCGACCTGCGGCACGGCCAGGCCGACGGCGTGATCGTGCTGTCGCTGCCCGGCCACGACCCGCTGCCGCGCATGCTCACCGACGCCGGCGTGCCCGCGGTGATGATCGGCCGCCCGGCCGACCCGGTGCCGATCAACTACGTGGACCTGGCCAACGACACGGGCGCGTCGCTGGCCGCCGATCACCTCGTCGGCCGCGGCTGCCAGCTGGTCGCGATGATCTCCGGCCCGGCGGACGTGCCGGCCAGCAACGACCGGATCACCGGCTTCCGCCGCTCGATGGCCCGGCACGGCCACGCCTGGGTGCCGCTGGCCTCGGGCAACTTCACCCAGGAGAGCGGCGAGCAGGCGATGCGCACCCTGCTGGCCGAGCACCCGCAACTGGACGGCGTCTTCGTGGCCAACGACCTGATGGCGCTCGGCGCCCTGCTGGCCCTGCGCGACGCTGGCCGCCGCGTGCCGGAGGACGTGGCGATGGTCGGATTCGACGACAGCAGCGCGGCGGTGGCGGCCAATCCGGCCCTGACCACGGTGCGGCATCCGCTGGAGGACATGGCCGCGGAAAGCGCGCGGCTGCTGATGGCCCGCATCGAGGACCCCACGATGCGCATCTCATCGGTGATCTACGAACCGACCCTGGTGCTGCGCCAGTCGGCCTGAAGCGGTGCGTCCCGCCGCCACGGGGGCGGCGGGACGCCCACACCGCTTGTTACGGGCTGGCGGCCAGGAAGAGGAAGGCCGCCAGCAGTCCCAAGTGGATACCGCCCTGCAACACGTTGGCCCGGCCCGGGACCACCGTCAGCGTGCCGACCACCACGGTCAGCGCCAGCAGCACCATCTGCGTGCCGCCCAGACCGAGCAGCAACGGTCCCTCCAGCCAGATCATCGCGATGGCGATCGCCGGGATGGTCAGGCCGATGCTCGCCATCGCCGATCCCAGGGCCAGATTGAGGCTGGTCTGCATGCGGTCACGGGCTGCCGCCCGTACCGCGGCGATCGTCTCCGGCAGCAGCACCAGCAGCGCGATCACCACGCCGACCACCGCCTGCGGCATGCCGGCCGCGGCGACCGCCGATTCGATCGACGGGGAGACACCCTTGGCCAGGCCGACGACCGCGATCAGCGCGACCAGCAGCAGTCCCACGCTGGTCAGCGCCGCTCGGCGGGTCGGCGGTTCGAGATGCTCCTCCTCCTTGATGATCTCGCCGGCCGTCGTGATCGGCAGGAAGTAGTCGCGGTGCCGGTGGGTCTGCACCAGCACGAACAGCAGGTAGAGCGCGAGCGAGGCCACCGCGGCGAAGCCGAGCTGGGCCGGGGAGAACTGCGGGCCCGGGCGGCTCGTGGTGAAGCTGGGCAGCACCAGGCTCAGCGTGGCGATCGTCGCCACCGCGGCCAGAGCGCCGCCGGTGCCCTCGGAATGGAAGACGGCCACCCGCCGGCGGATCGCCCCGACCAGCAGGGACAGTCCGAGGATGCCGTTGCAGGTGATCATCACGGCCGCGAAGACCGTGTCGCGGGCCAGCGCCTGCGCCTTCTCGCCGCCGCTGATCATCAACGTCACGATGAGGGCGACCTCGATGATGGTCACGGCCACGGCCAGCACCAGCGAACCGAACGGCTCGCCGACCTTGTGGGCGACCACCTCCGCGTGGTGCACCGCGGCCAGCACGGCGCCGGCCAGCAGCAGACCGCTGATGATCACGGCCGGCGGCGGCAGGTCGCGGCCCCAGGTCAGGACCAGGGCGACTGTGGCGAGGATCGGGACCCAGGCCGTCCAGCGGGCGAGGTAATTCGAGATCTTCGCGTTCATCGGTCAACCCTGCCAGAAAAGCGGCTTCCCCGCCGTGCGACCAGCGTCTCCCCGAAATTGACGCGTTGACGTTGCCGCACCCCGCTGCCGGGGCACGATAGCGTCATGGCTTACGTCAACCCGTCCGGTGAGTTCTCCCGCGACCAGCGCTACATCGCCACCCGGATCACGGCCGACGGCCGCGACGGCTATCCCGTCGAGCCCGGCCGCTACCGGCTCGTGGTCAGCCGCGCCTGCCCGTGGGCCAACCGGGCGATCATCGTACGGCGGCTGCTCGGGCTCGAGGATGTGCTCTCCATGGGCATCGCCGGCCCGACCCACGACGAGCGCAGCTGGACCTTCGACCTCGACCCCGGCGGCCGTGACCCGGTGCTCGGCATCGAACGGCTCCAGGAGGCCTTCCTGGCCCGGTTCCCCGACTACGACAAGGGCATCACCGTGCCCGCGATCGTGGACGTGCCGACCGGGCAGGTGATCACCAACGACTTCCCGCAGATCACCGTCGACCTGAGCCTGGAGTGGAAGAAGTACCACCGCGAGGGCGCTCCCGAGCTGTATCCGGAGCACCTGCGCGAAGAGATCGACAAGGTGAACAAGTTCGTCTTCGCCGACGTCAACAACGGCGTCTACCGCGCGGGTTTCGCCGGCACCCAGGAGGCCTACGAGAAGGCGTACCACCGGCTCTTCGACCGGCTCGACAAGCTCTCCGAGCTGCTGTCCGGCCGGCGTTACCTGGCCGGGGAGACGATCACCGAGGCCGACGTGCGGCTGTTCACCACGCTGGTGCGCTTCGACCCGGTCTACCACGGCCACTTCAAGTGCAACCGGCAGAAGCTCACCGAGATGCCGGTGCTGTGGGCGTACGCGCGGGATCTCTTCCAGACGCCGGGCTTCGGGGACACGATCGACTTCGTGCACATCAAGCAGCACTACTACGAGGTGCACCGCGACATCAATCCGACCGGGATCGTGCCGGCGGGCCCGGACCTGGGCAACTGGCTCACCGAGCACGGGCGCGAGGCGCTCGGCGGCCGGCCGTTCGGCGACGGCACCCCGCCCCCGCCGCCCAAGGACGCGGAGGTCGTCCCCGCCGGGCACGGAGCGGCCGCATAGGATCTCCTCCGGTGTCCACCCTGGAGGTCCCGTGAGCGACCAGATCGACAGCACGACCGCGCAGCCCGCCCGCCGGTACAACTACTGGCTCGGCGGCAAGGACAACTTCGCGGTCGACCGGGCGTCCGGCGACGAGATCCTCAGGACCTTCCCGACGGCCCGGCTGGCCGCGCTGGAGAACCGCCGCTTCCTGCAGCGGGCCACCCGCCACCTGGCCGCGGAGGCGGGCATCCGGCAGTTCCTGGACATCGGCACGGGCCTGCCCACGGCGGACAACACCCACGAGGTGGCGCAGCGCATCGCGCCGGAGAGCCGGGTCGTCTACGTCGACAACGACCCGATGGTGATGGTGCACGCCCGGGCGCTACTGACCAGCACGCCCGAGGGCCGCACCACCTACATCGAGGCCGACCTGCGGTCGCCCGAGCAGATCCTGGCCGACCCGGACCTGCGGGCGACCCTCGACCTGGGCGAGCCGGTCGCGCTGATGCTGGTCGCGGTGCTGCACTTCGTCCAGGGGTACGGCGCCGGCCGGCCGATCGTCCGCGCGCTGATGGACGCGCTGCCCAGCGGCAGTTTCCTCGTGGTGACCAACGCGACCAAGGACCCGTTGCCCGCGAAGATGGCGGCGGACTACGACGCCGCGCTGGCGGCCGGCGTGACCAACATCTGGCCCCGGGACCGCGCCGAGTTCACCGACCTGTTCACCGGGCTGGAGCTGGTCGAGCCGGGTGTCACCCCGGTCAGCGAGTGGCGCGCGGAGTCCGAGCCGGAGCCCCGCCCGGACCCGGCCCACATCGCCATGTACGGCGCGGTCGCCCGCAAGCCCTAGCTGTCGTGCGGCTCCAGCGCGGCTCTGAGCAGGTCGGCCAGCCGGCGCTGGTCGGCCGGTGACAGGTGGCTCAGCAGGCTCTGCTGCCGGGCCAGACCGGCGGCCACGGCCCGGTCGACCACGTCGATGCCCTTCGGGGTCAGCCTGACCAGCACGCCGCGGCGATCCGAGGGTGACGGGCGGCGTTCGGCCAGGCCGGCCTTCTCCAGCCGGTCGAGCCGCGCGGTGGTGCCGCCGGTGCTGAGCATCATCGAGGCGGCCAGGGCCCCCGGCGACAGCTCGTACGGCTCCCCCGACCGGCGCAGCGTCGCCAGGACGTCGAACTCCGCGCGGCCGATGCCGAAGTCCGCGTACGCCCGTTCGCCCTCGTCACCGGCGATCCGGGCCAGCCGGTAGATCCGGCCGAACACCGCCATCGCCGTCGTCTCCAGGTCGGGACGCTCGCGGCGCCATTGCTCGGTGATCCGGTCGACGCCGTCGGTGTGTGCCACCACCCCATTCTCTCGATGTCGAGCTTCTTGACAAGAAGGCAATCATGGGCAAGTCTCTTGATGTCGAGATACTTTTCGTCGAGGGAGTTCGGATGCGCCCGCCGGTTCTGCTGGTCACCGCCCTGACCCCGGTCGTCTGGGGCACCACCTACGCCGTCACCACCGAGTTCCTGCCGCCTGGACGGCCCCTGCTCGCCGCCGCGCTGCGCGCCCTGCCCGCCGGGCTGCTGCTGGTCGCCCTGACCCGCCGGCTCCCCCGCGGCGACTGGTGGTGGCGCTCGGCGGTGCTCGGGACGCTCAACATCGGCGTGTTCTTCGCTCTGCTGTTCGTGAGCGCGTACCGGCTGCCCGGCGGGATGGCGGCGGTGCTCGGCGCGGCGCAACCCCTGCTCGTCGCCGGGCTGACCGTGCTGCTGCTGACCGAGCGGGTCCAGCTGCGGACGGTGCTGGCCGCGGTGGTCGGTGCGGGCGGGGTCGCGCTCGCCGTGCTGACCGCCGAAGCCCGGCTCGACCCGATCGGGCTGCTGGCCGGGCTGGCCGGGACGGCGTCGATGGCCCTGGGCCTGGTGCTGACCAAGCGCTGGGGACGCCCGGACGCGTCACTGCTCACGACCACGGGGTGGCAGCTCACCGCCGGCGGACTGCTGCTCACTCCACTGGCGCTCGGCGTCGAAGGACTGCCGGCGACACTCACCGGCGTGAACGTCGCCGGGTACGCGTACCTGTCGCTGGTCGGCACCGCGCTGGCGTACACGATCTGGTTCCGCGGCCTGGACCGCCTGCCCGCGGCCCGGGTCTCGCTGCTCGCGCTGCTCTCGCCGGTGGTGGCGACCGCCGTCGGGTGGGCCGCCCTGGGTCAGGGGCTCACGCCGGTGCAGGTGCTGGGCATGCTGCTCGCCTTCGGCGCGGTGCTGGCCGGGACGTCAGCGCAGGTCCGCGTTCTCCACGATGCGGGTGGCGAAACCGGTGCGCGCGGCCCGGAGCATGGCCCGGCCGAGGCGGTCGGTGCTGGTCACGTACTTCGGCGCGATCTTGAACAGGGCCGGGATCAGCGGCGCGGACAGCGTGTAGATCACCCGGTAGAGGCCGGTCTTCGAGGTGGCGCCGTGGGTCGGCTGGATGAAGCCGGGACGGAAGCCGTACCCGTTCGGGAAGGTCTTGATGACCTCGATCTCCGTCCGGGCCTTGACCCGCGCCCACATCTGCCGGCCGTCGGGCATGGTCCCCGCGCCTGACACGTAGACGAAGGTCGTCGCCGGGTTCAGCCCGGCCAGCGTGTGCGCGGCCGCGACCGGATAGTCGTACGAGATCCTCGTGTACGCCGCCTCGTCGAGCCCGACCGAGGAGACGCCCAGGCAGTAGAAGCAGGCGTCGTAGCCGCGCAGCTCGTCCTCGATCGGCGTCAGATCGGTGAAGTCGGCCAGGGTGACCTCGCGCAGCTTCGGATGCCGGACCCCGGTCGGCCGGCGCCCGACGGACAGCACCTGCTCGACGTCGGCGGCCAGCAGGCTCTCGCGCAGCGCGCCCTGACCGACCATGCCGGTCGCGCCGAAGATGATGACCTTCATGGGGAGTCCTTCGCGGTGAGGATCCGGACGCTCTCGACGACCGTCCGGCGGCGTGCGGCGAGGCCGTCGGGCCCCGCGGTGTGGGTCAGGACCAGATCCGGCGAGCCCAGCACGGACAGGCCGGTGACCACGGCCAGGAGCTCCCCGGGCGGGAAGCGGTCGCTGATCCGGCCGGCCCGCTGCGCGGCCGCGATGGCGGCGACCTTCTGCTCGTCGGCCGCGACGACGGCGGCCGGCATGGTCGCGCTGCCGCGCTCCAGGGAGTGCCACAGGGCCAGGCGCAACGCGTACGGCTGCTGCTGGACGCGGTCGAACAGCCGGGCCGCGTAGCCGGGCAGATCGTCCGCATCGATCGGCACGTCCTCGACGGTGTCCACCACCAGCGCGTGGAACACGGCGTCGAACAGATCCTCCTTGTTGCCGAAGTAGGAGTAGATCAGCGCCTTGTTGGCCGCGGCGGCGGCCGCGATCCGGTCGACCCGGGCACCGGCGATGCCCCGCTCGGCGAACTCGGTCGCCGCGGCCTCCAGCAGCCGCCTCCTGGTGTCCTCAGCATCGCGGACCATGCCGGCCAGCCTAGCCGACTAACTAGTTAGTTGGCCGCGTTTTGTCGTACCCGGCCCCTAGAGTGCGACAGTGCCCGTTGAACGCTGGAGTGCCACCCGAGTCACCGCGCTCGCCCCCGACGCGAGCTCGCTGAAGGGTGCGCGCGGGGTCAGCAGCGCCGCCAAGTGGCAGGAGACCGGGCTGCTCGGCGAGGCGTTGTGGGGGCTCTGCCGCGGCAGTGGCCGGCAGCCCTATCAGGTGTGCGTCGACCTGGCCGGCCCGGCCTACAAGTGCTCCTGCCCGAGCCGGAAGTTCCCGTGCAAGCACGCGCTGGGGCTGCTCCTGCTCTGGGCCGAGGGCGGCGGGATCGAGCCGGCCGGCACGGCACCGGCCTTCGTGACGGAATGGCTGGCGGGCCGGGCGGCGCGGGCCGCACCCCGGCAGCCCGGGCCGGTGGACCCGGAAGGTGCCCGCAAGCGCGGGCAGCAGCGCGCCGAGCGGGTCGCGACGGGGATGGCCGAGCTGCGGCGATGGCTGGACGACCAGGTGCAGCAGGGGCTGGCCGGGGCGCAACAGGCGGGGCGCCAGCCGTACGAGACGATGGCCGCCCGCCTCGTGGACGCGCAGGCCCCCACGGTGGCCTCGGCGGTCCGGCGCCTCGGTGGCGCGGCCGGCGTCGGCCCGCACTGGGCCGACCGGCTGCTCGGCGGCCTCGCGATGATCCGCCTGCTGGTCGCCGGTCACGAACGCCTCGACTCTCTGCCGCCCGCCCTGGCCGCCACGGTCCGGTCCCGGATCGGCTTCCCGGTCAGCCAGGAGGACGTGCTCGCGACGACGCCGGTCCGCGACCACTGGCAGATCCTGGGCCAGGTCGACAGCGACGAGGGCGCGATCACCACCCGGCGCACCTGGCTGCTGGGGGCCACGACCCGGCGGTTCGCGCTGGTCCTGTCGTTCGCCGCGCCGGGCCAGTCCCTGTCCGCCGAACTCGTGCCGGGCAGCGTCCTCGACGCGGCGCTCTGCTTCTATCCCGGGGCCGCGCCGCTGCGCGCGCTCGTGCGCGAGCAGTTCGGCCCACCACGGCCACTGACCGCGCCGGCCGGCGCGGCCGGGCTGCGGTCCGCCCTGGCCGGCTGGGCGACCACGGTCGCGGCCGAGCCGTGGCGGACGGACGCGCCGATGCTGCTCGGCGGCGTCGCGCCCAGCGCCGACGGGTTCCTCACCGACACCGCCGGAGAGTCGTTGCCGCTGGCGCCCGGCCATCGAGAGCCCTGGTGGCTGCTGGCGGCGGCCGGGGGCGCACCGGCCACCGTCGCGGGTGAATGGTCGCCCGCAGGGCTGCGGCCGCTCGCCGCCTGGGTCCACGGCCGGCACGTCCCGGCCGCCGCACCGGCCCCCGGCCCCGCAACGGCACGCCGGCCCGAGCTGCCGGCCGATCTGCTCGCGGCGGCGCTGGTGGGGACGGCTCGGCGGCCGTGGGCCTCGCCGACAGTCCACATCGGTGACCGCGAGCTGCACACCGGCCAGACCTCGCTGCTGGAGGCCGCGGCGACCGCACTGACGTACCGCCGGGCCGGGGTCACCCCGGAGCTCGGCCATGCGCCGGTCGAGCCCGCGCCCGCGGAGGTCGATGCCCCGTTCCCCCAGGCCGCCGAGGCCCGGCTGATCCGCCTGCTCACCGACGGCGCGGCGCCCGGCGGCGCTCAGCAGGTGCAGGAGCTGCTGGCCCAGTGGCTCACGGCCGCCGCCACGCACGGCGGCCACGTGCCGCCCGAGACGCTGCCGGCGCTGCTGGACGCGGGCCGGCGCAACGCGGCGATCCGGCCCGCGCTCGGCAAGGTGGCGGGCAACCGCGGCACCTGGCTGGCCGCGATGCGGCCCGACTGGCGGTGGCTGCGCGACGAGGCCCCCGCGGCCGGGGTGCCCAGCGATCCGGAGGTGTGGGAGACCGGCACGGCGGGCGAACGGCTGGCGTACCTGTCCCGGTTGCGCGCCACCGATCCGGCCGCCGCTCTGGCTCTGCTGCAGAGCACCTGGGCGACGGAGGCGCCCGACGACCGCGCCCGTTTCGTGGCCGCTCTCGACACCGGCCTGTCCCCGGCGGACGACGCCTTCCTGGAGCAGACGCTCGACGACCGCCGCAAGGAGGTCCGGGAGACCGCTCTCGACCTGCTGCAACGACTTCCCGGATCAGCGCTGGCCCGACGGATGACTGTGCGGGCGCACGAGGCGGTGCGCTGGGAAGGCCGGCTCGTCGTCACCCCGCCCGCGGAGCTGACGCCGGAGCTGCGGCGCGACGGCGTGGCGGCACAGCCCGCGCGCGGCACGGGAGTGCAGGCCTGGCTGCTGGAGGAGGTCATCGCCGGCACGCCGCTGAGCAGCTGGACCGCCGCATTCGGCCGCAGCCCCGCCGCGGTTGTGGCCCTGGCCCGCGGCCACGACTGGGAGACGCCGCTGCTGCACGGCTGGGCCAAGGCCGCCATCGTCCAGGCCGAGTCCGAGTGGGCCACGGCGCTCGTCTTCAACGACACCGGCGATGACGCGGCCAAGCTGCGCGAGGCGGTGCGGTGGGATCTGCACCTGCTGCTGCCACCCGCCGACCTGGCCCGGATCGCCGCCGACTTCCTGCGCCGCGAGGACCACCTGGCCCACCGGCTGCTCGCGGTGCACCCGGGCGAATGGCCGGAGGAGCTGGCGGTCGCGGTCGTCGAGACGATCGCCCACCGCGCGCGGACGGACAAGCACAGCTGGCAGCTGGCCGAGCTGTGCCGGGCGGCCGCGCCGGCCATGCCGCCCCGTTACGCGGTGCCGGTGGCGCGGCTGGCCGAGGAGCTCGATCAGCAGCAGGGCGACGTGTCCCGGGTCCGCCCGGTGGCCGACCTGGCCCGGATCCTCGACTTCCGCTACGAGATGCTGCAGGAGCTGCGCTGACCGGCCCATCTTGTCGGGGGGCCTGAGTAACGTTCCCGGCATCACCCCACCGCCCGCAGGGACACACAGGGAGCCCGAGTGACCGCACTGCGACCGCACGCCGAGGACCAGTATGCCGAGGAGCTGGCCCTGCTCGCCGCGACGGACGAGCGCCCGCGCCCGCCCGGCTGGCGGCTGTCCCCGCAGGCGGTGGTGACGTACCTGCTCGGCGACGGCGCCAAGATCACCCCGAAGTACGTGGGGCCGCGCCGGCTGATCGAGGTCGCGGTGTCCACGCTGGTCACGGACCGGGCGCTGCTGCTGCTCGGCGTGCCCGGCACGGCCAAGACCTGGGTGTCCGAGCACCTGGCCGCCGCCATCTCCGGCGACTCGACCCTGCTGGTGCAGGGCACGGCCGGCACCGCCGAAGAAGCCATCCGGTACGGCTGGAACTACGCCCGCCTGATCGCCGAGGGCCCGTCCGAGGCGGCCCTGGTGCCCAGCCCGGTGATGCGGGCCATGCAGACCGGCACCATCGCCCGGATGGAGGAGCTGACCCGCGTCCCGTCCGACGTGCAGGACGCCCTGATCACCGTGCTGTCCGAGAAGACCCTGCCGGTCCCGGAGCTCAACACCGAGGTCCAGGCCCAGCGCGGCTTCAACCTGATCGCCACGGCCAACGACCGCGACCGCGGCGTCAACGAGCTGTCCAGCGCGCTGCGCCGCCGGTTCAACACGGTGGTCCTGCCCGTGCCGGCGTCGGCCGACGAAGAGGTGGAGATCGTCGCCCGCCGGGTCGGCCAGCTCGGCAAGTCCCTGGACCTGCCCGAGGTCCCCACCGCCCTGGAGGAGATCCGCCGGGTCGTGACGATCTTCCGCGAGCTGCGCACCGGCCTCACCGAGGACGGCCGCACCAAGCTGAAATCCCCCACCGGCACCCTGTCCCCGGCCGAAGCGATCTCGGTGATCACCAGCGGCATGGCCCTGGCCGCCCACTTCGGCGACGGCCACCTGCACCCCAGCGACGTAGCCGCCGGCATCGTGGGCGCGGTCATCAAGGACCCGGCCTCCGACAGCGTCGTCTGGCGCGAATACCTGGAAACAGTCGTCCGCGAACGCACCGGCTGGCGCGACTTCTACCGAGCCGCCCGCGATGCCTGAACGGCTCTACGGCATCCGCCACCACGGCCCCGGCTCGGCCCGGGCGGTGGTGCAGGAGCTCGACCGCCAGCAACCGGACATCGTCCTGATCGAAGGCCCCCCGGAAGCGGACGACCTGGTCCGCTGGGTGGCCGACCCCGGCCTGGAACCACCGGTGGCGCTGCTGGGCTACGCGGCGGAAAACCCGGGACGGGCGGCGTTCTGGCCGTTCGCGGTGTTCTCCCCGGAATGGCAGGCGATGCGGTGGGCGGCGGAGCGGGGGGTGCCGGTCCGGTTCTTCGACCTGCCGTATGCGTATCGGTTGACCGACAACCGGACGCCCGATGCGCCGCCGTCGGCTGGGCCGCCGCCTCCGGACCCGGCACCACCGGGTGCCGGCTCGCTTCCCCACGACGCCTCGCCGTCGGCTGAACCACCCCCGGCAGACCCGGCACCACAGGGTGCTGGGTCGCGTCCCGACCCGGCACAACTGGGTGCTGGCCCGCTTCCCGACGCGGGCCTACCGGGTGCTGGTTCGCTTCCCGACCCGGGCCCACCGGGTGCCGGCTCGCTTCCCCACGACGCCCCGCCATCGGCCGGACCGCCACCGGCGGACCCGGCACCACAGGGTGCCGGCCCGCTTTCCAACGCGGCACTACCAAGTGCTGGACCACTTCCCGACCCGGCACCGGCAGGCGGCGCCTTGCCTCCGAACCCGGGCTTGGCAGGCGGCGCCATGAACCCGCTCCCGGACCCGGCGGGCGGCACCACCCTCCCGGTGCCGGGCCCGCCACCGACACCGACACCGACACCGACACCGACACCGACACCGACACCGACACCGACACCGACACCGACACCGACTAAATCCTTCCCCCGCCGGGCGCTGACGGGCACCCGTCCGTCTCCCGACCCGGCTTCGCCGGGCGCCGTCCTACCGGGACCCGCGGCCCTTCCGAACACCGCCGAAGCCCCATCCGTGCCCGACGACCTAAACCCCTCCGGCCCAGAACTGGCAAGCCCGCCCGGCATGCCCCCCGCCCGCCACGACAGCGCGAACTCCCCTGCCGCCCAGGCCGGCCTGAGGTCTGTTGTGGACAGTGAGCGCGAGATCCCCGGCCAAGCCGTCGGCGACGAGCCCGTTCCGCGGTTGCGCCCGGTCGACCCCATCGGGGAGCTGGCCGCCGCGGCCGGTTATGACGATCCCGAGCGATGGTGGGAGGACGTTGTCGAGCATCGGGGGATGCCCGCGTTCGAGGCCATCGCGGAGGCCATGACCGCCATCCGGGAGAACGCGCCCGAGGATCCCGAGGATCTGTTGCGGGAGGCCTACATGCGCACGGTGCTGCGGGAGGTGCGCCGCACCCACGAGAACATCGCCGTGGTCTGCGGGGCCTGGCACGTGCCCGCGCTCGCCCGGAAGGTCACCGCGCGGGACGATGCGGCTCTGCTCAAGGGGCGGAAGAAGGCCAAGGTCGTCTTCACCTGGGTGCCGTGGACGTACGGGCGGCTCGCTTCCTGGTCCGGCTACGGCGCCGGGGTACGGTCGCCGGGCTGGTACCACCACCTGTTCACCACCGGTGACGATGTTGTGCCGCGCTGGCTTGTCGATGCCGCTCAGGTGCTCCGGGCCGAGGGCGTGCCCACCTCCTCCGCGCATGTCATCGAGGCCACCCGGCTCGCCGAGGCGCTGGCCGGGGTTCGCGGGCGGCCGCTGGCCGGGCTGGCCGAGGTGACCGAGGCTGCCGAGGCGGTCATGTGCGAGGGCGAGCCGTTGCGGGTCGAGCTGATCGATCGGCGGCTGGTGGTCGGTGAGCGGCTCGGCGCCGTGCCTGATGCCATGCCCGCCGTACCGCTTGCCCGGGATCTTGCCGCGCAGCAGCGGTCCGTGCGGCTCAAGGCCGAGGCGCTCGAACGCGTTCTTGACCTTGACCTGCGCCGCGACATCGATCTGGCCCGCAGCCGGCTGTTGCACCGGCTGCGCGCGATCGGGGTGCCGTGGGGCGAGGCCGACACGACGCAGCGCGGCACCGGCACGTTCCGGGAGCAGTGGCGGCTGCGGTGGCTGCCGGACTTCGCCGTCCAGCTGGTCGAGGGCAGCATGTACGGCACCACCGTCGTCGCCGCGGCCACCACCAAGGTGACCGACGCGGCCCGTAAAGCGGCGTCGCTCGGTGACGTGACCGCGCTCGTCGAGGTGTGCCTGCTCGCCGACCTCGCGGACGCGTACCCGCCGGTGCTGGCCGCGCTCGACACCCGGGCCGCGCTCGACGCCGACATCAACCACCTGATGGCCGCCATTCCCGCCCTGGCCCGCACCCTGCGGTACGGCGACGTCCGGCGCACCGATGTCGCCGGGCTGGCCACCGTCACGGCCAGTCTGCTGACCCGGGTCTGCGCCGGGTTGCCGTCCGCCGTCGGCTCGTTGTCCGACGAGGCCGCCAAGGAGTTGCGGGTGCACATCGACGGCGTGCACTCCGCGGTGAGCCTGCTCGACGACGACGAGCTGCGTGACCGCTGGCTGACCACATTGGAGTCGGCCTCCCGGCGCGCGGATCTGCACGGGCTGCTCGCCGGGCGGTTCACCCGGCTGCTGCTCGACGCGGGCCGGCTCGGGACCGCCGAAGTCCAGCGGCGGCTGCGGTTGCCGTTGACCGTCGGCACGCCACCCGCGCACGGCGCCGCCTGGGTCGAGGGTTTCCTCGCCGGCGGTGGACTGCTGCTCGTGCACGACGACTCGCTGCTCGAACTGCTCGACGGGTGGCTCGCCGACATCGCACCCGACGCGTTCGACGACGTGTTGCCGTTGCTGCGCCGTACCTTCGGGGCTTTCGCCGCGGGTGAGCGCCGCGCGATCGGGGAGCGCGTCGCCGATCCGGGCGGCGCGGGCGGCACCGCCGGCGAAGCACTGGTGCTGGACCACGACCGGGCGGCCCTGGTGCTGCCGACCTTGAGTGCGCTGCTGGGCCGGGAGGTCTCATGACGGACAGCGAAGATCCCGCCCGGCGCGAGCGGCTGCGGCGCTGGCGGCTCGTGCTGGGCGGCCCGGCCGAGGAGTCGCTCGGTACGGCCCAGGGCCGCGACGGTGCGATGGATGCGGCCCTGGCAGCCCTGTACGACGGCGGCGGTGACGGCGAGGGCAGCCGGACAGCCCGCTCGGCCGGGCTCGGCAGTTCGGCGCCGAAGGTGGCCCGGTGGCTCGGCGACATCCGGGAGTACTTCCCCAGCACCGTCGTGCAGGTGATGCAGGCCGACGCGATCGAACGGCTCGAATTGACCCGGCTGCTGCTGGAGCCGGAGATGCTGGCCGCGGTCGAGCCGGACGTGCACCTGGTCGGCACGTTGCTCTCGTTGAACAGGGTGATGCCGGAACGCACCAAGGACGCGGCCCGGCAGGTGGTGCGCAAGGTGGTCACCGAGCTGGAGAAGCGGGTCGCCCAGCAGACGCGGGCGGCGGTCAGCGGCGCGCTGAACCGGGCCGCGCGGATCAACCGGCCGCGGCACGCCGACATCGACTGGGACCGGACGATCCGGGCGAACCTCAAGCACTACCAGCCGGGGCCGGGCACGATCATCCCGGAACGGCTGATCGGGTACGGCCGGCGCGCCACCGCGATCCAGCGGGACGTGGTGCTCTGCGTCGACCAGTCCGGCTCGATGGCCGCTTCGGTGGTGTTCTCCGGGGTGTTCGCGGCCGTACTGGCCTCGATGCGGTCCCTGCGGACGTCGCTGGTGGTCTTCGACACGGCGGTGGTCGACCTGACCGAGGAGCTCAGTGATCCGGTCGAGGTGCTGTTCGGCACGCAACTGGGTGGTGGCACCGACATCAACCGGGCCATCGGCTACAGCCGGCAGCTCATCACCCGGCCCCGGGACAGCATCTTCGTGCTGATCAGCGACCTGTACGAGGGCGGGGTCCGGGAGCAGATGCTGCGCCGGGTGGCGGAGATGAAAACCGCGGGCGTGCAGGTGGTGGTGCTGCTGGCGCTGTCGGACGAGGGTGCGCCGGCCTACGACCACGAGAACGCGGCGGCGCTGGCGGCGCTGGGTGTGCCGGCTTTCGCGTGCACACCGGACGCGTTCCCGGACCTGATGGCGGCGGCGATCGAACGGCGGGACCTGATGGCCTTCGCCCAACGGTTCGCCGACCGCTGAGCGGTGTCAGGCGCTGATCGTCATCCGGGTCACGTGCTCATTCGTGACCTGGAACGTGAAGTGGCTCGGCCCGTTGAAGCCGCCACCACCCACCGTCGCCGTCACCACGTAGGCGCCGTCCTGCACCGCCACCTCGGTGACGTCGAAGGTCGTGTGAACGCCGATGTTCTCGCCGTCGCTCCACCGCCGGATCGCCTCGTGGCCGCGGAATGCCCGGCCCCAGTCGTCGACCACGCCGTCCGGCGCGAAAGCCGCGAGGAACGCTTCGGTGTCGCCCGCGTTGGTCGCGTCGAAGACAGCCTGGACGGGCGCGGGCAGCAACACACTCATGTCAGCGACGATAGCGGCGGCAGGGCTATCGCGGTCAGCACGAGACCGTCCTCGACCAGATAGCGACCGGTCAGCACCGGCAACGGCCCCGGCACGAGCACCCGCGCGGTGAACGTCGCCGTCTCCGGCTCGAAGCTCACCTCGGCCTCCTCGAAGCCCAGCCACTCCCCCGTCCGCGGCGACCACACCTTGTACACCGACTCCTTCGCGCTGAACAGCAGCCGGCCCCATTGCACCTCCGGCCGCGCCGACGCCAGCCCGGCCAGGTGCGTCCGCTCGTCCGGCGACGCCACCAGCTCCAGCACCCCGTCCGGCAGCGGCCCGTGCTCCTCCGCGTCGATGCCGATCCCCCCGGCCTCCGACGTACGCGCCACCGCGGCCCCCCGGAAGCCGGCGCAGTGCGTCAAGCTGCCCACGACGCCGTCCGGCCAGACCGGCGCGCCGCGGACACCGGGCAGGATCGGGGCCGGCGGGAATCCGAGCTCGGCCAGCGCCAGCCGGGCGCAATTGCGTACCGTGGTGAATTCCCGCTTGCGCTTCTCCACGGCGTTCGCCACCAGCGCGGCCTCGGCCGGGAACAGCGACGCGGGCGGGTCCGAGCGGGCGTCAGCCGTCCGCACAGCCGGCGGCAGGATGCGGTCAAGCACCGGCGAAGAACCCCAGGATCGCGTCGTTGACCGCCGCCGGCTGCTCCAGGTAGCCGTAGTGACCCGCGTCCGCGATGCGGGCGTACCGGGCCTGCGGGATCGCGTCGGCCAGCTCGCGGCCCCGGGCCGGGGGCGCGATCAGGTCATCGCCGAACGACACCACCAGGGTCGGCACCCGGATGCCCTGGTACGCCGCCCGCCGGTCGGTGTCCAGAGTCACGCCGACGTGCGCGCGCAGACCCGGGTCGGCCCAGTCGGTCGGGGTCACCTCCAGGATGTCCAGCCAGTCCTGCGCGCTCTCCGGGTCTTCGAGGGTGCGGGGCGACAGGTTCTGCAGTGCCCGGTTGACCGCGTCGTACTCCGGCGGCAGGGTGACGCCGGAACCGGTCATCGCCCGGTCCGCGGCCTTCATGGCCAGCGACACCACATCCGGCCGGGCCCGGCTGGCCATCAGCACCGCCTGGGTGACCAGCTCCGGCCGGACCAGCAGCAGCTCCTGCACCACGTGGGCGCCCATCGAGGTGCCGATCAGCCGGCACGGCCCGCCGGCGACGCGCTCGATCACCGCGACCGCGTCGGCCACCAGCTGCTCGACCGTCAGGCCGGACGTCACCGGGCCGCTGCCGCCGACGCCGCGGTTGTCCAGAGTGATCGTGCGGTAGCCGGCGGCGGTCAGGGCCGGCACCTGGTGCAGCGCCCAGGTGCGGCCGCGGGCCGCCGAGCCGGGGATGAGCAGGACCGGCGCACCCCGGCCCGACTCCTCGTAGTGGAGGGTGATGTCACCGACACCGATCGCGGGCATGTGCGGAAGGCTATCGGAGCCGCCGCGGCGGATACTGACGCGATGACCTCCCCGATCCGCCGGCTGGCCGCCGGGCTACCTCGCGACCCGGGCGTCTACCGGTTCCGCGACGCCCGCGGGCGTGTGCTCTACGTCGGCCGGGCCACCGAGCTGCGGGCCCGCGTCGGGTCCTACGGCGGCGATCTGCGCGACCGCCGGCACCTGCGCCGGATGGTGGCGGCGGTGACCCGGATCGAGGCGGTGGCCTGCGACTCGGTCCACGAGGCGGCCTGGCTCGAACGCAACCTGCTGGAGGAGTCCCTGCCCCGGTGGAACAGGACGGCCGGCGGCGAGGAAGTCCCGGCGTACCTGCGTCTTGATGCCCGGCCCGCGACGACCGGCCTGCGCCTCACCCACGAGGCCGGGCCGCCGGTCGCGGGGGTGCGGATCTTCGGGCCGTATCTCGGCGGCACGCGCGCCCGGCTCGCGGTCAGCGCGCTGCACCGGGTGCATCCGCTCGCGGCCGCGGGCTCGGGCCTGACCGGCGCCGAGCGGGAGCTGGCCGCCCGGCGCGGTGTCAACGCCGCCGACCGCGAGGAGCTGGCCGAGGCCGTCGCGGCGGTCCTGCGGCGTGATCCGGTCGCGGTCGCGGCCGCCCGGCAGACCCTGGAAGCGGTACGCGACAGAGCCGCCACCGCGCTCGCCTTCGAGCTGGCCGGCCGCGTCCAGGACGAGATCCGCGCGCTGGAGTGGGTGACAGCCGCGCAGCAGGTCACGACGCTGGAGCCGGTCGACGTCACCGTGCAGGGCTGGGCCGACGGCTGGCTGGTGTCGTTCGCCGTGCGGGCCGGCCGGGTCCGCTCGTGGAGCCAGCGCCGCTGCGCCCGGCCCCCGCACGAGCCACCGCCGCCGTGGGCGGGCTTCGCCCGGCGCAACGCCGAGCTGGCCGCGACGCTGGCCAGGCTGACCCCATGACCGAGACTGGCCCGGTGACTATCACCTACGGCTGGCGGGCCGGATTCGACAACGCCGCCCTCGACGCCCTGCACGCGGCTGGTTTCGGGTACTCCGCCCAGGGAATCGACTGGCAGGGCCGGCTCGACCGGCACAGTCTGGGCTGGGTCTGCGCCCACCGGGCGGACGTGCTGGTCGGCTTCGTCAATGTGACCTGGGACGGTGGGGTGCACGCTTTCCTGGTGGACACCGTGGTGGCCGCCGAGGCCCGCGGCCATGGCGTCGGCACCACCCTGGTGGCGACCGCGGTGGCCGGCGCCCGGGCGGCGGGCTGCCAGTGGCTGCACGTCGACTATGAGCCTCACCTGACGTCGTTCTACGTCGAGGCCTGCGGCTTCCGGCCGACCGCAGCCGGTCTCATGGCCCTCGACCTGTCCAAGCCATCAGGAGGAAATCATGCCGTTGACCGGTGAGTACGCCCCGAGCCCGTCGGACTGGGCCCGGGAACAGGCGGAGAAGTTCGAGGCCAGCGGGGGCACCGAGGCCGCGGATCTGCAGGGCCGCCCGATCATCCTGCTGACCTCGGTCGGCGCCAAGACCGGCAAGATCCGCAAGACGCCGCTGATGCGGGTCGAGCACGACGGCGAGTACGCGGTGGTGGCGTCCCGGGGCGGCGCCCCCACCCACCCGGTCTGGTACTGGAACCTGGTCAAGAACCCGCACGTCGAGCTCCAGGACGGTGACGTCAAGCGGGACTACCAGGCCCGCGAGGTCTCCGGCGAGGAGCGGGCGGCGTGGTGGGAACGGGCGGTCGAGGCGTGGCCGCCGTACGCGGAGTATCAGACGAAGACCGACCGGATCATCCCGGTCTTCGTCCTGACCCCGATCTCCGGCTGAGCGGCGGGCCGTCAGCGGGTCAGGCGGGCGGCCCGCGAGGCGCGGGCCGCCGGCACCACCAGCGGCGTCCGCGTCTGCGGGTCCGGGATGACCTCGCACCGCAGCCCGTAGACGTCCTCGACCAGCTCCGCGGTGACGATCTCCCCCGGTACGCCCTCCGCGACGATCCGTCCGGCCTTCATCACGATCAGGTGGGTCGCGTAGCGGCAGGCGTGGTTGAGGTCGTGCAGCACCGCGACCAGGGTCCGGCCCTGCTCGTTCAGGTCGGCGCAGAGGTCCAGCAAGTCAATCTGGTAGGCGATGTCCAGGTACGTCGTCGGCTCGTCCAGCAGCAGGATGCCGGTCTGCTGGGCGAGAGCCATCGCCATCCACACCCGCTGCCGCTGGCCGCCGGACAGCTCGTCGACGGCCCGGTCCGCCAGCGCGGTCACGCCGGTGGCCTCCATGGCCGCGGCGACCTGGTCCTCGTCCTCCGGTGTCCACTGGCGCAGCAGTTTCTGGTGCGGGTACCGGCCGCGGGCCACCAGATCGGCGACCGAGATGCCCTCCGGGGCGGTGGCCGTCTGCGGCAGCAGGCCGAGCCGCCGGGCGACCTCCTTGGCCCGGTACGAGCCGATCGACGCGCCGTCCAGCACCACCGCGCCCTGCTTCGGGGTGAGCAGCGCGGACAGGGCGCGCAGCAACGTGGACTTGCCGCAGGCGTTCGGTCCGATGATCACGGTGAAGGAGCCGTCGGGGATCGTCACGTCCAGGCCGGCCGCGATCACCCGGTCGCCGTAGGCCAGCGTCAGGCCGGTCCCGGACAGCCGCGAGGTCATCAGTTTCCCTTTCGCCATTGCCCGGCGAGCAGCCAGGCCAGATAGACCCCGCCGACCGCGCCGGTCACCACCCCGACGGGCAGCTGGGCGGGGGCCAGCAGCCGTTGCGCGACGAAGTCGCTGAGCACCATCAGCAGGGCGCCGGTGATCGCCGCCGGGAGCAGTTGCAGCGCCGGCGAGCCGGTGAGCCGCCGGGTGATCTGCGGCGCGGCCAGGGCCACGAACGCCACCGGGCCGGTCGTGGCGGTCGCCACCGCGCAGACCGCGACGGCCAGCAGGACCAGCACGAGGCGGGAGCGGTTCACCCGTACGCCGAGGGACTGCGCCGAGTCGTCGCCCATCTCCAGCAGCGGCAGTCGCCGGCCGAACAGCAGGAGCAGCGGTGTGAGCACCAGCAGGGCCAGGCCCAGCAGGCGCACGTACTCCCAGGTCCGGCCGTTCAGGGTGCCGACCAGCCAGACCGCGGCGGCCTGGGCGGCGTCGACCCGGGCCCGGCTGATCAGGTAGCTGTTGACCGCTACGAGCATCGCGCTGATGCCGATCCCCACGAGCACGATGCGCCGGACGGCACCCCCGCCGACCGCCGCGAGCCCGTACACGATCAGGGCCGTGAGCAGGCCGCCCACGACGGCCGCGACCGCGGCCCCGCCCGGGCCGGCGCCGAGCACGAGGATGGCGACGACCGCGCCGGTGGCCGAGCCGGTGGTGAAGCCGACGATGTCGGGGCTGCCCAGCGGGTTGCGCGACAGGCTCTGGAAGACCGCACCGGACATCGCCAGCGCCGCCCCGGCCAGCAGGCCCAGGCTGACCCGGGGCAGGCGCAGGTCGAGCAGGATGAAACGGTCGGCGCGCCGGCCGCCACCGTCGAGGACCTCGAGGATGTCGGCGACCGGCAGCCGCACGCCGACGGCGACGACGGTCCAGACCACGACGGCGGCCACAGCCAGCAGCAGGGCCCCGCTGACCCCCAGCGTGCGCAGGTCGAGGCGGACGGCGAGGCCCGGCGCCCGGACGGTGATCCGGCGTCTCACAGCGGCACGATCCGGCGGCGCAGGATGACGGCGAGGAACACCGGGGCGCCGATGAAGGCGGTGATCAGGCCCGCCTGCACCTCGCCGGGGCGGGCGATCACCCGGCCGGCGACGTCCGCGAGCAGCAGCAACGTCGGTGCGAGCACCAGCGAGTACGGGAGCAGCCAGCGCTGGTCCGGGCCGACCAGGGTGCGCGCGATGTGCGGGACGGCGAGCCCGACGAACGCGATCGGCCCGACCGCCGCCGTGGCCGCGCCGCAGAGCAGGGTGACGGCGACCGCGGTGAGCACCCGGGTGCGGTTGAGGTCGGCGCCGAGCGCGCGGGCGGTGTCCTCGCCCAGCGCGATCACGTTGAGCGAGGGTCCGAGGGCGAGCGCCAGCAGCACGCCCACCAGGATGAACGGCGCCACCGCCCGGAACACGCCGAGGTCGCGGCCGGCCAGCGTGCCGACCGTCCACAGCCGGTAGCGGTCGAAGGTGGTGACGTCGAGCAGCGCGACCGCGTTGGTGACCGCGAGCAGGGCGGCGCCGACCGCGGCCCCGGCCAGCGCGAGCCGTTCCGGCGAGGCGCCCGAACGGCCGCGGGTGCCGAGCAGGTAGACCACGGCGAACGCGCCGGCCGCCCCCGCGAAGGCGAACCAGATATAGCCGGTCAGCGAGGCGATGCCGAGCACCCGGATGGCGAGCACGACGGCAGTGGCCGCGCCCGCGTTGATGCCGAGGATGCCCGGGTCGGCCAGCGGGTTGCGGGTCAGCGCCTGCATCAGCGCGCCGGCCAGGCCCAGGGCGATCCCGGCGGCCAGCCCGAGGACCGTCCGCGGCACCCGCAGGTCCAGGACGATCCGGACGTCCTCGGAGTTCACCCCGTGGGTGAAGAACGCGTCCCAGACCGTGTCCAGCGGGATCGGTTTGGTGCCGACCACGATGCTGAGCACGGCCACCGCCGCGAGCGCCCCGGTCGCGGCGACCAGCCCCAGGCCACGGGAGGTCAGCCCGCCCCGGGCCCGGACCCGGGCGTCGAGGGGGGTGTAACCGGCGCGCTCGGCGGCGGTGCTGGTCACGCCAGGGCGGCCTTGACCAGCGGCACGAACTTTTCGATGACGTACGGGGTGCTCAGCACGGAGTTGGTGGAGAAGCCGTTGACCAGGTCGGCGTCGTCGACGATGAGCAGCCGGCCGGCCTGGGCGGACGGGATGCTGTTCAGCACGGTGTCTTTCTTGAGCTCGGCGCCGGCGCCCAGGGCGAAGATGACGGTCAGGTCGGCGTCGAGCAGGCCGACCTTCTCCTTGGAGACCTCGGCGTAGAAGGTGGCCGGCTTGAGGTCCTCGATCTTCTGGGAGTTCTGGAAGCCGAGCGCCTCCATGAACTGCACCCGGCCGTCGCCGCGGGTGTACGCGCCGTACTGCCCGCTGAACGCGGCCGCGACGACCACGCTCTTGCCGGCGAATCCCGGGTTGGCCGCCTTGGCGTCGGCCAGCGCCTTGTCGTTGGCCGCGACCAGGGCCTCCCCTTCGGCCTTGCGGCCCAGCGCCTCGGCGATCAGCAGCGTCTGGTCCTTGAGCGTGGTGCCGTACGGCGCCGTGCCGGCCGGGCCGGACAGCGTCGGGGCCAGCTTCTCCAGCTGGTCCCACTCGGCCTTGGTGTTGGCGCTCTTGGTGAAGGTGATCAGGTCCGGGCGCAGCGTGGCGACGCTCTCGAAGTTAATCTCGGGGCCCTTGAGCACGGTGGGCTTCGCGCCGTTGAGCCTGGCCTGGGCCCACGGCCCGACGCCGGTCGGCCAGGCCTGGAACCAGTCGAGGATGCCGGCCGGGACGACACCGAGGGCGAGCAGCGCGTCGGCGTCCCCCCAGCCGAGCGACACGACCGTCTTCGGTGCCTCCTCGACGGTGGTGCTGCCGAACTGGTGGGTCACCGTGACCGGGAACGAGCCACCGGTCGCCGCGGACGATCCACCCGGGCTCGGGCTGTCGCCGCTGTCGCTGTCGCCACAGGCCGCGAGCAGGCCGGCGGCCGCCACGCCCGCTGCACCGAAGAGCAGGTTCCGGCGCGAGATGAGCGGATGGGTCGCCATGTCGAACTCCGTTCAGGTTAGGTAACCCTCACCTTACCGAGGCTCGCGGATCTTGGGAAACCGGAGTGAGCAGCCGCATAGCGGCCCCGTTCGGGCCAACCTGCCGGAAAACCGGGTGCTCATCCCCCACTTCGGGTCGATCATGGGGTAATGCGTACCCCCCATCAGTCCGTCGACCGGCCCGGCAGCCGCCTGGTGGAATCGGCGGCCACGCCGACCGCCCCCGCCACCCTGCCGCTGTCCGGTGCCGTCGATGACGGTGACCGGCTGGTGGACGTGGTCGACCTGCTCGCGCTGGACGCTTTCGTCACCGGCCGGGAGCCGTTCGGCCGCACCCGGTACCTGGAGAACGTCCGGGCCGAAGCCCTGCTGACCACGGAGGACGCGCGCATCGTGCGCGACGCCGTGGAGGAGGACGGGCACGGCCGGCTGTCGGTCGGCGAGGGCTGGACACTGCACGTCACCCGGTGGAAGCAGAGCCGCCGGGCCCGGATCACGGTCACCGCGATCAGCTCCGAGCTGGCCGAGTCGGTGCTGGCCGTCGCCGTCGAGGACGCCGTCGAGGAGCCGGAGCCGGCCGACGACAGCGTGCCGATCGGCTTCTGGCACTACGGCGCGCACGGCCCGCGCCGGGTGCAGCGCGAGATCGACGCGGCCCCGTGGGACAAGATCCGCGGCAACTACGCCGGGCCGGTGGCGAGCACCCTGGAACGGCTCATGGCCATCGACGGCACCGCGGTCAACGGCCGGCTGCTCCTGCTGCACGGCGAGCCGGGCACCGGCAAGACCACCGCCCTGCGGGCCCTGGCCCAGCAGTGGCGCTCGTGGTGCCAGGTCGACTGCGTGCTCGACCCGGAACGCCTCTTCGGCGACCCGGCCTACCTGATGAGCGTCGCCCTGGGCAGCGGCGACGACGACGAACCGCGCTGGCGCCTGCTCATGCTCGAGGACTGCGACGAGCTGATCAGCGGCGACGCCAAGGCCAGCGCCGGCCAGTCGCTGTCCCGGCTGCTCAACCTGACCGACGGGCTGCTCGGCCAGGGCCGCAACGCGCTGATCGGGATCACCACCAACGAGGACCTGGCCACACTGCACCCCGCCGTGGTCCGGCCGGGGCGGTGCCTGGCCAGCATCGAGGTCGGGCGCCTGCCGTACGGGGAGGCAGTCGCGTGGCTGGGCACCTCCGCCGGCGTCGGCCCGCACGGCGCGACCCTGGCCGAGCTGTACGCGCTGCGCACCGGCGCCCAGCCGGTGACCGTCCCGATGACGCCCCCGGCCACCGGCATGTACCTGTAGTCAGCCGCTGCACTGCGGCGCGGCGTACCGGCCGTCAGCGGTGGTGGAGCTGAGGAGCTTGCCGTCCAGGGTGATGGTGCAGGTGACCGGCCCGGCGTCGCCGCCGCTCTTGCGCTGGCTGATGAGCACCAGCGGCTTGCGCTGCCCGGTCACCTCGAAGGTGACGCGCCAGGGCAGGGCGATCCCGTGCAGCCGGATGATGTCGCCGTTCTGGTCGGTGTAGTCCACGCTGCCGGTGTTGCGCGATCCGCTGGCCGTCACCTCGTAGACCACGACCTGACCGCCGGCACTGGGCGCGGGGCCGCCGCCGGCACTGGGCGCCGTCACGCTACCGGTGCCGGCCGGGCGGCTGCTGGCCCCGACCACGGGTTCGTCCCCCGCCTGGACAGCGGGGGTGGCAGCCGCCTTCGTCCTGGAGTCGGCTCCCACCGATGGGGCCGGAGCCTGTGCGTCGTTACCCCCGCCGGACCTGTCCCCGAACTGATCGATGGCGAGCATCCCGGCGATGAACAGGGCACAGGCCGCCAGCACGGCCACGATCCACCGGGTCGCCCGGCGGCCACGCCGCTCCTCGGGCCGGGGCGTGGCCACCCAGCCGGGCGGCACCGCGTCGTCGAAGCGGGCCGTGTCCGCGAGCGGCACCTGGCCCGCCGCGCCGGGCTCCGCCGTGGCATCGCCGATGGCCGAGGTCGGCGCCTCGGTCAGCCAGGGGTCGGCCGGCGGGGTGAGACGTACGGGCTCACTGTCGTCACTGCTCACAGCTCGAAGTTACGGCGGGTCCGCAACACCGTCACCGACCGCAACGGCGAGATCGGCCGGCGCCCGGAGGAATCGTTCACGGTGGTCGGGACTACGCCAGGATGCGGTCCAGCAGGCCGGCCACCCGGGGATCGGACAGCGCCGCGGGCTGGTGGACCACGTGATAGGTGACCGGCGGCAGACCCTCGACCGGTACGGCGACCAGCCCGGCCGGCGCCGGCACGCACCCGTTGACGATGGCCAGCCCCACGCCCAGCGCCACGAAGTGGGTGATCAGCGGCCAGCCCTCGGCCTCCACCGCGACCGTCCACTCGACCCCGGCGCCGCGCAGCGCCTGCTCCAGCAGCACCCGGTGCGGCCGGTGCTGCGGTGGCACGACCAGGCTGGCACCGGCCACGTCGGCCAGGGTCACCGCGCGGCGCCGGGCCAGCCGATGGCCGTCCGGCACGAGCAGCACCTGGGGGAAGGTCGCCAGCCTGACCGCGATCAGGTCCTCGGGCAGCACGTCGAGCACGCTCACGCCGAGCTGCGCCTGTCCGGTGCGGACCGCGGCGAGCATCTGCCGGTGGTCGCAGGTGATCAGGCGCAGCCGGGTCGGCTCCTCGGCCAGGACCGCCCGGATCGTGTCACCGAGCAGATAGAGGTAGGCGCCCTGGCCCGCGGCCAGTACGACCGGCCGGCCCGGCACGACACCGGCGAACTCGGCCAGGAAGTCGGCGAGCCGTTCGTCGTGCGCGCGGGCGAACCGGGCGACCGCCGCGCCGTCCGCGGTGAGGACCAGCTGCCGGCCGCTGCGGTGGTAGAGCGGCCGGCCCAGGGCCTGGGCCAGCTTGCGGACTTTGACGTGCAGCGCGGGCTGGGAGACGCGCAACTCCGCGGCCGCGCGGGTGAAGTTGAGGTGCTCGGCGAACACGGCGAAAGACGTCAAGGCATCGCTCGACACCGCTCGCTCGTTCATAACCGCAGACTATAGCTGCGCTCCCATCGATAGTTCTGCTCTAGCGCCCCGGCGTTCAGGCTGAACTCATGACGACACAACACCTCAGGCTCGGCGTCGACATCGGCCGGGTCATCATCGGCGGCGGCGCCCCGGGCGGCCACGACACCCAGTTCTTCAGCGGGGACACGGCGCGGATGCTCGCGACGCCGGCCGTGCCCGCGGCCATCGACACGCTGGCCCGGCTGGTCCCGCTCTTCGGGCAGGTGTGGCTGATCTCCAAGTGCGGCGAACGCGTCCAGCGCCACACCCGCCAGTGGCTCGACCACCACGACTTCGCCGCCCGGACCGGCGTCCCCGGCGACCACCTGCGCTTCTGCCTGAGACGGCCGGACAAGGCGGTCCACTGTGCCCAGCTGGGGATCACCCACTTCGTCGACGACAAGCTCGACGTGCACCGGGCGCTGCGCGGCGTCGTGCCGCACCGCTACCTCTTCGGGCCGCAGCGCACCCCGCCACCGGACTGGGTCGAGCACACCCCGACCTGGGCGGCGGCCGAGGCCGCGATCCGGCGCAGCCTGGGGTGACTACTCGCCGCGCAGACCCGCGATCACCGTACGGGCGAACGACCGCGCGGCGGCTTCGTCGTCACGGCGGTCCACCCAGCCCATGTGCCCGAGGAAGGCGTGCTGCATGCAGGCTCCGGCCAGCAGTCCCGCGGCCGCGTACAGGTCGGCGTCGGCCCGGATGCGGCCCGCTTGCGCCTCCGCCCGCAGATATCCCGCGACGGCCTCGTTGACCTTGTGCGGACCCAGGCCGTGTTTGCGCAGCCCGTCGGTGTGGGCGGCGAGGATGGTGCGGTCGGAGACTGCCGTCGTGCGCTCGGCCGCCGGCTTTCCCGCCGGCGTGGAGGTCGTCCGAGCCGACGTCATGGACCCGGCGGCGATCGAGCCCGCCGTGGCCGGCCGGGACGTCGTCCTCTCGGCGCTCGGTCACCGGCCGGGCGCCCACGAGCCGGTGTGCGCGCCGGCCGCGGAGTCGATCATCCAGGCGATGCGGGCGACCGGGTTCGGCGGCTGGTGGTGGTGACCGCGGCGGGCCACATCGAGGACTCCCACGACGGCTTCGTGACCGCCCGGATCGTCAAGCCCCTCCTGTGGCGTCTCCTGCGCGCTGCCTGGACCGATTTCGTGGCCACCGACCGGATCGTCGCGGCGAGCGGTCTGGACTGGACGATCATGCGTCCGCCCCGGCTGACCGACGGCGGGGCCAGGCCGTACCGCACGGCGCTGGACCACACCGTGCGCGGCGGCAGCTCCATCTCGCGGACGGACCTGGCGACGGCGACCCTGACCGCGCAACCGACCCGGCCACCGACGGGCACGCCGTCGCGCTCGGCTACTGACTCGCGGCTTCAGGCCATACGGCACACGCTCGCGGCGACCGGCTTTCCGTCGGCGCTCGCCAGGCCGCGCGAGCGGCTCAGGCCGCGCGACCGACCAAACCCGCGAACGAGAGCCGCTTGTCCGTGCTCCTGGGGCCACGCGACTCCAGCACCACCGGCGCGCCCAAGAGGTCACTGATCGCGGCCGGCCAGTCCGCGGGGCGGTGCAGGTCGCCGGGGCGGGCCCGGTCGAGCAACGCGGTCAGCGCCGCCTGGTGGCCCAGATCGCGGGGCGGGCCGGGGGCGATCCGCTCCCAGCGGGCGCCGTCCAGGTCGTACGACGTGCAGATGCGCAGGCCGGGGACCCGGGGCGGCGCGTCGAGGTGGGTGACGGCGAGCGCGTCGACACCGACGGCCACCTCGACCGCGTACCGGTGGGCGACCGCGTCGAAGTGGCCGACCCGGAACGCGCCCTGCCACTCCCCCACGCCGTTGTGCGCCTCGGGCAGGTCGAGCGGCGCCTCGGTCACGAACGGTCCCGCGCCGTGCCGGGTCGTGTACGTCCGCACCACCCCCAGCCGCTCGAACGAGGGACACAGCGCCGCCACGTTGTCGAACGTCGTCGTGGACCACGTCGTGTACGGGTGCCAGCCCCGCCACTCGTCCAGCAGCACCCCCTGCGCCCCCTCGAAGACGCACGGCCCCTGGGCCAGCAGCCGGTCGAGGTGACCGGAGTCCACGATGGACACCGCCCGGCCGAAAGCCCGGAAGGCGTCCACGACGTCGTCCAGCGGCGGCGCGTCGAAGGCACCCAGCGCGTCGCGGACGGCGGCCAGCCGGGTGCGCAGCCGGGCGGGCGACAACACGTCCGCGACCCGGGGGGCGTCCGCGTGGCTGAGGGCGTACTCCATGGTCTGCCCGATCCCCATGCCGCACGAACCGTGCCGGGACCGGCCGCGGCGCCGCTCGCGGGCCTGGTTCGCCGCCCGGTGCCAGGGCGTCGCGAGCAGCGCGTCGCCGTCGACGGTGAGCAGGTGGAACGGGTTGCCCAGTGCGGCCGCCTCGGCCGCCAGCGCCAGCGGGTCGACGACCACGAAACGCGACAGGTGGGTGGGCACGCCGTGCAGCGTGCCCGCCCCGAACTGCGCGAACGTGTGGTGCCGCCCGGCGGGGGTGACCACGTTGTGGGCGGCCTGCGCTCCCCCGTTGAACCGGATCACCGCGGTGACCGGGCCCGAAGCGCAGAGCGCGTCCACCACCGTGCCCTTGCCCGCGTCGCCGTAGCCGAGATCGACCACGGCGACGTGGCCCGCCGGGCCGTTCACAGCCGTTCGTTCCCGCCCGGCGTTGCCGCGCCGCCCAGCTCCAGCGGGGAACGAACGACCGTGCCGCGGCCCGCGCCCAGCGGGGCCAGGGCCTTGCCCACCGACGGGCCGGCCGGCGAGCCGACCTCGACCAGGTCGGCCAGGCCGGCGTCGAGGTCGATGGACTCCTCGCCGAGGCCGACGGTCAGCGCGATGGTCTCGCAGACCGCGTCGAGGTCGTCGAGCTCGATGACGTGCTGGCCGAGCAGCTTGCGCCAGTAGCCGAGGATCTCCGCGTCGCCGCCCCAGCCGGCCGCGGTCGGCATGATGTAGTAGACGTCGAAGCTGCGGCGCAGCTCGGCCAGCATGGCCTCGGTGCTGATCGGCTCGCGCAGCTTGTCGCCGACGAACCGCTGCACCTCCTTGGGCTTGATCTGCGGGTAGGCCATCTCGTCGCCGATGATGAACAGGTAGCCACGGCGGCCGCGCTTGACCACCGAGTCCAGGTCGGTGTGCCGGGCCATGAAGTACATGGCCAGCTCGTACGACTCGCGCCGCTGGCCGCCGCCCCCGCCCTCGAGCACGATGCGGGCCAGGTCCTCGTCCATCCGGTTGTCCGACTCGAACTGCCCGATCTGCAACGGCACCCGGTCACAGGTGGCGTCGCCGATGGCCCCGAACATGACGTGCGGGTCGGTGGCGTACCCCTTGCGGGTCAGCAGGCCGAGCAGTTGCGGCAGCTTGGTCTGCAACACCCGCGGCACGGTGCCCATCGAGCCGGTCACGTCGAACAGGACGGCGATCGGCGTGCTGTGCGGGTGCTCGTCGCTGTCGCGGCTCTCCCGCTTGCCGACGTTCATCGGGTCCAGCGCCGGGTGGGCCTTGCGGGCCCCGCTGTCGCTGTAGGCGAAGGCGCTCGTGCCGGTCGCGGCCCGGTAGCCGGCGGCGGCGGAGTAGACATCGGTGGACCAGCGTCCGCTTCCCATTTTGTTCCTCCTGTGAGTCAGGCCGGCATCGCGAAGGGGCGAAAACGGCGGGGGCCGTACAGGTCTTCGAGGAGCTCGTCGAACTCCCGCAGCAGGCGCCAGGCGTCCTGCGGGCGCATGCGGGGCTTGTCGTAGCGGCAGCCGCGGGCGAAGCGCCGCAGCGCGGCCGGCGGGTCGTGGATGAGCCGCATCATCAAGCCGGTCGCCATGAAGATGTCGGTGGCGGCGGTGGCCGGCTGCTTGCCGGTCACCTCGGGTGGATAGGCGGCGCGGTGCTTGGCCACCAGCGCCGGGACTGTCGTGCCGGCCGGCACCGAGTAGCACCAGTCGACGAGGACCAGGCCGTGCTCGGCCGGGTGGATGAGCACGTGCTCCGGCAGGACCGCGCCGTGCACCAGGCCGGCGCGGTGGGCCCAGCCGAGGCCGGTGAGCAGCCGCCGCCACATCCAGGCGACGTCCCGCGGGTCGAGGCCGGCCGGGTAGGCGGTGTGCACCTCGGACAGCGGGACGAAGCCGCGCTGCCGGGCGATGACGTTGGCGGTGCGGCGGGCGCGCGCCGCGTCCTCGTGGGTGAAGCTCTCCAGCAGCCGCGGCGCGTAGGCGCGGAATCTCGGATCGCCGTCGGTCGCCAGCGTGGTCAGCGCGGCCGCCTCGGCCCGCATCAGGTCGTTGTCACCGGGCCGGTGCGGCAGCTTGAGGAGCGCGGCGTCGCCGTCGACCGCGTGCAGCCGCGCGATGTCCCCGGTCGCGACCACCCCGCCGACGCGATAGGTGGCGCGCTTCGTGGTCAGCGGCCGGCCGTCGCGCTCACTCCACAACGTGGTCAGCCGGGCGAGGGCCGCCGTCGCGGCCGGGCTGCGACCCGCGGGTGCGACATCGGGATGCACAACCTTGACCAGGATCCGGTACGCGTGCCCGGCATCGACAACCGCAACACCGGAGCCGGAGTCCGCCGGTGGGGCACAGGCGGCGACGAGCTCGGCGAACATGCCCGCCCGCCCGATGGCCGCCACCGCCTCGTCGAACGTCACCGCACACCGTCCTCACGGGTCGGCCGCAGCAGCGCCGGGTGCAGCAGGTGCGCGTCGCCGGCCCGGTAGAGGCGCGGCTTGGGACCCCCACGCTCCCCGGCCCGGCTGGCCGTCTCACCGGTGCTCTCCACGAAACCGGGCACCGACAGCACCTTGCGGTGGAAGTTGCCGGCGTGCAGCTCCTCGCCCCAGACCGCCGCGTAGACCGCGCGCAGCTCGGCGACGGTGAACTCGGCGCCGACGAAGGCGGTGGCCAGCGGGGTGTACTCCAGCTTGGCGCGGGCCCGGTCCAGCCCGTCGGAGAGGATCGCCGCGTGGTCGAAGGCCAGCTCCCCGGCCTCGTCGACCGGCACCCAGAACGCGCCCGAGGCGTCGCCGCCCGCCCGCGGATCGGGCAGGCTCGGCGCGAAGGCCAGGTAGGCCACCGAGACGACGCGCATCCGGGGGTCCCGGCCGGGGTCGCCGTAGCTGCGCAGCTGCTCGAGATGCACCCGGTCGAGCACACCCTCGCCGGGACGCAGGCCGGTCTCCTCGGCGAGCTCCCGCAACGCGGCCGCATCGAGCGTCTCGTCCTGCACGAAGCCACCGGGCAGCGCCCGCCAACCGGCGAACGGATGCCCGCCCCGCTCGACGAGCAGCACATGCAGCCGCCCGTCCCGGATGGTCAGCGCGACGACATCGACCGTGACCGCGACCGGCGCGAAAGCCCCGGGGTCATAGCTGTCGAGAAAGTCCCGCTCGTCGCTCATCATCACCCTCGTCGTTCTCACCCTGAGTAAAACTCGATCTGAGAAGAACCTAGCGCAGCCTCGGGCCCGGGGTCAACCACTCACGCAGAATGAAGGGTGCGCGGATCCGTTCAGGCGCCGCCAGGCGCCTGGATCCGTGCGCCCGGCCTCGGCGGGAGCGACGGTCGGCACCATGCACTCAGCTGCGACCGGAATTGTTTCTGACCGCGAAAAGGCCGCCACCGGCGAAACGGTGATGGCCTCAGGTGAGGTTCAATTATCGCGCTTCGAATGTCAGGCAGTCGGCACGGTCCACGCCGGCGCCCACCATGATCGACGGTGCGTGGCACTCGAGCTCGGTGTTGTGCACGCACTCGCTCCGCTTGCAGGCGCCGACCTGGGCTTCCGCCTGGCCCATGCCGCCCTTGTCGGCGGTGTCGATGAACGTGTCGCACTCCGAGCTGGCCCGGCCGATGGTGATCGCGAAGGCCGTGCAGCCGTCGTGGTTGTATCCGCATCCGCTGACCGTGCAGGTCTGCACGCGCGGCATGGCCATCATCTGAGTCATGTGGGGCCTCCTTTTCTCCCTGCCGACCATAAACCACCGGAAACCATTCCGCGGGGCAGAGACAAAGGTATCAGCCGGAATTGAACAAATAAGGACGACCATTCTTTAGGTAAGGCAATCCTCGCTCGCCGCGGGTTGGGCGACTCGGCCCCGGCCGCCCGTTAAGCCTGCCAGAATAGGGCAAAACGCTCCGACCGCCCCGGAGGTCCGCGCTGATGGCCGACGAACGACCGCCCCGCAAGCGGCTGTGGCTGGGGGCCGGGGCGGCCCTGATGGCGCTGGCGGCCACCGCCGTGGGCCTGGCGCAGGATCGCCGGGATCCGGCGCCGTCGGCCTCAACCGTCCCGTCGGCCTCGACCGTCCCGTCCGTCTCCGCACCATCCGCCTCCGCGGCCGCCGGCCCCCGCTCGGCTCGGGCGTTGATCGCGCTGCCCCGCGCGGACGGCACCTGGCCGGGCGTCAACGGGATGTCGGGCGTCAACGGCGACCCGCTGTTCGACACGGCGCACGTCAACGCGTTCTGCACCGCGCGGGGCCGGGCGTGCCGCGTCGCGCAGACCTACACCGACCGGACGTCGTGGGCGGCGATGACCGCGGGCTCGGGCTGGACCTTCGACCTGTTCTCCGACTTCGACGGCATGCTGGTCGTGTCCCAGGGCCTGGTGCCGATCGGCGCGAGCGCCGACCTGGCCGCCTGCGCGGCCGGCGACCACGACCAGGACTGGAAGAACTTCGGCTCCCTGATGACCCGGTACGGCCGCGGCGACTCCGTGGTCCGCCTGGGCTGGGAGTTCAACGAGAAGACGTCCCCGTGGCGCGCCGACGACCCGAAGACCTGGATCGCCTGCTACCGCCGCGCCGCGACGAACATCCGCGCGACGAACCCGGACGTGCTGCTGGACTGGACGATCAACGCCCACAACACCCCGGCGGGGACCTGCGGCGGGGTGAGCACCAACTGCTACCCGGGCGACGAGTACGTGGACATCATCGGCATCGACAACTACGACCACTACCCGTGGTCACCTTCCAAGGCTGCGTTCGACAAGGCCGCGACCGACCCGGAGGGCCTGACCTGGCTGTACGACTTCGCCCGGCAGCGCGGCAAGCCGTTCTCGGTGGGCGAGTGGGGCGTGGTGCCGACCGGCGACGCCGGCAAGGAGAACCCGCCGTTCGTGACGTGGATGCACCAGTGGTTCGCAGCGCACGCGTCACAGCTGGCGTACGAGGCCTACTTCTCGGACTGCGGGGACGGCGGGGTGCAGTCGAGCCTGTTCCGTACGGACGCGGCCTGCCTGAAGAACCCGAAGTCAGCGGCGGTCTACCGATCGCTGTTCCGGAGCTAGACAGGACACTCTCATGCGCATCGCCCGTCGCCAGGCCGTGATCGGTGCGGCCGGACTGCTGTCCCTCGTGGGCCTGGGCGCGGTGATCGCCGCGCAGACCGACGAGGATCCCGCGGTGCCGAACAGTGCCACCATCGTGGCCGGCCCGGCTCCCACCACGACGCCACCCTCGGAAGAGGTCAACGAACGGGTGGCGGCCATCAGATCCGCGTCGGCGAAGAAGGGCCCCGGCGTGCTGCGGCCGTTGCCGTCGGCGAGCGCACCGGCCGATGTCACGACGACGACCTCGGGGCAGGACGGGGGCACCCTCAAGGTGGTGTCCGCGCGGGCGGACCTCACCGGCTACCGGGAGCTGGGCTGGGTGGCCGATCCGGGCAAGGCGGTCGGCGCGGCCCGGTGCAGCGACACGATCCGGCTCAGCGTGGACGCCAGGCCCGTCCAGCATCCGACGCTGCTGATCTGCTGGCGTACCAGCGCGCGGAAGAGCGTCTACACGCTCGCGGTCAAGCCGAAGGGCAAGCCGTCGCCGCAGGACAGCGTGGCCGCGATCGACAGACAATGGCAACGGCTGGGCTGAATGCCGGCGATGGCCCGGAGCTCTCGCTCCGGGCCATCGCTTTCGTGCGCTGTCTGTTGAGGGTCACGTGGTACGGATCAGTAGTCGGACACCGTGAAGGTGGAACCACTGGTCAGGATCGACTGGCTGATGGTCAGCGACGCGGTGGTAGCCGCAGCCGCAGCCAGACCGGTGTTCACCACGGTGACGGTGTAGACGCCGTCCGGCACCGGAGTGCCACCGCCGCCGACCTGGAGACCCGTCGCCGGGATCAGCTTGTCCTTCAGGTTGAGCGTGCAGAGCAGCGCGGTGTCACTGAGCACCAGAGCCGCCTCGCACTCCGCGATCGGCGGGTTGTCCTTCTCGGTCGCCGTGGTGTCGGTGGCGTCGTACACGCCGTCGACGAGGTAGACGTGCGCCTCGCTGTTGGCCGACGGTTCGCCCGCCTCGGCGAAGTCCAGGTCCAGGAAGCCCGCACCGGTGACGTAGATGTCGCGCTCGGTGTCGCTCGGGGCGGTGTTCGGCTGGACCGTGATGCCGTAGGAGTACTCGAACGCGTTCGGCCGGATGATCGTGCCCGCCGCGGTGGTCACGCTGAGCCCCACCATGCCCGGGGCGTGCGCCGAGGTGACACCGGTGAACGTGGTGCCGCCGGTGCGCTTGATGTTGCGCAGCGGCGCACCACCGAGGCTGGCGGTGATGGCGTTCGCCCCGGTCGGGAAGCCCGTGCCGGTGACGGTGATCAGCGTGCCGCCCTGAGCCGGACCGCCGTCCAGGTTGATCGGGTCGTTGGCGACGTCGAACTGCGCCGCGACCGTGTAGGTGCCGGCGTTGGCGAGCAGGATGCTGTCACCAGGCGTCGTGCCGTTGTACAGGCACACGTTGTAGGCGGTGGTGGTGGCCCCGCCGGCCAGCACCACGGTGGCCGGTACGACGACCGAGCCGATCGTGTCGGTGATCCGCTTCGGAGTCGTGCCCACGAAGTTGCTGCCCGTGGTCGTGTAGTTCGAGGGGCAGGCCGCGACGGAGAAGGTCACTCCGGGCGCGGTGACGCCGCTCAGGAGAGGGCTGGTCGACGTGAGCGTGATCGTCTTGGTGGTGGCCGTGGCCCCCACGTTCGGGCTGGTGGTGACGTCCGGCAGCGTGACGCTGTACTTGTCCTTGCCGGCCGCGACCAGCGCGCTGGTCTCGTCGGTGGCACCGTTGTAGATGCAGACGTTGTACTGGGCCGGGGCCAGCACACCGCTGGGCACCGTGAAGGTGACAGTGGTGCCGGTGCGGGTCGCGGGACCAGCCAGGGACGCGGCGGAGCCGGTGTCCTCGTAGGTCGTCTCACAGGCGGCGATGGAGAAGTTGACACCCAGCGCGGTCGCGGTGAGATCGCCGAAGGCGGCCGCCGTCGTCGTGAGGGTGTTACCGCCCGCGTTCGGGCCGGTGGTCCCGCTCAGCGTCACCTCGGGCGCACCCGGGGTGTAGGTGGTGGAGCTGCCACCGATCAGCGCACTGGTGCCGACCACGTTGCCCTTGTAGACGCACACGTAGTAGGTGTTGGGAGCCACGGCCGTAGACGGCACGGTGATCGAGGCCACCGAGTCGGTCCGGGTGGTGGTCGCCACAATCTTGGTGGCGTCCGGCGTCGCGTACGTCGCCGGGCAGGTGGCCGTGGAGAACAGCACAGCCGGCGTGGTGGTGCCGGTGAGGTACGGCGCCGTTCCCGTGGCGGTGATGACGTTACCGCCACCGGCCGGGCCGGTGAGCGGGCTCAGCACCGGGACATCTGCGACGACGGTGTAGTCGGCCTGGGCGATCGCCGCCGTGGTGGCGAGCAGCGAGCCCGACGCGAGGCCGTAGACACAGATCCGGTAGGTGCCGAGCGTCACGGTCGCGGGAATCGTGACGGTGACGGTGTTGGCGTCCGTCTTCGTGGCGGCCGCGGCGAGGTTGGTGGTCGTCGGCGTGCCGTAGGTAGCGCAGGCGGTCGCGCTGCCGGGCTGCAACCGGGCCCCGATGACGGTCGCCGTGTTGACGAAGCTCGCCAGGGTGATGGTGACCGTGTTGCCGCCACCGACCGGGCCGGTGGTCGGCGAGGCGACGGCGGCCGGAGCGGCCGACGCGGCGTGGATGGTGCTCAACAGGAGGGCGGCAACCGCTCCTGTCACGAACCCGGCACGCGCCAGCCGGGGTCGTTTGGTGGATAGGGACTTGCTCATGCGAGGTCCTCCTACGGTCACGATGGACCGCATCGCTGGATTGGGTGGGCCCGTGCGCTCGGATGAACCATCGTCGTCGGGCCGTCTCGCTGGGAAGCGTAGCGAAATGTAATCATTTGGATGCACAGAGTGATGAAGACCGTTGGATACGCGCTCCGGTCCGGTCACCCGAGGGCTTGCCACTCACGGTCGATGGCCGCCACGCTCTCCCCCTCGGACGGGTTCCCGTCCAGGTCGACCGCCAGGGTGTAGACGCTCTTCTGCGCGCTGACCCGCCAGCAGATCAGCAGATTCCGGTTCGTCTCCACCTCGGCCCCGGCGTGCGCCTTGATGTTCTGGCTGCAGAAGGCATTCCCGACCGGCTCGCCCCCGTCGGCCACCAGGGCGAGTTCGCGCTGACCGGTCAGATCGGTGCGGGCGGACACGATCCGCAGCGTCGCGCGATCCTTGCGGAGCGATCCGGTGTTCACCACCTTCGCCGCGGCCGCGGCGGCACTGTCACCCTCCGCCTTCACCGGCTTCTTCAACGGCACGCCGTCCTCGGCTGCCGCCGCCCGCGCCTCGGCGATCTCCTTGGCGACCGCCTTCGCGTCGGCCGCGGCCGACGGGGACGAGGACGCCGGGATCGCCGAAGAAGGGGCCACGGAGGACGGCACCGCCGAGGGGACGGATTCCGCGGGCGTCACAGCCGGCGTCACCGGCACCAGCGCCACCGGGTCTCTCGTCGTCGCACCGTCGTCGGTCACCTGGGCGGTCACCAGGAACGCTCCGGCGCCGAGGACCGCCAGGCCGGTCACCGCGATCAGCGCCCGCCTGCGGCGCCGGTCGCGCAGCGCCGCAGCCTCGTCGTCGCCGTGCTCGTCGTCGTGGTCGTCGTCCCATTCGTCACGCATGCGGAAAGTCCTTTGCGGGTCTCGACTGGGCCGGCCCCGCGGTCTCGCGGGGGCAGGCCCCGAAGCTCCATCATCCCACCTGATACGGACATAGCGGTCTAAAATCAGCAAGCTCGCTCGCCGTCGTGGTCGTCCTCGATGACCACCGAGGGCCGGGCCGCCGGTGGCACAAACCCCGTGCCGGTAGTAGAGAGATCGCATGGAGAAACGCGCATTGGTGCTCGGCGGTGGTGGCGTCACCGGCGTCGCCTGGGAGATCGGTCTGCTGCACGGGCTCGCCGAGCAGGGCGTCGACCTCAGCACCGCCGACCTGTTCGTCGGCACGTCGGCCGGCTCGGTCGTGGCGGCCCAGCTCACCAGCGGCACCGGCATCGACGCCCTGTACGAGCACGAGCTGGCCGACACCACCGGCGACGCCGACGCGGTCATCGGGGCCCGGGTGCTGCTCGGCTTCGTGCTCGCCTCGGTCTGGCCCGGCGACCGGGCCCGCGGCCGGGCGCGGCTGGGCCGAGCCGCCCTCAAGGCGCGCACGGTGCCCGAGGCGGCCCGGCGCACGGCCATCGCCTCCCGGGTCAAGCGGGACGACTGGCCCGCCGCCCGGCTGCTCATTCCCGCGGTCGAGGCGCGGACGGGCGCGGTCAAGGTCTTCGACAGCGCGAGCGGCGCGTCACTGATCGACGCGGTCGCCGCCAGTTGCGCGGTGCCGCTGGTGTGGCCGCCGATGACCGTCGGCGACCGGCGTTACGTCGACGGCGGCGTGCGGTCGGTCGCCAACGTCGACCTGGCCCGCGGCTACGAGCGGGTGGTGGTGGTCGCCCCGGTCACCGCGGCCGCCCGGCGCGCGGACCGGCCCGCCGCGCAGGCTGCCGCGCTGGGGCCGGGTGTGCGTACCGCGGTCGTCAGCCCGACCGACGCGGCGCTGACGGCGATCGGCCGCAACCCGCTCGATCCCTCGCGGCGCGCGCCCGCGGCCCGGGCCGGGCGCGCGCAGGCCGCCGAGGTGATCGAGCGGGTCCGGGCCGCCTGGGACTAACCCACTCCGACGCTGTTGTGGCCGGCGGGCAGGGCGCGGCCCTTGCTGTCGTACGCCTTCAGGTCGCTGACCATGCCCGCGGCCGGGTCGAACCAGAAGAACTTGACCGCGTTGTCCTCACTCCACGGGGCCTGCCGGGCGGTGACGGTACGGCCACCGATCCGCGCGGTGATCTTCGCGGCGGCACCCGCGTAGTAGCCGAACGACGGCGACGGCCGGCCGTCGACCTCCATGCCGCCCTGCACGGCGTGGAAGCCGGGCGCCCGGTCCGATCCCTCGGTCTCGTTGGCGACGACGACATCGGTGATCCTGCCGTCACCGCGCCGCAGCCCGGCCATCACGCCGAACCGCGTACCGGGCAGCTCCTTCTCCTTGATGGCCACCGCGTAGAGCACCCAGGCCCCGTCCTCGGCGCGGTATCCGGCGTCGACCACGTCACCGAGCTGCTGGTGGGCGGGCTCGGCCGCGGGCTCCGGAGCAGCCGAGGCCGGGGCCGACGCGGTGACGACCGGCCTCGGTGCGGGCTTGCGCTGCGAGGCGCCGGCGGCCACGGCTCCGGTGACCACCATGGCGGCGGCGGTGCCGGTCACGGCAACGGCGAGGATCGATCGGCGGGACAGTCCCATTGCGCGACTCCATCAGGATGTGCGGATGGTGCATGACGCAGACCGAGACGGCCCGGCCCGGAAAAAGGTTGCTGCAACCTTTCCGGGCCCTGACCCGTCTTGGCCGTCGTGGGAGTGAGAGGCGACGATGAGTTCGTCGAGTTCGCGCAGGCGAACTCGGCCCGGCTGCAACGCGCCGCGTACCTGTTGACCGGTGACCGGCATCAGGCCGAGGACGCGGCCCAGGCCGCCCTGGTCCGGGTGTACGCGGCCTGGGGCCGGGTGCGCCGCAAGGACCCGTACGCGTACGCCCGCACGGTCCTGGCCAACCTGGTCACGGACCAGTGGCGCCGCCCGATCCGCGAGTACGCGACCGAGGAGCTCCCCGAACGACCCGTGCCCCGGGACATGGCCGACGAGGTGACCCGGCGCCGCTGGCTGATCGGCGCGCTGCAGACGCTGTCCCCCCGCGAGCGCACCGTCGTCGTGCTGCGGCACTTCTTCGACGCCACCGAGGTGGACGTGGCCCGCGAGCTCAACCTTTCCCTCGGCACGGTCAAGAGCCTCAACTCACGGGCGCTGGCCAAACTGCGGGTCTCCATCCCGGCACCCCGGCGCGCGGAAAGCGGAGTACGCCCATGAACAACCTCGACGAGCTGAGAGACGCCATGAACTCGACGCCGGACTTCGAACCCAAGTCGCTCGACCTGGCCGCCGTGATGTCCGCCGGTGGCCGGTTGCGCCGCCGGCGCCGGGCCACGGTGGGCGCCGCCTCGGGGGTGGCGGTGCTGGTCCTGCTCGTGGGCGGTTTCCAGCTGGTCCGGCCGGAGACGTCGCAGCCGGGGATCGCCGCGGCCGGTCAGCCGTCGAGTGCCGCGCCGGCCAGGACCGCTGAGCCGTCGGCCACCGCGGTCCTGGAGGATCCCGACGAACCGATCACCGGCGACGCGTTCGGCGACGTCGTCGAGACCGGGATCAAGGCCGACGGGCTGGACCGGCTGCTGTGGATGCAACGGCTCGACGACCCCGCCCTGCCGGACACCAGCATCGGGATCGCCACCGGCTGGCGCACCACCGCCGGTCAGCTCGTGGTCGACGTCGTCAACAACGAGGTGGAGGGCTCGGACCGGGCCCCGGGCTTCCACGCCCTGGAGATGGCGATGGTCGTCGACGACAAGCCCAGCCCGGCCTTCGGCTACTACGTCGGCGATGCGGCGAAGATCACCGTGACCGCGGACGGGCGGACAGTCCGGGCAGAACAGGCCACCTGGAGCGAGGACCGGTCGATCGTGCTGTTCTGGTTCCCCTTGAACAAGGTCAAACCGGCCAGCAAGGTCGGCAAGGCGACCGCCTACGACGACAACGGCCGCAAGCTGCCGGGCGGCAACGCGACCTTCAGCGTCGGGTAGGCCTGTCCTCGTTCATGATCATCGGGTTTACTGCAGTACATGAGCATCATCTCCCCCGGGTTCGGCGGGCGGCGCCGCTCCTCGCAGCCCGACCTTCCGCCCGGGCAGTACCTCACCCATGACTTCCCGGTGCTCTCGGCCGGCCCGACGCCGCGGATCCCGCTCGACCGCTGGCAGTTCACGGTCACCGACGAGACCGGCGCCAAGCACAGCTGGTCCTGGGCGGAGTTCCAGGCCCTGCCGGCCGAGGACGTCACGGTCGACATCCACTGCGTCACCAAGTGGTCCAAGCTCGGCACCACCTGGCGGGGCGTCTCGATCGACACCCTGTTCGAGAACATCGAGACCACCGCCGACTACACGATGGTGCACGGCTACGGCGGCTACACGACGAACGTGCCGCTGGAGGACCTGCTCGACGGCAAGGCCTGGGTGGCGTACCAGTTCGACGGCGAGCCGCTCGCGCCCGAGCACGGCGGCCCGGCCCGGCTGGTCGTCCCGCACCTGTACTTCTGGAAATCGGCCAAGTGGGTCAACGGCATCGAGATGCTCCAGCAGGACGAGCCGGGCTTCTGGGAAGAGGCCGGCTACCACATGTACGGAGACCCCTGGCGCGAACAGCGTTACCAGGGCGACTGAGCCGGCCGGCGGCGGAGACCCATGAAAACTCGTAGGTTGGCCTGGCGGGCCGCCGTGCTGGAGGCGGCTCGTCAGGAGACGCCGTCCGCTCGGACCCTGGTGCTGCGGGTGCCGGACTGGCCGGGCCACCTGCCCGGTCAGCACGTCGACGTGCGGCTGACCGCCCCGGACGGCTACTCGGCCCAGCGCAGCTACTCGATCGCCTCGGCCTGGCAGGACGGCGGCACGGTCGAGCTGACCGTCCAGCGCGTGGAGGACGGCGAGGTCTCGTCCTATCTGGCCGACGACCTGCAGGTGGGCCAGCCGCTGGAGCTGCGCGGCCCGGTCGGCGGCTGGTTCGTGTGGCGCAACGCTCCCCCGCCGGTGCTGCTGGTGGCCGGCGGCTCAGGTGTCGTGCCGCTGATGGCGATGATCCGGGCCCGCGGCGACGTACGCGGCCGGCAGCCGTTCCGGCTCATCTACTCGGTCCGCACCCCGCAGGACGCCCTGTACGTCGACGAGCTGGCGCGCCGGGTCCGTGACGATCCGGGGCTGGACGTCCGTTTCGTCTACACCCGCAAGGCCCCCGACGGCTGGCCCGATCCACCGGGCCGGCTCACCGTGGCGACGATCAACACCTACGGCTGGCCTCCCGACTTCGCGCCGGACGTGTTCGTCTGCGGCCCGACGTCGTTCGTGGAGGCGTCGGCCGACATCCTCGTCGCGCTGGGGCACGACCCGAAGAAGATCCGCACGGAACGGTTCGGAGGGACGTCATGACCGGGTACGAGCTGGACGGCAACGCGATGGCCGGGGATCTGCGCGAGGTCTTCGCGGTCGATGTGACCACGGCGGTGGCCACCTGCGGCGGGTGCGGGGAGCCGAGCGTCGTCGCGCGGCTGCGGGTCTGGGGCCCGGCGCCCGGCCTGGTGGCTCGCTGCCCGTCCTGCGACGACGTGGTGCTGCGGCTGGTCCGCGGCCCGGAGCGGGCCTGGCTGGACCTGCGCGGCGCGGTCAGCCTCCAGGTTCCGATGCCCCTCCGGGATGCACCGGCCGAGAGCTGACCGGCGCGCCAGGTCCCGATGCTCCGCCGGCGCACCGGCCGGAGGCTGACCCGGCACTCAGTCCCGGAAGGTGCGACGCAGGCGCTCGGCCAGCCCGAGGGGGCGTGGCGCGGTGGCGATCCGGTCGGTGCGGGGCGGCCCGCCGGCCGGCGTCGTGGGACGGGAACGGCCGATCGGCTGGTCGTAGTCGGCGGCGGCGATCGCGTCGATGATCTGCTCGTCGGTGAAGTTCTCCGAGCCGGGGATGGACGACACGAAGCCGACCAGGACGCCGTTGCGCATCACCTGGGCCTCGAGCCCGGCCGTGCCGTCGTTGTCCCACACCGCCTCCCGGCCGTCGGGCAGGACGACCCGGATGCCGTACTGGGTGATGCCGGCGTGCGGCAGCTTCACATGGGCGAAGACGTTACGTCCGCGCAGTGTCTCGACGACCCTCCGGGCCCGTTGCTCATCCATGCGGCGACGCTAGCCCGGATAGCTGAGCGCACGCTGAAGACCGACTGTGGCGCCGGTGAAAACTCATCGCTGTGCGCACATGGTCAATGACCGCCTGCCATAGACGCAGGTCACATCGACGGATGTTACTACGAGGTAACAGGAAAGTCACTGTGTTTCTTTCCTCGGGACCTTGACTTACTGTTCGGTAACCGGAGCGCTCCGGCCCCCAGTCCCCCGCGGATCCGGAGGCCACCCCGATGAGCAGACGTACCACCGTTCTCGCCTGCCTCGTCATGTCCACCCTGCTGAGCATCATCGCCGCGACACCCGCCGCGGCTGCCACACCCCGATCCGAGTGGGACTACGTCGCGCTCGGCGACTCCTACTCCTCCGGCGTCGGCGCGTCCGGCCAGACCGGACTCTGCCTGCGCAGCCCCAACGGCTACCCCGGCCTGTGGAACGCGGCCAACGACCCGAAGTCGTACCGCTCGGTCGCCTGCGGCGGCGCCACGACGCAGACTCTGCGGTCCACCCAGCTGTGGCCGCTGACCAGCGGCACCGACCTGGTGACGCTGACCATCGGCGGCAACGACGTCGGCTTCGCGTCGACCGTCATCACCTGCACCCTGTCCAGCGACAGCAAGTGCGCGGCGACCGTCGCGTTGGCGATGCAGGTCCTGCGCACGGAGATGACCGCCAAGCTCGACGGCACGTACGCCGACATCCGCCGCAAGGCCCCCCACGCCCGGGTGGTCGTCCTGGGCTACCCCATCCTGTTCGACGAGACCGTGGTCAACTGCGGGATCGGTGGCATGAGCATCGCCAAGCGCAAGTCGATCAACGGCGGCGCCGCCGAGCTCAACGAGCTGATCGCCGCCCGGGCCGCGGCAGCCGGCTTCACCTGGTCGGACGTGACCGACGAGTTCGCCGGCCACGGGATCTGTGCCCCCACCCCGTGGCTGAACGGCCTCACGGTGATCCCGGCGACCAACTCGTTCCACCCGAACGCGGCGGGCTACCGCAGCGGCTACCTCCCGGCGCTGAACGCGGCCCTGAACTGACCCGCAACCGGCGGCCCGGCAGTCACCCTGCCGGGCCGGCCGAGCTCGGCCGCCACGGACTGTGCAGCCATCCCGCCATCCTGCCGCACCCGAACGGCCGGTGCGGACAGCTCGGTCCGGGGTCACCTGGACGGCCGATCTCTGTCATGATCTCTCGCCATGATCCGGCTGTATTCGCTCTTCGTGCTGATCGACCTGGCGCTGCTCGTCATCGCACTGATCAGCTGCCTGTCCGCCGAGGAATCCGAGATCCGGGCGCTGCCCCGGATCGCCTGGGTCTTCCTCATCCTGCTGTTCTCCCCGATCGGCGCGATCGTCTGGTTCGTCGCCGGTCGTCCGGTGCGCCCGGTGCGGCTCAGCAACGGCACCACGTGGCGCCCGGGCAGCGGCTTCCCCGAGCAGGAACGGCCCCGGCGCACCGCCCCGCTCGCGCCGGACGACGACCCGGAGTTCCTCCGGAGCCTGGGTCAGGATCAGACCAGGCTCCAGCGCTGGGAGGCCGACCTGCGCCGCCGGGAGGAAGAGCTGCGCAGGCAGGAGCCCAAGGAGCAGTGACAGAACGGGGCCACCCGCAGGTGGCCCCGTTCCTGGTCAGTCCAGCAGTTCCTTGACCGTGCCCGCGGCGACGGTGTGGCCACCCTCGCGGACCGCGAAGCCGAGACCGACGTCCATCGCCACCTCCTTGCCCAGGTGCACCGTCAGGTCGACCGTGTCACCCGGCATGACCATCGGCAGCTCGCCGAGGTCGATCGCGCCGGACACGTCCGTGGTGCGGAAGAAGAACTGCGGGCGGTAGTTCGCCACGAACGGCGTGTGCCGGCCACCTTCCTCCTTCGTCAGCGCGTACATGGTCGCCTTGAAGCTCTTGTGCGGCCTGACGCTGCCCGGCAGCGCCACGACCTGGCCGCGCTGCACCTGGTCGCGCTTGATCCCGCGGAGCAGGATCGCCGCGTTGTCACCGGCCTCCGCCGTCGGCAGGCTCTTGCCGAACGTCTCGAGCCCGGTCGCGACCGTGCTGATCGTGTCGCCGAGGCCGACGACCTCGACCGGGTCGCCGACGCGCAGCGTGCCGCGCTCGATCTTGCCGGTGACCACGGTGCCACGGCCGCTGATGGTGAGCACGTTCTCGATCGGCATCAGGAACGGCTCCCCCAGCTCCCGCTCGGGCACGGGCACGTACGCGTCCACGGCGTCGAGCAGCTCCACGATGGACTGCGTCCACCGCGGGTCGCCCTCGAGGGCCTTCAGCGCGCTCACGCGCACCACCGGCACCTCGTCGCCGGGGAAGCCGTACTCGCCGAGCAGCTCACGCACCTCCAGCTCGACCAGGTCGAGCAGCTCCTCGTCCTCCACCGCGTCGCTCTTGTTGAGCGCCACGACCAGGTACGGCACCCCGACCCGCTGGGCGAGCAGCACGTGCTCGCGGGTCTGCGGCATGGCCCCGTCCTGCGCCGAGACGACGAGGATCGCCCCGTCCACCTGCGCCGCCCCCGTGATCATGTTCTTCACGTAGTCGGCGTGCCCCGGCATGTCGACGTGGGCGTAGTGCCGGGCGGCGGTCTCGTACTCGACGTGGGAGATGTTGATGGTGATGCCCCGCAGCGCCTCCTCCGGCGCCTTGTCGATGCCCTCGAAGGCGACGAACCGGTTGGCGGCCGGGTCGCGGTCGGCGAGGACCTTCGTGATGGCGGCGGTCAGGGTCGTCTTGCCGTGGTCGACGTGACCCATCGTGCCGATGTTCAGGTGTGGCTTGGTCCGGACGAACTGGCTCTTGGCCATGGTTGTACTTGTCCTCACTGGATGCGAGAAACGATCGGGTCGAAAGGTGGAACGCGAGCCTTGCCCAGGGACGCGCGCCAGAACCGCGCAGCTACCCTTCCCCGGGTTCTGCTGCGGCTTGGGGAAGGGTCAGATTCGCGTATCGCACGCGGGAGCGGCCAGCGGGGAGAACCCCGCGGGCAGCTGCAGACCGGGTGCGAACATGCGGATCACGGTAGGCGGTAACGCCGGAACCGGCGACCTTATTTCACAGCCGGCCGAGGTCGGCCGTCGGCGCCATCACGATGCGCGGCGACTGGGCCGGGTCGAGCCACTGGAGCACCCGGAGCATGTCGGCGCGGCTCACCGACACACAGCCGGCCGTCGAGCCGGACCCCTTGACGTGCAGGAAGATCGCCGAGCCGCGCCTGACGTCGGCCGGCTTGCTGGTGACGTGCTGGCCGTGGGCGGCGTCCCAGGAGATCGTGGCGGGCGCCGGGCGGTTGTAGTCGATGACGGCCACGAACTCGTACTGCGTCGGGTACGCCGACAGCCGTTCGGCCTCACCCGCACGCCAGGTGCGCGTGCTGGACGCCCTCGACTGGAACAGGTTGTAGGTCTTGGGGTCCTTGTTGTCGCCGACCCAGTAGTCGTTGGCGTCGGCGTGGGTCCACGGCAGCTTGGTGCCGGGGCTGTCCTTCAGGCCGAAGCCCTGGGTGATGCGGAAGGTGCCCATCGGCGTGGTGCCGGAGTCCTGGATCCGCTGCCCGGCCCAGGCCCAGCCGGCATAGCCGTTGCGCGCCGCCATCGCCGGGAACTTCGCCGTCCACGTCTTGCCGTCGGCGCCCAGCTGGTACGTGTAGACCGTCGAGTACGAGGAGCTGCGCGACTTGCCGGCCACGACGACCACCTGCCGGGAGTCGGCGATCTTGGTCAGCTTGGTCGGGTGGTAGGGCGGGACCGCGGCGGCGTCGGCGGACATCGCCCGCACCACGCCGAGACCGGCCACGACAGCACCGAGCACGATCCCGGCCGCGATCAACCTTCGCATAGTTCACGGACGATACCGCTCACCAGTCGAAGGCGCTGCCCCTCGCGACCTTGGCCCCGCCGTACCGGCTCTCGCCGAAGGTCCACGACATGATCACTTGGTAGCGGCGGCCCTTGACCGGCTCGACCGTCAGCGGCCCGCAGAGCCGGGTCGGCTGGGCCTTGGTGAAGGTCAGGCCGGTGCAGACCTTCGGGCTGCCGACCGTACGGCCGGAGCTGAGGTCCTGCAGGGCGACGGCGATCCGGCCCTCGCCCGGGGTGGGGGCGGTCAGCATCGCCTGGATCCGTACCCGGCTGCCCAGCGCGTGGCAGGGGCTGACCACCAGCGGGGTGAAGCCGGCCATGCCGAACTCGCGCTTGCAGGCGTACGGGCCGTACGGCTGAGCCTCCTTGACCCGGGGTTTCGGGGTGCTCTTGTGGGTGGCCGCCGGCCGCGCCGGGGTCAGCGCCTGAGCGGCGACCGCGGCGCCGGCGGGACGACGCCGCTGGGCGGCGGGCTCGTGGGAGGCGCTGGTCCGCGCGGCCGGGGCCGAGCGGGATGCGGCGACCGGGCCCGAGGGCCTGCTCGCCGGCAGCATCGGCTCGGCTACCGCGGCACCGGCCTGCTCCCCCGGGGTGCGGACGAGGTGCCAGGCCGTGGTGGCCACGCCGGAGGCCAGCATCGCGGCCGAGACCACCGCGATGGTCGCCCAGGGCCGGCCCCAGCGCCAGCTCGCCGGCTGGTTGCGGCGCCGCGGCACCGGCAGGCGCACGCCGGTCAATGACGGGTGGACCGGCTTGCGCGCCTCCGGACCGGCGGCGCGCGCCTTGGCCGCGGCCTTCGGCTCATCCCTGGCGTGCGCGGGCCGGGACGACCCGGACTCATCCGCGACGCGGCCGGCCTGGGACGACGCAGACTCGGCGCGGCCGGCTCGGGACGACGCAGACTCGGCGCGGCCGGACCGGGACGACGCAGGCTTGGCACGGCCGGACCGGGACGACGCAGGCTTGGCACGGTCGGCTCGGGACGACGCAGGCTCATCCGCGGCGACTAGCCGGGACGGGACGGGCTCGGCGGCGGACCGCTCGGGCCGCGGCAGCGCGGGTGCGTCCCCCGCCGCGCGGGCCACGGCGCTCAACTCGGCGACCAGCTCGCCGGCGGTCGGGCGGAGCCGGGGCTTCTGCTCCAGACAAACGGTGATGATCTCCCACAGCGGATCGGGGATGCCCGGCAACCGCTGTACGTTGCCCTCCAGGTGCAGCCGCATCAGGTCGTGGACGGTGTCGCTGTCGTACGGCGGCCGCCCGCACACCATCTCGTAGAGCAGCACCCCCAGGGCGTAGATGTCGGCCGCGGGGCTGACCGTGGCGCTGTGGAACGCCTCGGGCGCCATGTAGTGCGGGGTGCCGACGACGGCGTGGGTCGTGGTGAGGCTCGGGGTGTTGAGGACCCGGGCGATGCCGAAGTCGGTGAGGCGGGTGTCGAGCTCGCCGTCCGTACGGTGCAGCAGGATGTTGTCGGGTTTGAGATCGCGGTGGATGATGCCCAGCTCGTGCGCCTCGGCCAGCGCGGCCGCCACCTGCGCGGCGAGGCGGGCCGCCTCGCCGGGCCGGAGGGTGTGCTCCTCGCGCAGGTATTCGCGCAGGCTGCCGCCGGGGACCAGGTCCATCACCAGGCCCAGCGACTCGCCGACGCTGAACAGGTCCCGGACCCGCACCACGTTGCGGTGCCGCAGCATCAGCAGGATCGTCCGCTCCTGCACGAAGCGGGTGACCAGCTTGGGCTGCCGCAGCAGGCTCTCGTGCAGCAGCTTGACCGCGACCGGCTCGCCGGAGGCCCGGTCCACCCCGCGCCAGACCGTGCCCGTCGCGCCCTGCCCGATGGGACGGACGAGGATGTACGAACTGCCGACGCACCGCCCGCTCAGATCGAGAGTCGACGTGCCGTCCGAATCCGGGCGTACGCCGCTGCCCGTGGGATCCTGATCCACCTGTGGTCGTGTCCTTCCGCCGCTGCGGTGCTCTGCCAACCTTCGCTGTACCGAGGCCTTCGCCGATCGAGCGGAATGATGGTGTTTGTCCGTATCAAAACGCAAATGCATGCGTCGGAGTTCGCATCCTGAGCAGTTGTGCGAGATCGCCCGTCACCCCGGGGAGGTCTCGTCGTTCCTGCCGGTCGACAGCCCATGAACAGGCAAAACGTCCCGAGAGGGCGGCTGGACGGGTGTGACGGGTGGGAACATCCTCGGCCGGACGGTTGCTTTGCCGGGAAACGACCACGACGCCCCGCGCTATTGCAGATAGTGAACGACATGGGTGTCATGGCTTATCCCCTCCGATACGCGCTGGCCGACCTGGCCCTGGCGCTCAGCCGCGCCTCCCAGGATGCGGCGACCGTGTGCGCGACCGCGGCCCAGGCCGCGGCCGACATGCTCGGCGACGGCGCCGGTGTCCAGCTGTTGCGCGACGACGGCCGGTACGACGCGATCACGTTCCACCATCCCGACGACGAGCTGAACGCGCCGTACGCGCGGCTGCTCGACCGGGAGGGTGAACTGCCCGACGACGACTTCTCCACGGGGCTGGCCGCCAGCCGCCGGCCCGTGGTGCTGGCCGGCGAGGGCACCGAACCGCTCAGCGAGCTGCCCCGCCCCCGGCACCAGGCGTACGTGGACCCGGGCGGCCACCCGCCGGCCGTGCACGCGGCCGTGCTGTGCCCGGTGATCGTGGACAACACCTACGCCGGCTACGTGGTGCTGGTCCGCGCCACCCCGGGCTCCGGCTACTCCGAGGCCGAGGTCGAGCTGGCCCGCGACATCGCCGGCGAGCTGTCCCTGGCGCTGTCGTCGGCCCGGGCCATGGAACGGCTGCGGGCGAGCGAGGAACGCTACCGCCGGGTGCTGGAGACCATCCCCGAGGGCGTGCTCCAGCTCGACGCGGACGGCGTGGCCACGTACGCCAACGAGCCGATCGGGGTCGTCCTCGGCCTGCCCCGCGCCCAGCTGGTCGGGGTCTCGCTGCGCGGCTTCCTGGACGAACGCGGCCAGGCCGAGCTGATGCGCCGGCTGGCCGAGTGCCGGGCCGGGCGCTCCACGGTCGGCGGGGCCCGGCTGATGCGCGCCGACGGCTCGCAGCGCAGCGTGCGGATGAGCATGATGCCGCTGACCGACGAGCACGGCCAGCACCTCGGCGTGCTCTGCATGATCACCGACACCACCGACCACATCGACACCAAGGGGCTCAAGCGCCAGCTCGACCACCTGCGCCGGCTGGACAGCATGAGCCAGCTCATCGGCGGCATCTCGCACGACTTCAACAACCTGATGACCGTCGTGCAGGGCTCCGCCGACATGATCGCGACCACCACGGCCGAGGGCTCGCCGCAGCACCGGATGGCCAAGGACATCATGGACGCGGTCAGCACCGGCCGGACGCTGACCCATCAGCTCCTGGCGTTCGGGCGCACCGAGGGCAACCGGCCCGAGGTCATCCCGATCCCCGACCTGCTGACCGACGTGCAGAGCCTGTTCAGCCGGACCCTGGGCGAGCGGATCGGCCTCGACCTGGCGTTCGGGCCGGACGTCTGGCCGGTCCGGGCCGAGCGCGGCCCGCTCGAGCAGGCGCTGGTCAACCTGGCCGCGAACGCCCGCGACGCGATGCTGCACGGCGGCATGCTGCGGGTGGCGGCCACCAACGAGGTGGTGGCACCGGGGCAGCTCGCCGAGGGCGCGCCGACCGGCCGGCTGGTGCACATGGTCATCCAGGACACCGGTACGGGCATGTCGGACGAGACCCGGCGACGGGCGCTGGAGCCGTTCTTCACCACCCGGCCCACCGCGGCCGGGCTGGGCCTGGCCACCGCCGCGGGCGTCGTGCAGAGCATCGGCGGGCACATCGCGCTGGAGTCGCAGCCCCGGATGGGCACGACCGTGCACCTCTACCTGCCGGCGGCCGAGGAGCGGCCCGCCCCGTCGGTGGACCGGCAGAGCACCCCGTCGGTGATCGGCCGGGTGCTGATCGTCGAGGACCAGCCCGAGGTGGCCCAGCTCGTGCAGCGGCTGATCGCGCCGGCCGGCTACGAGATCACCGTGGCCACCGACGCGCTGATGGCGGTGACCCAGGTGGCCGCGGGCGCCCAGCCGGACCTGCTGATCACCGACGTGGTGATGCCGGCGATGACCGGGCCGGAGCTGGCCGCGGCGCTGCGGACGCACCACCCGGACCTGCCGGTGCTCTACATGTCCGGTTACACCGCGGCGTCGCTGGGCCCGCAGCTGCACCTGGACGCGAACAGCATGCTGGTGGAGAAGCCGTTCACCCGGTCGACGCTGCTGGGGGCGATCCGCTCGCTGTGCGGGCCGCAGCCGGTCCCGCAGGCGGCCGCGCCGGCCCCTCAGTCCGGGGCCTGACCTCCGCGGCTGAGACCGAGCAGCACCGAGGCGAGCACGAGGACGCCCAGGCCGAGCCAGACCCAGGCGGGTGAGGCCCAGTGCGCGGCGGCCAGGTAACCGGCGATGAGGCCGGCCCCGGCGCCGAGGAGCAGCAGGCCCGCGGCGCGCATCAGCTGCGCCCCGGGCGGGCCGGGCCGACCGCGCAGGCGGCCAGCAGGTGGAACGCCTGCGCCTCGGCGGACCAGCCGGACCGGTCGAAGGACGGCGAACCGCACGCGCCGCGGACGATGCCGTACCGGTCGACCTCGCGGGTGGCCGCGGCCAGCAGGTCCCGGCCGGTCGCGGCGTAGGACTCCGGCAGCCAGCCGTCGGCCGCGCCCACCGCCGCCGCGTAGGCGAACATCTGCGCCGCGTTGGTCTCCCGGAACGTCGCCGGGTCGTCCAGCACGTCGTGGAACAGCCCGTCCGGCCGGCGCAGGGCCAGGCAGGCGTCCAGCACCTCCCGGGCATGCGCGGCCAGGTCGTCGCGCTGCGGCAGCTCGGGCACCAGCCGCAGGGTGCGCGCGATGCCCGCGACCACCCAGCCGTTGCCGCCGCCCCAGTGGTCGGCCCGCCGCAGCGCACCGGTGTCCTCCGACCAGATCGCCGCGTACAGCCCGTCCCGGCACAGCCGCCGGCGATGCCCGTCCAGCTGGGCCACGGCCAGGTCGCCCCGGCCGGAGAGCGCCAGGAAAGGCATCACCATGTAGACCGTGTCGGCCCACATCTCGCGGGCGCCGAGCATGTGGAACAGCGTGCCGTCGGCGGCCCGGGGTGCGTCGCCGGTCAGCCAGGCGAGCAGGCGCCGGGCCGCGACCGCGAAGACCTCTTCCCCGGTACGGCGGTGAGCGGCCAGCACCGCCTCACCGCAGGCAGCCCCGTTGACGGCCCCGGGCTCGTCCAGGTCGCCGAGCCGGCCGTCCGCCGCCTGCCGGGCCACCGCCGCCTCGGCCAGCAGCACCGCGAGGTCGTCCCGCCCCAGGTCCAGGGCGGCCTGCGCGGCGACACCCTGCTCCCACGACTGCCGCTGCACGGCCAGCAACGCGGAAAGCACCGCCTCCAGGCGACTCATGCGAACAGGGCGCTGACCGACTCGCCGTTGTGGATCCGGCGCATCGCCTCGGCCAGCGCCGGTGCCACGGACAGCACGGTCAGCTTGTCGGTGTGGTGGTCCTTGGGGATCGGCACCGTGTTGGTGCAGACGATCTCCTCGATGTCCTTCTCGGCCGACAGCCGGGCCACCGCGTCCGCCGCGAACAACCCGTGCGTGCAGGCCACCCGGACGCTGCGCACGTTGCGCTCGCGCAGCCGGGCCAGCAGCTCGAAGACGGTGCTGCCCTTGGCGATCTCGTCGTCGAGCACGATCACGTCCCGGTCGGCGACCTCGCCGATCACCGAGCTGATGACCACCTTGTCGTCGGCGAAACGCTGCTTGGCGCCGGCCGCGACCTCGATGCCGAGCAGCCGCGCGAACGCCGCCGCCTCCTTGGCGTTGCCGAGGTCCGGGGACACCACGACGGTGTTGCTCAGGTCGTAGCCCCGGAAGTGGTGGGCGAGCTCGCGCAGCGCGTGCAGGTGGTCCACCGGGACGCTGAAGAAGCCGTGGACCTGCGGAGAGTGCAAGGTCATGGCCAGGATGCGGTGCGCCCCGGCGGTCTGCAACAGGTCCGCGACGAGCCGGCCACCGATCGAGATGCGCGGCGCGTCCTTCTTGTCGCTGCGGGCGTACGCGTAGTGCGGCAGCACCACGGTGATCCGCCCGGCGGAGGCGCCCCGGGCGGCGTCGAGCATGAAGAGCAGCTCGACCAGGTTCTCCTGGACGGGCGGCACGAGGGGCTGGATGAGGAAGACGTCCCGTTCGCGGCAGTTGCCCTGCAGTTGCACCTCTATGCAGTCGTTGGCGAACCGGGAGGTCTTGGTGGGTAGCAGCGGCACGCCCAGGTGATCACAGATCTCGGCTGCCAGCTCCGGGTGGGCACTCCCGGTGAAAACCGCGATGTCACGCACGGGCACCACCCTAGGCGTTGCGGCGCCGACACCACGGAGCGACCTGCTCGGCGCGCGCGTGGGTACCTCCGACGAGCGGATCTTCGCTAGCGTGGGGCCCATGAACGGACTTGCCGTGGCCTGCCGCCGGGTGGTGCACATCTACCGTGCCGAGGCCGGAGACGTGGTGGCGCTGGCGGGCGTCGACCTGTCCATCGCGCCGGGTGAGACGCTGGCCCTGGTCGGGCCGTCCGGTTCGGGCAAGTCGACGCTGATCGCCCTGCTCGCGGGGCTCATGCGCCCGTCGGCCGGCCGGATCAACATCGGCACGTACGACATGGGCAAGCTCTCCGACGCCGAGGTGTCCCGGCTGCGCGGCACCGAGGTGGGGGTGGTGTTGCAGGGGGCGGCGCGCAATCTGCTGCCGTACGCGTCGCTGCACCGCAACATCTGGCTGGCCCAGCGGCGCGCCGCGCACACCCGCGGCATCGAGCTCGACGACCCGGACCGCATCCTCGACCTGGTCGGGCTGCCCGGGCAGGGCCGGGCCAGGATCGCCGAGCTGACCCCGGGCGCCCGGCAGCGGGCCGCCCTGGCGGTCGGCATCGCGGCCGGTCCGGGCCTGCTGCTGGTGGACGAGCCGACCAGCCGGCTCGACACGGCGGGCCGCAACGAGGTGCTGGCGGCGATGGAGACGGTCAACGCCGAACGGCAGACGACGATCGTGGTGGTCACCCACGACAACGAGGTGGGTGCGCGGCTGGGCCGGGCGGTGACGATCCGCGACGGCCGGGTCGGCGCGGAGGGCCGCGACGGCCAGGACTTCGCGGTGGTGGCCGGCGACGGCACGGTGCAGCTGCCCCCGGAGGTCCTGGGCAACTATCCGCCGGGCACGCTCTTCACGGTCGACCACGAGAACGGCACGGTCACCCTGGTCCCGGGCGGCTAACTCCGTCCTCCCGCCCCGGGACGGTCCGCACGGTCGGGTTGATCGTGATCGTGGAGTTCAGCGAGTTGGCGATGTAGCACTCGTGGTGGGCCTGCTCGACCAGCGCGAGCACCAGCTTCTCGTCGGTGCCGGGGGCCACCTCGATCACCGGCGCCAGCTCGATGAGCTCGATCCGCGCCCGGCGCAGATCCTCACTCAGGTGCCCGACCGCCTCGTCGGTGTAGCCGACCACGTCCACGTGCCGGCGGGCGGCCAGCGACAGGAAGGACAGCAGCTGGCAGGAGCCGGCCGCCATGACCACGAGCTGCTCGGGATTCAGCAGGGCGGCATCACCCCGGAAATGCGGATCGGCGCTGAGCCGCAGCGTGTCGTCGGCCGCGGCGGCGGTGTGGGCCCGCGAGTAGAAACGGTAGCCCGCACCGGTCGAGCCGTCCCACTCCAGCCGGGCGGTGTGCACCAACTTCTCCATGGACCCACGTTAACGGGGTGAGCGGCTGCCGCCGTGTGAAGCGACCAGGGCGTCGGCCACGAGGGCGGCGTCCGCGTCGGCGATCTCACCCGGATACTCCGGCAGGAGGTCGTCCCAGACGACCAGCCACGAGCCGTACAGCTGGGCCTGGCCCTCCGGCCGGGCGAAGAACCAGACGTGCAGATGGGCGCCGCCGTCGCCGATGCGGTAGACGTGGGCCCGCGAGATGTGCGGCAGGGCCTGCACGTGGCGGACGATCCGGGTGGTCAGCAGGCCCAGCTCGGCGGCCAGTTCGTCGGGCAGGTCGGCCATGTCGTGGTGGTCGCGGGGATACAGCATCAGCACCAGCGGCACGCCGACCCCGGGGATCCGGGCCAGTCGCCAGTGCTCGTTGAACCAGATCCCCTCGTCCCGGTGGCGGCAGTCGTTGCAGTCCGCGGGGTCCTCGCCGTGGCGCGGGGGCTCGGGCAGCACCGGCGGGCGCAGCGGGGAGACGCGCAGCCCGTCCTGTTCGAACGGGCTGATGTCCCATCCCGTCATGCGGGCCAGCGGGAGCCGGCGCTCGGGGTCAGCGATGCTGACTGCTCGGTCGTAGAACTCATCGGGTCGCAAGGCCATGCCGCGAACCCTAGTACGGCCTGAGCGACCTGCCGCCCGACCCCGCTGGGCGATGTACGTTGTGGACGGAGGCTCTGAGTGGTGAACATGCTGCGGCATCTCGCGGGCCGGGTATGGCTCTACCCGCACGACCCGGACACCGCCAAAGTGCAGGGCTGTGTGGCGGTGATCGCCGACGACGCGGGGAGCGTGCTCGTCGACGCCGGCAACAGTCCGGCCGTCGCCCGACGCGTCCGTGAGGCTGTCGTGACCGCCGGTCTCCCCCAGCCGCGCCGGCTCATCTACACCCACCACCACTGGGATCACGTCTGGGGCGCCTGCGCCTGGCCCGGCATCGAGGTCGTCGGCCACCGGGCCGGGGCACGCATCCTGCGGAGCGAGGCCGGCCGGCCGTGGAGCGAGGCGTACCTGCGGGAGCTGGCCGCCGCCGACGCGCGGATGATCCCGAGCTGCACTGCCCGCATCGCGGCGATGTCGGGGCACTGGGACGGCTTCGCCGTCGTCCCGCCGCACGTCGAGTTCGACGACGCGGTCACGCTGCCCAGTGGCATCGAGGTGCGGCACGTCGGCGGCCGCCACGCTGAGGATTCCACCGTGGTGGCCGTGCCGGACTCCGGCGTGCTGTTGCTGGGCGACTCGTTCTACCCGCCGCCCGTGCACCTGCGGCAGCCGGAGGACGGGCTCGATCTCGCCCTGATCCGCCGCCTGCTCGCCGACTTCCCGCCCACCCGCTTCTCGTGGTACGTCGACAGCCACGACGAGCCGAAACCCAGCGCGGCCCTGGCCGGCGCACTGTGATGCACACGGTTGCGCGCATCGCGTTTCCTCGGACGTATGGACGAGGACCTCACCCGGCTCGCCGCCGACCTCCGCGAACGTGAGCTGCTGGCCGCCCGCCGGGCCGGCATCACCGCCGCGATCACCCGGCTCGCCTCGGATCTGGACGCCCTGCGCCGCCTTCACGCGATCGAGCGACGGGACGTGGACCGCCTGGAGAATCTCTCCCTGACCCGGCTGCTGGCCGACCTGCGCGGCTCCCGCGAGCAGGCCCTGGACCGGGAACGGGCCGAGGCCGAGGCCGCGTACTACCGGGTGGCCCAGGCGCAGGACCAGCTCGACACCCTCCGGACCCAGCTCGCCCAGGTCGAGGCGCGGCTGGTGGCCACGTCGACAGCTCCGGCGACGTACGCGGCGCTGCTCGCCGAGAAGGAGCGGCAGCTGCGGGCGAGCGGCACCGGCCCGGCCGGCCGGCTGACCGAGCTGGCCGGGGAACGCGGCCGGCTCGCCGCCGAGCTGAAGGAGCTGACCGAGGCCGAGTCCGCGGCCCGGGCCGCCGCGCAGGCCCTGACCGAGGCGAACGAGCTGCTCGGATCGGCCGACAACTGGTCCGCGGCCGACACGTTCCTCGGCGGCGGTGGGCTGACCAGCATGATCAAGCACAGCCGGCTGGACGACGCCGCGGCCCGGGCGGCCGAGGCCGACCGCCGGATCGCCGTGCTCCGCGCCGAACTACGCGACGTCGACCTGGCCGTGCCCACAGTGGCCGGCGAGCTCAGCCTGGGTGGCTTCACCCGCTTCGCGGACGTCTGGCTCGACAACATCTTCACCGACCTGTCCGTCCGCGGCCAGATCAAGAACGGTCTCGGGCAGCTGGGTCAGGCGGCCCAGCAGGTCGGCCGGATCCGGGCCGCGCTGGCCGCCCGGATCAGCGAGAACCGCAAGCAGGTCGCGGCCCTCGACCGGGAACGGGCCGCTCTGCTGCAGCCCTGACCGCAGAACCCGGACGCGACTGCCGCGGCATCCGCGGAACCTCCGGCAACCGCCAGGAAGAGCCTCACGGCTCCGTACCCGCCGATCAGCCGTTCGCCCGCGCCGCGACGGCCTGCAGGGCCCAGCTGTTGCCGTCCGGGTCCTTGAAGTGGACGAAGTTGCCCCACGGCTGCACGTCGACGTCACCGGCGTCGACGCCGGCGTCCAGCAGCTGCTGGCGGGCGGCCTCCGCGTCGGGCACCACCACCTGGATCTCCTGGGTGCCCGGCACCTTCTCGGTGATGCCGTCGCCGAGCACGATCGAACACGCCGAGCCGGGCGGGGTGAGCTGCACGAACCGCAAACCCTCGTGCACCCGGTGGTCGTGGTCGGCGTTGAACCCGATCCGCTGGTAGAACGCCTTGGCCCGGTCGACGTCGGTCACCGGTACGGGAATGAGCTCGATCTTCCACGTCGATGTCATGAGGACATCCTGCCCACCATTGCGGTCACTTCCTGACCGCAGCGGATCTTCGGTTCAGTACAGTGCGGGCATGGTGAACCTACGGCAGCGCATCCTGGCCGAGCTCGGCGTCAGACCGGTGATCGAGCCCGCTCAGGAGATCCGACAGCGGGTCGGCTTCCTCAAGGACTATCTGCGCTCGACCCCGGGCGAGGGCTTCGTGCTGGGGATCAGCGGGGGCCAGGACAGCACGCTCGCCGGCCGGCTGTGCCAGCTCGCCGTCGAGGAGCTGCGGGCCGAGGGGCGGGCGGCCACGTTCGTCGCGGTCCGGCTGCCGCACGGCGTGCAGGCCGACGAGCACGATGCGCTGATCGCCCTGGAGTTCATCCGGCCTGACCGGTCGGTCACGGTGAACGTGCGGCCCGGCGCGGAAGCCGTCGCGGCCGAGGCGGCACTCGGGCTGAAGGAGCTGCTCGGCGCCGAGCCGCGGCTGCGGGACTTCGTCCGCGGCAACATCAAGGCCCGGGAACGGATGGTGATCCAGTACGCGATCGCCGGGCAGCTGAACCTGCTCGTCGTCGGCACCGACCACGCCGCGGAGGCGGTCACCGGCTTCTTCACCAAGTACGGCGACGGCGGCGTCGACATCACCCCGCTGACCGGCCTGACCAAACGCCAGGGGGCCGCCCTGCTGCGGGAGCTCGGCGCCCCGGCCAGCGTCTGGGAGAAGGTGCCGACCGCCGACCTCGAGGACGACCGCCCGGCCCTGCCCGACGAGGAGGCGCTGGGCCTGGCCTACCACCAGATCGACGACTACCTCGAGGGCGCCGACGTCGCACCGGACGTGGCCGCGCGGATCGAGTCGATCTTCCAGGCGACCCGCCACAAGCGGGCGCTGCCGGTGACTCCCCTCGACGACTGGTGGCGCCCGATCTCCTGATCAGCGCAGCGTCTCCCGGGCGGCCCGGACCAGCTCCTCGTCGTACGGGCGGCCCAGCTCACCGGCCAGCGCGGTGATCCGATCCAGCGCCGCCACAGCCTCGCCGACCTCGCCCACCACCCGGCACGTCTGCGCGTACGCGTGCCGGCAGTCGATCTCCAGCTGCACCTCGGCGAGCGGTTCCAGCAGCTCGAGAGCCCGCCGGTGGTGGCCGAGCGCCTCCTCGGGCCGGCCCATGACCCGCAGCGCCACGCCGAGACAGTTGTGGGACCACGCCTGGTTGTGCCGCAGGTTGTGCTCCTCCGACAGCCGCAGCGCGTCGTGCAGCGCCCGCAGCGACTCCGCCGGGTCGGGCCCGGCCAGCGCGACGCCGAGTGTGACCAGCCCGGTGATCCGGCCGGGCCCCTCGGCCAGGGCGACCGCGGCCCGCGCGAGCTCGACGGCTTCGCCGGGCCGCCCGAGGTGAGCTGCCACCCATCCCTCGGCGGCTGTCGCCTGCGCCTGCCCGGCGCGGTGCCCGAGCTTCTCGAACAGCGCCCGGGCCCGCCGGAGCTGCGCCTGTGCCGCTTCGAGGTCTCCGGAGTCCCGGCGTGCGAACCCGATGCGCAGGGCCAGGCCGGCCGCGAGGTGGTCGTCCGGACCGGACTGCTCCGCCAGCTCGTACGCGGCGAGTGCTTCGGTGAGACGTCCGGCGGCGGCCCGCGCATAGCCGAGGTCGGCCAGCAGAGCGGCCCGTTCCCGGTCACGGCCGAGCCTTCCAGCGGCGGCAGCGGCGGCTTCGAGCATGCGTACTTGTTCGTCGGTCCCGCGGTGCCGGAAGAACCAGACCCGCATGGCCTGCGGCAGCTCCGCCACCACCTCGTCCAGGCCGAGCCGTAGGGCCGCGTCGAAGGCGGCGACCAGGTTGACGTACTCGGCTTCGAACCAGGCCATCGCCTCGGCCGGATCGCCCGGTGCCGGTTGCGGCCGGTGCGGTGCGGGCAATCTCCGATCGTGGGCGGCCGCCTGGGCCAGATAGTGCCGCAGGACCCGGCTCAGGGCGGCCTCGGCCTGCGGTTCCTCCGCTGCCGCGAGGTCGGCCGCGTACTGCCGGATCAGGTCGTGCATCCGGTACCGCCCCGGCGTGGGCTCCTGGATCAGGTGGGCGTCGATCAGCTCCTCCAGCACCGCGCCGACCCGGTCGGGCGGGAGATCGGTGAGCGCGCCGGCCACCGCCGCGTCGAAATCGGCCCCGGGCAGCAGGCCCAACCGCCGGAACGTGCGCCGCTGGACCGCGTCGAGCTGGTGCAACGACATGCCGAACACGGAGTCGAAACGGCCGGCGGTGTCGCGCAGCCGCTCGGCCAGCACCGCGACTGTCCATCCTGGACGATGCCGCAGCCGTGCGCCCGCCATCCGCAATGCCAGCGGGAGCCCGCCGCACTGCTGCAGGACCTGGCTGATCCCGGCCTCTTCGGTCAGTGCGAGCCCGGCCGCCCGGTTGAACAGCGCTGCCGCGTCACTGTCGGTCAGGGGTTCCAGCGACACCGGCGGCACCCCGTCCAGGTCGACCAGCCGGTGGCGGCTGGTGATCAGGACCCCCGACCGGCCCGCGCCCGGCAGCAGCGGGCGTACGTGCTCCGCGTCGACCGCGTTGTCGAGCACGACCAGCGCCCGCCGGCGGGACAGCTCCGAGCGCCAGAGCGCCGCGCGTTCGGCGGCACCGGCCGGAGGATTACTGACGTCCAGGGCGTTCAGCAGCCGGCCCAGCGCGGCCGGCGGATCCAGGGGTTGCCGGCCCGGAGTGAAACCCTGCAGGTCCAGGTAGAGGCCGCCGTCCGGGCAGGTGGCGGCGAGCCGGTGGGCCACGTGCACGGCCAGGCTGGTCTTGCCGACGCCGGCCATGCCGTCGACGGCAACCACACCCACGGTACGGAGCAACTCCTCGACCAGTGCGCACTCCGCCTCCCGCCCGGTGAAGTCGAACAGGTCAGCCGGCAGGTCGTTGCGGCGTGGCACGGGCGCCGCGCCCGCCTTCGCCGCCTCCGCCCACACCGCACGCAGGGGCCGGGGATCGCGCCCCACGACCCGGCACAGCGCCACGACGGTGTCCCACGGCGGCACGAGCCGGCCGGTCAGATAGCGCGACAGGGACGAGCTGCTCAGCCCCGACCGGGCGGCCAGGGCGCGCAGGCTGAGCCCGCTCAGCTCCTTGATCCGGGCGAGCTGGACCACCAGCTGTTCCTGGGGGCTGGACACCTGGAACACCGTACCGTCCCGCCCCGCGGCCCCGGATCAGCGACGCGTTTCCGCAGCTCAGGCCGCATCCGAGTGTCCCACGGTGTCCCACGCCCCGGGCGCTGCCCGGCCTGCCGGTGGTCGGATGACTCAGGTCGGGAACGCCGACGACGGAACCGAAGGAGTCATGATGCCGAGCACCACGAAGACCACCGGCGTTTTCACCGAGGAGGAGCGCGGCGCGATGAAGGAGCGCGCCAAGGAGCTCAGGGCGAGCAGCAAGCGGGGGGCCCAGCCCGACACCGAGAGCCAGGTGCTGGAGAAGATCGCCGAGATGGCCGAGTCCGATCGCGTGCTCGCCGAGCGGTTGCACGCGCTGATCAAGGCCGGCGCGCCGGCCCTCACCCCGAAGCTCTGGTACGGCATGCCCGCCTACGCCCGCGACGGCAAGGTGGTCTGCTTCTTCCAGAGCGCGGCGAAGTTCAAGACCCGGTACGCGGTTCTCGGCTTCAGCGACGAGGTCCGGCTCGACGACGGCGCCATGTGGCCGACCTCCTTCGCCCTGACCGAGCTCAACCCCGCGACCGAGACTCGGGTCAGCGCCCTCGTGCAACAGGCCGTCAGCTGAGGGCGGGTCGATTTTCCGCAGCCTGGGTCCATCATCCGATGGTCCCGAGGAAGACGATGGCGTCGATCCTGTCGATGGTCGCCGGGTCCAGGGCGAGGTACGTGTGGTCGCGGGGCACACGCGGCGTCAGCTCGCGGTCCAGTGCCCCGATGAGACGGCCGGGATCGATGACGGCGCGGGCGTACGGCAGCGTCGACAGCACGCCTTCGAGAGTGTCGGGCGGCGGGACGTCGGAGCCGCGGGTGCCGAAGGTGGTGGCGGCGAAGGCGTATTCGCCGTCGAGGCGGGTGCCGGCGATGGCCCCCGCGCTCCACCACTGCAGGGGCAGGCCGGCGAAGTGGAGGTGGCTCTTGTCGCGTTGCAGGTGGCGGTTCCCGGCGAAGGCCAGCGTGGGCCCGCGCCGGCGCTCCCGGGCGACGACGGCCGCCAGGTTGTCGGCCATGATCGTGTCGCGCAGGCCCATGAGCGCGTTGACGCGGGTGGGCGCGGGATCGGCCATGCCGGCGTGATAGCGCAACAGTCCGGCCGCGGTACGGGCGTGCAGGTCGGCGTTCCACCAGTCGTCGGCGGACGTGGCGGCCGTCAGCTGGGGAGCGTGGGTGCTGAGCAGCACGCCCAGGTCGTCGACGATCAGGCGCAACTGGAGGACCTCGGGGCGGCGGCCCGCCGACCGGGCCGGGTCCATGGTGGCGGCCGGGTCGGTCCAGCGCCCGTCCGGGCCCAGCAGATCGTCGAGGAGCTCGCGGCTCCAGGGCAGGTCGAGGTGGTCGGCGAGGTAGTCGTACAGGGCGGTCACGGCGGGACGGGGGCCGGCCGGTCCGCTGACCTCCAGGGGACCGTCGAAGCCGTAGAAGCGCAGCCGCTCGGGCCGGGACCGGGTCTCGTTGTAGGCGCGCATCCAGCGCAGGAGCTCGCGGTTGGCCGGTGAGGCGCCGAAGCCGTGGCTGAATCCCCGGCTCAGCGCCGTGTCCAGCGAGCCGGTGCCGTCGGTGACGTATGCGTCGGCGATGAGGCCGGCCCGGCAGTCGCTCTCGATGGTGATCGAGCGGTAGCCCTCGTGGGCGACCAGGTGGCGGAAGAGCTCGTTGCGCAGCTCGGGAAAGGCTTCGACGCCGTGGGTGGGCTCGCCGAGGCCGAGCAGGCGGGTGCCGGGGCGCAGCAGCGCGGTGAGGGCTTCAGGGGTGAAAGGCCGGGCGGCGTCCCGGATCGAGGTCGTCATGCCCATCAACAGTATCGTTGAACTTTCTGTGTAAACTTTGCCGGAATGCGGCTACGACCCATCGACCTGGCGCGTGAGCACGGCCTGTCCACCCAGGCGGTGCGCAACTACGAGGAAGCGGGCATCCTCCCGCCGGCCGAGCGCTCACCGTCGGGCTACCGCCGCTACGCCGCACGCCACGCAGCGGCGTTGCAGACCTTCCTCGCTCTGATCCCCGCGCACGGCCACGCGACCGCCACCGCGATCATGCGGGCGGTGAACGAGGGCGCGGTCGAGGAAGCGCTACGCCTGATCGACGGCAGCCACGCGCAGCTGGCCGAAGACCGCCGCACGCTGGAAACAGTCGACCTCGCCCTGGGCGGCTTGGCCCCACCGGCCGAACCAGCGCCGGGTGAGACGTTCATCGGCCCGCTGGCCCGCCGGCTCGGCATCCGGCCGGCCACGCTCCGCAAGTGGCAGCGCGCCGGCCTGATCACGCCCCGCCGCGATCCGCACACCGGCTACCGCGTCTACACCGCCGCCGACGTACGCGACGTGCTGCTGGCCCACCAGCTCCGCCGCGGCGGGCACGGGCTGGCCCGGATCGCCCAGGTGCTGGAGCAGGTACGGACGGCGGGCGGGCCCGAGCCCCTGCAAGCGGCGATGAGCGAGTGGCGTGCCCGGCTGACGGCCCGGGGCCGAGCGATGTTGTCCGGCGCGGCCGCGCTCGACGCGTACCTGAGGACACCGGACGGCTGACTCAGCGCAGCAGGGTCGCCTCGCCGTCGGCCAGGTGCAGTTCGTGGTCGCAGGCCGCGGCGGCCTCGGGGTCGTGGGTGGCGAAGACCACCGCCGCGCCCCGCTCCGCCTCGGCGCGCAGCAGCTCGATCACCTTCTGCCGGTTGGCCGCGTCCAGCTCGCTGGTCACCTCGTCGGCCAGCAGCACGTCGCCGCGCAGGGCCAGCCCGCGGGCGATGGCGGCGCGCTGCTGCTGGCCCCCGGAGAGCTCGTCGACGAGCTGGTCCGCCTGCCCGGCCAGGCCGACGCGTTCGAGGGACTCCGCGGTGCCGCGCCGGGCATCGGCCGGGGTGCCACCGGTGGCGATCACGGCGACCGCGATGTTCTCGGCCGCGGTGAGGATCGCCGCCAGCCCGTTCTCCTGCGGGATCAGCACCACGCCGAGCGCGACGCCCCGATCACGGTCCTCGAGCTGGTCGCCGTCGACCAGCACCCGGCCGGCGGCCGGCGGCAGCAGGCCCGCCATCGCCGCCAGCAGCGTGGTCTTGCCCGCCCCGGACGGGCCGGTCACGGCCAGGATCTCGCCGGGCCGCACCGTCACGGTCACGTCCCGCAGCACCGGCACCCCGTCGCCGTACGCGACCTGCGCCGCGTCCACCGTCAGCGTCCTCATCGGCCCTCTCCCTCGTTCACCCCGGCGGCACGCACCCGGCGCCGCAGGTCCCGGCCGGTCAGCAGGGCCACCCCGGCCAGCACGACCAGCATCGCCAGCCCGGCCGCGGCCAGCACCAGCGGCCGGGGCCAGTCGGCGAACGGCAACGGCGCCGGCTTGATCCCGGCCAGCGGCAGGGTCCAGCCGGTCAGTCCCCAGCCGGCCAGGGCGATGCCCAGGCCGGCGAGCACGGCGATGACGGCCAGGATCGGGTACGTCCACAGCGTCGCCTGCCCCGCCGCCCGCCGGTTGAGCCCCTGGGCGCGCAACGCGGACAGGTCCTGCACCCGCCGCCCCCGGTCCACGGCCGCGGCCAGGATCAGTGCCCCGGCCCCCAGCAGGGTCGCCAGGCACCCGGCGAGCACGTAGAACCACAACGCCAGCGCCGGCCCCTGCTCATCGAGCTGCGCGCGCACCGCCGAGGTCCGGGTGTCACCGGTGATGACCAGGCCCTGCGCGGCCAGCCGGTCGACGATATCGGCGGGCGCGGCCGCGGACAGCCACACCTCGGGCAGCGTCGTGGTGGTCGCGGCCGTGGCGTAGCGGTCCAGGTATTCCAGGTCGGACACCGTCGCGCGGCGGCCGAGCCGGGGCACCGCGGGCAGGTCGGCCACCCGGGTGACCGGCACCAGCTGGCTGTCCAGGCCGGTGATCGTGTCGTCGGCGCTGCGTCCGGCCCCGGCCACCGGCAGCGGCGAGGGCGTGTCGGCCGGCTGGAGCCAGGCGCCGTCGGGCAGCCCGCCCGGCGCGTCGAGATCGACCTGCAGACCGGCGGGCACCGTGGTCAGCGTCCCGAACCGGGGCATCCGCCAGTGCTCGGCGGCGGCGAGCTCGGCGGCCGGCAACGCGGGCCGCACCGGGTTGATGCTGCCCAGCCCGTTCAGGGTCAGCCGGCAGCGGACCCCGTTGGTCCCGCCGATGACGGTGATCTGGAGGCCGTCGACCCGGCAGCCCGCCCGGCACACCGGCACCCGCTGCCCGTACGTGTAGGGACCCTCCTGGAGCTGGCCGAACGCGACGGCGGCCGAGCCCAGCCCGGTCACCGAACTGACCGTGACGGTGAGCCGCAACGGCGGGTTGTCCTCCAGCCCGGTGGCCGTGACTCTCACGTCGAGGTCCTGGCCGGGGATGACGATCGGCTCGGGGGCGGCCGGCCGCAACGCCCGGGCCACCTCGGCGGCGTCGGGCCCGCCGGCCCAGGTGGCCACGGTGGCCAGCCGGGTGCTGTCCACGGCGAGACCGGGCGGCTCACCGACGCCGCTGCCCGGGGTGCGGGCGACAGCCATCGCGAACGCGCCCTCCGGGTCGACCGTCCGGACGGCTGTGAGGAGCTGCTGCGGGGTGCCGGGTTCCACGGTCAGGACCCGGTCGGCGCCGGTGCCCAGGGTCGCCTGCACGGCCCGGTCGCGGGCGCCCACGTCAGCGGCGCAGGCCGCATAGCCGGCGACGGCCACGGCCGCGACCAGCATCGCGAACAGGCCCCGGGCGCCGGAGCGGCGGGACAGTTGCAGGCCGGCCAGGGCCACGCCGAGCCGGCCCCGGCGCAGCGCGCGGACCGCGAAACGGGTGACGACCGGAAGCAGGGCCCGGCCCACCACCAGGGCGAAGGCGAACACGATCAGGGCCGGCGCGAACAGGCCGGCCCCGGTCGGGTCGCCGGACAGGTTGAGCTGGACGCCGGTGATGATCGCCAGCAGTGCCACCGTCAGGTCCAGGACGGGCGGGCGGCGGCCGGTGACAGGCAGCCGGCGCAGCAACGCCGAGACCGGGCTGAGCAGCTGCCGGCGCTGGGCCAGCAGGGCGGCCAGGACGGCGGCGAGCGCGGCCAGCGGGGCGTACCGCAGCGAGGAGAAGGCCGGGGCTACGCCCACTCCGGGGAACCGCGCGGCCGCGATGGCGTTCACCAGCACCTGCCCGGCCAGGCAGCCGAGCAGGGCACCGAACACGATGGCGACCAGGCTCTCGCCGGTGGCCAGCCACCAGCGTTCCCACCAGCGCGCGCCCCGCAGGGCCACGACGGCCAGCTCGGGGCGGCGGCCCTCGGTGCCGTACCCGACCGCCAGGAAGATGACGAAGCAGGAGAGCAGGACCAGCGGCACGGCGATGACCGGCACGATCACCCGGGCCGCGGCCCGGCCGGCCTCGATCCGCGCGAGCAGGTCCGGGATGCCGGTCTCGGTCAGGATCGGCGCCCCGATCTTGATGGTCATGTCCCGCAGCCCGTCCAGCGCGGCCTGGACCCCGGCCAGCTTGTCGACGTCCAGCGCACCCGGCCCGGCAGCACTGTCGATGGAGAGCTGCGTGTTGCCGTGGTCCATCGTGGACAGCGTGGCGTAGCCGGCGAACACCGGCTCCCCCGCGCGCGGTCCGGGATCGGCGGCGAAATAGCCGTGCGTGCCCCAGTACACCGCCGTGGGGTCGGGCACCCGGTACGTGCCCACCACGGTCACCCGCTTGGGCTGGCCCTTCGGCTCGAAGCGCGGGGTCCGCGGATCCGAGCTGAACTCCGCGTACGTCAGCTCGATCGCGTCGCCGGGCGCCAGCGACCGCCGCCGCGCGGTCTGCTCGCCGATGACCACCTCGCCCTCACCGATGAGGCACCGCCCGGCCACGACGGTCAGGTGGCCGCAGACGTCCTGCCGGTAGACGAACCGGGACCGCAGCTTCACGTCCGGCTCGATGCCCAGCGTCGCGTACTCGGCCGCGAAGACATTGGTGAAGCCGGGGAACGCGACCAGGGCCGGGCCCACGTTGGTGAAGCTGAGGCTGTCGCCCTCCCCGGACCGCGCGTCCTCGATCTTGCTGACCTGCAGGCTGCGTTCCCGGGGCAGGGCGGTCTCGACCTGGCCGGCGGCGACGGCCCGGTCGGCGGCCTGCACGTACGCGGGGGCGGCGACCGCGGCGGCCACGCTGACCAGGGCGAGCAGCGCGAGGGTGAGCGCCTGGCCACGCCGGCTCCACACCATCGCCAGGACCAGGGCCATCATCGGCTGCTCCCGTGCAGGTCACGAACCAGCGGACGGACGGCGAGCCAACTGGTCACGCCGAGGGTGAGCAGCGCGAGCAGCCCGGCCACGAGCAGCGCGGCCGGGCCGAGGGCGCCCGGCGGCGGGATCAACGTCCAGTTGTCGGTGAACGGCCGCACGATGACCCCCACAGCGGGCCGGGCCACGGCCGCGGCCAGCAGACCGGCCAGCAGACCCGCGGCCACCAGGGCGGCGCTGCCCGCGTACCCGATGGTGACGGCCGTGCGCAGCGGCAGTCCCTGCAGCCGCAGGGCGGACAGCTGATCGAGCTGCGGGCCGCGCTCGACGGCCGCGGCCACCGCGACGGCCGCCGCGGCGAGCAGCAGGCCGGCCATCGCGGCCAGCATGGCGAAGGTCGCGCCGACAGCGGTGCCCTGGTCCTCGAACCGGCCGGCCTGCTCGGCCACCGTGGCGTCGTCGAGCACGGTCAGGCCGCCGGCCCGGAGCGCTGTGAGCACCGGCTGCGGGGCGTCCGCGGCCAGCCAGACCTGGTACGTGCCGCCGGGATCCGAGTCGGCCGCGATCCGGCGGGCGGTGTCCAGGTCCACCAGCACCCCGGTCCCGCCGACCACCGGGAGCACCGGCGCGGTGCCGGCCACCCGGACCCGGACGGGCGAACCGCCGAACGCGTAGACGACCGAGTCGCTGAACTGCCAGGCCGCCGGCTGCGGCCCGGCCATCACGACCGGCAGCGGCAGCGCGGCGTCCACCGCGTACACCCGGTTGCCGGGCGGTGAGCTGCCGCCGGCCTCGTTGCGATCCATCCGCAGGGTGAGCTTGCCGGCGGTGGCGAAGACGTCCATCGCCGCGGCGGTGAAGTCGGGGCGCCACCGCCGCGGGTCACCCAGCGCGGCCGCGTCCAGCACCTCGGCGGACGGCTCCTGCTGGGACAGGCCGCGGATGGTCACCGCGGCACTGCTGGACGGCAGGCCGAGCCGGCCGTCGCTGCCGGCCGGCGACGACAGCTGCCAGCGGACCAGCCGGCATCCCGGCGCCGCGGTGCAGCCGCTGACCCGAGCGCGGGCCTGGTGCTCGCCTGGGGCGACCGGCCCGAAGTCGACGGTACGGTTCACGCCGGTCGCCTCGTGCTGCAGGACGGCGGTGACCACGACCGGCTGGCTGTCGGCGTTGCCCACCCGCAGGGTCAGCCGGCTGCCGGTGACCATCGCGGCGGGCGGCAACGGTGTGTCCCGGGTCGCCGCGCTCAGGGCTTCCGGCGGGCCGTACTCGGGTCTCCAGGCGGCGACGGCGGCGAGCCGGGAGCTGTCGACGGCCACGACCGGCGGGATGCTGTCGCGGTTGATCACCACGGCCATCGCGTGGGTCCCGCCCGGGTCGGCGGTACGGACCGCGTGCTGCAGGGCGGTGCGGTTGGTGGCCTGCACGGTGAGCACCCGGGGAGCGCCCAGCTCGACCTGGCTGCGCTCGGTGCGCGCCTCGCGGCCGGCGGACCAGCTGCCCGCCGTACCGGTGAAGATGGCGACCGCCACCGCGACCAGGGCGAAGACCCGGTGGGCGCCGGGCCGGCGGGCGGTCTGCGCGGCCACCAGGCCGAGCCGCAACCGGCCCGCGCGCAGGGCGGCACTGCCGCCGCGATCGGCGATCCGGCCGAACAGCCGGGCCAGCAGCAGCGCCACCGCCAGGGCGACCAGCGCGGGCGCGACCAGCGCCAGGCCGCCGGTGCTGCGCCCGGCCCGGACCTGGTACGCGGCGCCGACCGCCACGGCCATGAGCACGAGGTCGATGACGTCGGCCCGCCAGTCCCGGCGGCCGGCGGAGACCCGGCTCAGTAGTTGCACCACCGGCAGCCGCAGCACGGCCGCCTCCACGGCGAACAGCACGAGCAGGCCGCCGGCGACGACCAGGCCCACCGCCGCGGCGGAGAGGCCGAGTGCCTGCAGCCGGTCGGCGGGGCCGAGGACCGGGCCGGCCAGCAGGCGGGCGGCGAGGAAGCCCAGCGGCGCCCCGACCAGCGCGCCCGCCAGCAGCGGCACCACGTGCTGACCCAGGGCCAGCCACAGCATGCCGCGCCGGGTGCTGCCGCGCAGCTTCAGCAGGGCGGCGTCACCGCGCCGCTCGCGGCCGGTGTAGCGGCCGGCCAGGCCGATGGCGAACAGGCCGAGCACCAGCACCTGGCAGAGCGCGACGGCGACGGCCTCGCGGATCGTGCGCCGGTCACCGGCGATCGTGCGCAGCAGCTGCGCGGTCGGGTCGACCAGGCGCAGCCCGGCCGCGTCGAAGTCCGCCTCCACCCCGCGGACGACCGCGGCCAGGTTGTAGCCGTCGTCCCCGCGGATCAGCGCCTGGGGCACGCCCACGTCGTAGGTCAGGGTGGGATCGGTGAGCTGATCCTCGGTGAAGGTCCCGACCGGGGTGAACGCCGGCTCCAGGCCGCCGTTGGCCCGGAACAGTTTGTTGCTCCAGTACTCGCCGGCCGGATCGCTCACCACGTAGCGCGAGACGATCCGCAGTTCGACCGGCGTCGTGGCCTGCGAGGCGCGCAGCACCAGCTTGTCGCCGGCCGCCAGGCCGAGCTGCTCGGCGGTGTCCTGGCTGATCGCCACCTCACCCGGGGCCGCCGGGCACGGCCCGGTGAGGAAGACGTGGGTGCAGAACTCCTCGCGGTAGCTGATCGACATCGTCGGGCTGGCGTCGCCGCGGTCGGCGGTCAGCGCCACCGTCATGCCGAGCACCGGCCGCAGGCCGGCGATGGGCAGCAGCCGGTCGACGGTCGCCCGGAAGGTGTCGAGCGCGGGCTGCGGCGTGCCGTCGGTCTCGGCGTTCTGCCGCACGGAGAGCATGCGCTGGGCCGCCGGAGCCGCGGCGACGTCACCGTCGGCGGCGCGGGAGGAGGCGGCGATCGCGTACCAGGGGCCGGCCGCGGCGACGGCGGCGATCAGGGTGGTGAGAATCAGGACGGTCAAAACCTGCGCGGTACGGGCGCGGACGGCTCCGAGCACCAGCGCGACCATCGAGCCCTCCCCCGTTGAAGATCCTCGGGCAGGGTACGCGATGTCACAACCACCCGCGCCGCTTCAGGTACAGATACAGTCCCGCCGCCGAGCCGACGATCATGCCCAGGCTCAGCAGGAAGCCCCAGAACTGCTCGTAACCCCAGTACGGCACGTTCTGTCCGAAGAAGCCGGTCAGGGCCGTCGGCACGGCGATGATCGCGGCCCACGCGGCGAGTTTGCGGGTCACGTCGTTGAGCGCGTTGCTCTGCTCGTTGAGATCCGCTTCGAGCAGTCCGTTGATCCGGTCCCGGGCACTGTCGATGGTCTCGATGGCCCGCCGGGCGTGGTCGTCGACGTCGCGGTAGTACGGCTCGAGGTGCTCGACGACCATCTCGGTGTCGGCCCGCATGAGGTCGGCGATGAGCCCGGCCATCGGCGCGACCGGCCGGCGCAGTGCGGCCAGGGTCTTGCGCAGTGCGAAGCCGTACATCCGGACGCCGCGCGGGGCGCCGCCCTCCTCCAGCATGTCGTCCTCGGTCTTGTCCATCGCCTCGTCGAGGAGGCGGGCGGCCGCGAAGTGGCCGTCCACGATGACGTCGAGCAGGCCGTAGACGAGGAAGCCGACGCCGCCGTCCGGCGCCAGCCCCGCGTCGGCGTCCCAGCGCCGGATCAGCGGCGTGAGGTCGCTCTGCGACTTGCGGACGGTGATCAGCGCCCGCTCGGTGATGAAGGAACTGATCTCGGTCTTGTGCATCGCCGGACCGGGAGCGGCGGTGTCGACGTGCACGGCGTAGACGTTCATGAACAGGTGACCGGGATAGCGGTCGACCTTGGGCCGCTGGTGGTCGTGCACGGCGTCCTCGACGGCCAGCGGGTGCAGCCGGAACTCGGTGGCGACGGCCTTGAGGTCGTCCTCGTCCGGGTCGAAGAGATCCAGCCACAGCACCGCCTTGGGGTGCGCTCGCAGCTGGTCGCTGATCTCGTGCGGGCCGAAACCCTCGGCCACCACCTCCCCGGCCTCGTACAGCCGGGTGTAGGTGGGGCAGCTCGGCGCTGGTGTGTCCGTCACAACGGATCACTATGCCCCGAGCCGCCCCGGGCACAATCAGCCGTGCGTCACAGTCAGCGTGTAGAACTTCACCTTGGCCCCGTTCGAGGTGCTCTCGGACGAGGACTGGTTGTACGAGCCGGCCTTGAAATACATCCCGTACGGGTTGAACGACGACGGGATGGCGTAGCTCGTGGTGGTGCCGTTGATGGTCAGGTTGATCCGGTTACCGCCGGACACCGCGATGGTGTAGTCCCACCGGGTGCCGAGCGGGACGTTGCCGACCTTGCGGACGTCCTGACCGCCGGCCGGCGAGATCTCCGTACCGAAGTAGATGTCGCCGTTGGGCCGGTAGTAGAGCTCGACCAGGGGCTTGGTCGACGAGCCGCCCGAGCCGAGGTGGATCTGGCCGACGCAGACGTTCTTGGTCACGTGCGGGATGCGCAGGTTGGCGGTGAGCTTGTGCGAGCCGGCCAGCCGCCAGTCGGCCGCGCTGCCGTCGGCGTTCATCTCGCGCAGCTCCGACCGGGCGTACTTGGAGTTGGGCGTGGTCACACCCTTCTCCGGGGCCCAGAACGTCATCGACCCGTCGGTCTTGTCGGTGAAGAAGTACGCCGGGTTGGTGTAGCCGTTGGCCCCCTTGAGCTGGGACGGGGGGATGGTGGTGGGCGAGCCCGGCGACCCGGAGGGCAGCTGCAGGCTCCAGACACCGAGGTTGAAGTTGCCGCCGGGGGCGACCGCCGGGTTCAGCGCGGCGGCGTCGGCACCGGTGATGCCGAGGACACCGAACGTGCCCGCCACGGCGGCGGAGGTCAGGACAGCGAGGAGCGTGGAACGGCGCTTCATGCGGGGGACCTTCCTTGCGGAACGGAGGCGCCGGTGGGGACGACCTTAATAGGTAAGACGCTGAACAATAAACATTGTCATCGATGTAAAGTCAATGGCCGCTTGGCGAACAGGGCCGCACGCAGCAAGATCGGGTGAGTCGCCTGCCGAGGAGGAGCGCTGTGCCCGTTCCGTCGTCCCCGCTGCGCAAGCTGGGCTTCCTGACCATCGGCCTGTTCGACGGCGACGATCCGCGCGCCGGCCACGAGTCGACCCTGGAGATCATCGAGCTGGGCGAGCGGCTGGGCTTCGACAGCGCCTGGGTCCGCCACCGGCACCTGCAGTACGGCATCTCGTCGCCGGTCGCCGTGCTGGCCGCCGCCACCCAGCGCACCACCCGGATCGAGCTGGGCACGGCGGTCATCCCGCTGGGCTGGGAGAACCCTTTGCGGCTGGCCGAGGACCTGGCCACGGTCGACATCCTGTCCGGCGGCCGGCTCAACCCGGGCCTGAGCGTCGGCCCACCGATGCACTACGAGCAGGTCAAGGGCGCGCTCTATCCGGACACCGCCGACACCGAGGATTTCAGCTATGAACGCGTACGGCGGCTGCTCGGCTTCATCCGGGGCGAGCCGGCCACCGACTTCAGCGGCGTCGAGGGTTTCGAGGTGTTCTCCGACCGGATCCAGCCGCACGCCCCGGGCCTGGGCCGGCGCCTCTGGTACGGCGGTGCGAGCCTGCGCTCCGCCCGCTGGGCCGGCGAGAACGGCATGAACTTCCTGACCAGCAGCGTGGTCAAGGCGGAGGAGTCGACGGACTTCGCCGAGATCCAGCTGTCGCACATCCGCGAGTTCCGCGCCCACCACCCCGACGGCGACCGCGCCCGCGTCTCGCAGGGCCTGGTGGTCATTCCGACCGACAGCGCGACCGCCGACCAGCGGGCCCGATACGAGGAGTACGCCCGCCAGCGCACCCCGCGCACCGCCACCCCGCAGGGACCGGCCCGGATGATGTTCGCCCCGGACCTGGTCGGCCCCGCGGCCGAGATCGCCGGACGGCTCTACGCGCACCCGGCGTTCCGGGAGATCGACGAGGTGGCGTTCGCCCTGCCGTTCACCTTCGGCCACGATGACTACGTGCAGATCCTCACCGACATCGCGGGCGCCCTCGGGCCGGCCCTGGGCTGGCACCGGGCATGACGACACCGGGGCACGACCGGGCCACGTTGCTGGCCGCCGCCCGGGCCGAGTTCACCGAGCGGGGCTACCACGACGCCGACCTCGACCTGATCGCCGAGCGGGCCGGGCTGACCCGGTCCCCCGCCAGTAGGCAGGCGCTGTATTTCGCGGTCCTGGCCGAGATCGCCGAGCAGGCGCCGGAGTCGCCGTACCCGCCGACCGCCCGCACCGCCGAAGCGGCCCTGGGTGACTTCGCCCGGGCCTGGCTGGCCCGGCTCCCGCTGGCCACCGAGAAACAACGGCTCGACCTGCTCCCGGAGATCCTCACCGGTGAGGCCCGCCAGACCTATGCCCAGCTGACCAACCTGACCGCGATCGTGCTGGGGCTCGCGCTGGAGAATCTGCCGCCGGTCGCGCCGCGGATGGTCCGGGTGGCCGAGGCTGCCCTGACCGCCCTGCACGGCGCCGGCCGGCTCGCCGCGGTGGCACCGGGCTTCGGTGAGCCCTTCACGACGGTCGCCGTCTGCGAGATGCTCGCTGGTCTGGAGCTGGACGACGACTGGGGCCCGCCGCACCTGCCCTACGTGCCCACGGCCGAGACGGTCGACGAGCCGTGGTCACCCCCGGCGCTCCGGGATGCCCTTCGCTCCGAGCCTGCTCAGCTGGACCGGGACGGCGTGGTCGCGGTGCTGGGGATGCACCGCCTCGGCGCGGTCGAGGAAGCGGTCCGGGCCGCGCCGGCCGGGGCGCAGGTGACCGTCGCGCTGGTCACCGGCGCCCCCGACGAGTTGTCCCCGCTCGGCCGCCTGGTCGTGGCCGAACTGCGGGCGAACCTGCGTGCCGCCTTCCCGGCTTCGACCCGGCCCCGCCTGCGGATCGTGCACGACGACGCCGGTGCCCTCGCCGCTGCCGCGGGCCTGCCGGCCCGCAGCGACACGACCGAGTTCGCGGTCCGGGTCGCCGCGGGCCGGATCGTGGCCCGCGCCGACGGCCACGGCGCCTGTTACGCCGCCGCCACCGGCTGACCCTCGCGGTGGGCGAACGGCCACTGTGCCCGGTCGCCGGCCTCGAGCAGCGGGATCATCGAGAACGCGGCGTCGGACAGGCCACCGAAGGTGAACCGGTTCCCGGCCACCGGGGTGTGCCCGGCGCGGTAGCCGGCCAGGTTCCACGTGTACACCGGCACGTGCGCCGGCACCGCGGCCGCGACATCACGAGCGCCGTGCCAGTGCGCCTGCTCGTCGGTCAGGATCACCACCCGGTCGTGCCGGGCGTAGTGCTCCCGGACCGCCTGCTCGGTGTTCGTGCCCCGGCCCAGGAAGTAGCCGTCCGCCTTGAACCGGCGTACCGCGGCCAGCACCGACTCGCCGGCCACCCGCGGGAACACCCTGGTGTCGTCGGAGAACGACACCACGGTCGCGTCGTGGGCCCGGGCACCCAGCGCGAGACCGAAGACGGTGGCGGCGTCCCAGCAGCGTAGCGTGCCGTCCCGGCTGAAGCCGGTGGTCATCGACCCCGAGGTGTCGATCAGGATCAGGGTCCGTGCGCCCAGGGCCGGCACGTTCGCCAGCGCCTGCTGCAGGCCCTGCTCCAACGGGTACGCCCACCGCAGGCTCGGCGCGGCGTTGAACGCCGACAGGAACCGCATCGGCAGTGCCCGGGACCGCGCGACCTCATCGGGATCCGTCAGCCGGGCCGCCACCGTGGCCGCCACCGCGTCACTCACGCCGGCCTGGTCGAAGTTGCGCAGGTTCCGCAGCAACGCCAGACAGCCCATGCTCGGGATGATCGACTCCCAGGCCGCCGCGTCCATGGCCGTCTGCCGCCACCCGGCCAGCGCCTCCCACGTCATCCCGGCCGCGTGCAACACCGCCGGGTCGGTGACCCCGAGCCGCTGCTCCACCGGCAGGGCCATCAGGCCGGCCCGGGCGGTGAGCAGGGTCAGCGCCGACGGTACGGGGTTGTCCCGCTTGTGCCGCCGGTCCAGGGCATGCCGGAACAGCTCGCCCTGCCGCTCGGCCTTCGCCGTCGGGTGGGTGAGGTCGAGGACGTCACCGAAGCGCACCGGCCGGGCGTCGGTGTCGTACTTGAGCAGGCTGCGCTCGTGGTAGAGCCGTACCGCCGCGTCGGCGATGCCCCGCTTGACCGGCTTGGGCAGCGACCGGCCGTACCGGCCCAGCCAGTACGCGAGCGCCTCGCCCGGCTCGTCCGGCCGCTGCAGAGCACTGTCCACGATGGACCGGGAGCCGGGGATGCCCGCGGCAACCTGCGCGCGGGCGCCCTCCAGGGCAGCGACCACCGCGGCGGACCGCACCATCGCGGCCGTCCGCAGCCACCGCACGAACCCGGCGAACCACTGCGGATCGGCGACGGCCACCTCGGTGACGAGGGCGCGGAATCGCAGGTCGCGCTCGTCGGCACTCTCGTAGAAGGTGTCCTCGCCGACCATGAGCGAGACACCGAGCAGGAAGAGCTCGGCGCGCGGCTCCCGCCGGAAACCGGGTGCGCCCTGAGCTGTCTTCACCGGCCGCACCGGTCGGTTGAACTTGGCCATCACGTCCCCCCTGACGTCGGGCCGGAGGAGCGACCAGCCGGCCCGCCCGAGACCGGGATCGGCGACGGACTCATCCGCCGCTCCCGCCGAGCTGATGGCCCGAAGGCCACGGGGAATCGAACCCCGAACGGAGCCTGAAGTAGCCGTTGCCTGCGCACCGGGCGGGCACGATGGTCGCGCCTCCCGAGATCGGAGCGGCGACGGAGACCGGCCCTCGCGGGCCTGGGTGACCTGGGCCGCTGGTCGAACCGTCCGAGGACGGTAGCGGGATTCGAACCCGCGTCTCCCCGTTATGAGCGGAAGTAGCCGTCGCCTGCGCACCGGGAGGTGCGCACTGAAAGTAGGCGCTGCCGGCGAGCACCGGCAACCGAATTCAGGACGGCCGGCCCGTCCCCGAACGCCGCTCCCGGAAGGCGATCATGTTCATCCGGTTGCCGCAGCGGACGCTGCAGAACCGCTTGAGGCCGTTGCGGGAGAGATCGAGCAGCAGGCCGGTGCAGTCGTCGGCCTCGCAGACCCGGAGCCGGCGCATCTCGTTCATCCGGATCACGTCGATGAGCGCCAGGGCCGCCTCGGCCCGGATGCGTTCGGCGAGCGGCGCGTCCGGCGAGGTCGCGTGCAGGTGCCAGTCCAGGGCATCGTGCCGGGTGAGAAACGGCAGGGCCTTCGCGTCACGCAGCATCCCGTTGACGGACTCGACGGCGTCGTCGCGCTCGAGGGTCCACACCCGCCGGAGCTGGGCGCGGGCCTGGCGCACCTCGCGCAGCTCCGCCTCGTCCTGGTCGATGCGCCCGGTGTAGGCGAAGCGGGTCAGCAGGCCGGCGAGCTGATCAACGGTCACGAGCTCGTCGTCGCCACTGCGTGACGCCCCGGCCTCGGTGTTGCCGAGCACCACGACGAAGGCCAGCGACTCCTCCGTGTCAGGGGCAAAAAGCAATTTGACTCCTCACCGAGACCGACCTAGCGTCAGGACCGTAAGCAATTTAGCCCATGACAGATACCAAGCCCGCGGAGCCGTCATGAAAACGCCGTCCATGTCCACGGGCCTGATCGCCGCCCTGATCTCCTGCGTCTCGTTCAGCACCTCCGGCGCGTTCATCAAGCCGCTGCTGGAGGCCGGCTGGTCGCCGGTCGCGGCTGTCACGGCCCGGGCGCTCACCGCGGGTCTCGTACTGCTGCCGTTCGTGCTCTTCTCACTGCGCGGCAGATGGGCGGCTTTGTGGCGCGCGCGCTGGCGCGTCCTGGGTATGGGCCTGGTCGGCGTGGCGTTCACCCAGGCCGCCTACTTCGCGGCCATCCAGCGCATCCCGGTGGCGACGGCCCTGCTCATCGAATACCTGGCGCCGCTGCTGCTGGTCGCGTTCGCCTGGGCGACCACCCGGCGGATGCCCCGGGCCACGGTCCTGCTGGGCTCGGTGCTCGCCGTCGGCGGCCTGGTCCTGGTGATCGGCCCCGGCGCCCTGCAAGCGGTCGACCCGATCGGCCTGGCCATCGCCTTCAGCGCGGCGATCGGCTGCGCGGCGTACTTCGCGATCGCCGCGCGCCCCGCCGACGGCCTGCCCCCGGTGGCCCTGGCCGGCTCCGGCCTGCTGCTGGCCGGCGTCGTCCTGGCCCTGATCAGCACCACCGGCCTGCTGCCGTTCACCGCGACCTACGGCGACCTGTCACTGTTCGACACCACCGTGCCGTGGTGGACGCCGCTGCTGGTGGTCGCGGTCATCGGCACGGCCGTGGCGTACGCGTCGGGAATCGCCGCCTCGGCCATCCTCGGCTCCCGGCTGGCGTCGTTCATCGGGCTGCTCGAAGTGGTGTCGGCGTCGATGTTCGCATGGTTGCTGCTGGGCGAGAAACTGACGCCGCTGCAGTTCGTGGGCGGGGCGCTGATCCTGGGCGGCATCGCGGCGGTCCGGATGGAAGGCGCGTCGCCCTCGGAGGCTGCTGACGCGCCCGACGCTGCGGACCGGCCGGATGATGCGCAGCTTCTCCGCACTAACCGCCTGGCACTGAACGGCCAGCAGCTCGATGCCTGACCCGACCAGGGGGACCGGCTGTGCCAGCCGGGAACGTGACCTGCGTGATGGTGGCAGTGCCGGCTGGTGGAGCTTGTTCGTGCATGGTGATCCGATCGCCGGGTTGCAGGTGCCCGGTATCGGGGTTCTTCGAGCACCGGGCTGAGCAAGATCAAGAAGTTGGAGGCCCGCGCGGATGATGCCGTGGAGAGTCTCTGCTGCTCTCCAGCGGCACCAGGCCTTGGTGCGGTACAGGTTCATCTCGGCTGCCGCGTCCGCCAGCAGGTTCCAGACCGAGGTGTCGGCGGCGTAGGCATCGCCCAGCTCGGTAAGGACGTCGAGCGCGATCGTAGCGGCTGACTGCAGCCCGGCGTGCCATGTTGCGATCCGGCTGACCCGCTCGATGAGCCCCGCGCGATCCGGCTGACCGCCGCCCGGAGCGACCCGGCTGACCGCAACGCAGACCATCCGGCCGCGACCCGGCCGACACCGCCGCCCGACGGGGCAAAACCGCGAAGCGGCGGGCTGAGGAACAGCCCGCCGCATCACGCGGTCAGTGGATCATCACCGGCGTGTCGAGGCGGCCGTCGCCCTCCTCGGCCGGGCCGCTCAGCCGGGCCGGCTGGCGCTTGCGGGGCAGGAACGCGATCGGGATGAACGTCAGCAGCACCAGCCCGAAGCCCACCCAGAACGTGGTGGCGAACGAGTCGGCCACGAACTCCAGGCCGCGCTGGATGACCGAGGGTTCGACCGGCATCTGCTGGCCGTGCTGGCTGGCGATCGCCGCGCCCGCCTCGGTGATCGGCTCGCCGGTGCGCGGGTTGTTCAGGCCCGGGATCGGGTCCGAGCCGTTGAGCCGGCTGGTCAGGATGACCGACATGATCGCCGAGCCGATCGAGCCGCCGATCTGCTGGAGGATGTTGACCAGGGTGGAGCCGCGCGCCACTTCCTGGTTGGTCAGCGTGCGCAACGCCGACGTCATGATCGGCATCATCGTGCCGCCCATGCCGAGGCCCATCACGAACAGGGAACCGCACAGCAGCCAGTACGACGTGTCGGTGCCGACCTGGGTGAAGGTGAAGAACCCGGCGGCGATGAGCGCCATCGCGAACGGCACCGTCCGGCCCACCGGGATCCTGTCGGCCAGCGTGCCGGCGATCGGCATCGTGAGCATCGCGCCGATGCCCTGCGGCGCCATCAGCAGACCCGCGTGCAGCGTGGACTCGCCGCGCACCTGCAGGAAGTAGCTCGGGAACAGCAGGCCCGCGCCCATGAACGCGATGATGAACACGAACAGCGAGATCGACGAGACGGCCAGGTTGCGGTTGCGGAACAGCCGCAGGTCGAGCAGGGGGTGCTTCGGCTTGAACGAGTACAGCACGAAGCCGATCACCAGCAGGGCGCCGACCAGCATCGTGGTCCAGACCTTGGTGGCCGTGATCGTGCCGGTCTCCGGCAGCGACGAGACGCCGTACAGGAAAAATGCCAGACCCGGCGAGAGCATCAGCATGCCGACGAAGTCGAACGACTCCGACGACTCGGCGTTGTCCTTGGGCAGCGCGAAGAAGGCGTAGACGAGCGCGATCGCGCCGATCGGCAGGTTGATCAGGAAGACCCAGTGCCAGCTCGCCGCCTCGATCAGCCAGCCGCCCAGGATCGGGCCGCCGATCGGGCCGAGCAGCATCGGGATGCCGAGGACGGCCATCAGCCGGCCGATCCGCTCCGGGCCGGCGGCCCGGGTCATGATCGTCATGCCGAGCGGCATGAGCATGCCGCCGCCGAGACCCTGGAGCACCCGGTACGCGACGAGCTGCTCGATCGAGTCGGCGGTGGCGCAGAGCACCGAGCCGAGCGTGAACAGCAGCAGCGCGAGCATGTAGAGCCGTTTGGTGCCGAACCGGTCGGCGGCCCAGCCACTGAGCGGGATCACCGTGGCCAGCGCCAGGGTGTAGCCGGTCATGGTCCAGGCGACCTGGGCGTACGTGGCGTCGAACTCGGTCTGGAAGGTCGGCAGCGCCACACTGACGACGGTGATGTCGAGGATCGACATGATGGCACCGAGGACCACCACGCCGGCGATCTTCAGCACGGCGGCGTCCAGCCTGTCGGGCGGCGCGGCGGCTTGACCAGTCACGGAGAGCTCCAGGTTGTGTCGGGCAGTGCGGCCGGCGTCGACGTGCTGCACGTCGGGGCGCGGGCCGTGCGCAAAGCGACGATGGTGCCACTGTCCCCGGCGGCCGGCATCCGCTTTTCGGGAGCCGGGGCCGAGCTACCGGGGTTATTCTGCCCCTTGGCGCGCCGGTGGGCGGGTAAGTCGTGCTACTTGAATGCGTGAAGCCCGCCACGTCTTCACATCTGCCGGACCGGTCTGCCGTCGGGCCCAGCCACCGCGGCCGGCGACCGACATCGGGGTGGCGTGCATGGCGACGGAGTTCGCGGTCGACAACGACATCATGGGCGGGCGCCGGTGGAAGATGACCGCCGAGCAGTTCGCCGGGTTCCGCGATTTCATCGCGGAACCCATCGCGGCCCTCGACCGCGGGCCGGGGCACTAACCCGACCGCGGACGACCGGTACGGCGGGAGCGAACCATCGCGAGCCCACCGAGGACAACGGCGATCAGCCCCACCGCCACCGCCACGATGGCGCCGCCCAGTCCGTTGCCGGTGCCGACACCCCCGTCGGACGTGGCGATCACGAGCCCGCCGAGCGCGGCACCGAGCAGCCCGGCCACCAGGGCGGCAACGGCCCGGGCGCGACCGGCGCGACGGGTGAGAGCCGGCCAGCCGAGGACCACCCCCACCAGTCCCAGCACGGCGCCCGCACTCGCCCCGAGCCGCCCGGAGCTCATGGTGGTGACGTCCGCGGCCAACGGGTGAACCGCCGGGTGCGCCGCCGCCGGGGCGGCCGGGACGAGCGCCACCACCAGGAACATCCCGGCCGCGGCGATCGATTTCAGCGACTTCATGACAGCGTCCTTCCGATGTGTCCCGTCCCCGGAACCGGGGTCACGCCCGATCATCTCGTCGGGCGTGACCCCGGTCATCCCGCGGGAAGACGCACTTCAAGCTGGTGTCGCCGGCGTACGCGGCTGCTGCGGACGCCGCAGTTGACGGCGATGTACTGCCGGCGCAGTAGCTGCCGGACGAACAATGTGGACGGTGCCGCCAGAGCAGGGTGACGAAACGGCCCAGGCCGCCGCGTCACTCGGCCTCGGCGCGCAGGGCACGGACAGCGGTCGCCATTCCGGCCAGCGCGGCCCGATAGAAGCTGGGCCCGTACGAGACGCGGGCCACCCCGAGCTTGCGCAGCGTCGCCAGGTCGAGGTGTTCGCCGGTGTTGCCGTTGACCGGGCACGCCAGTTCGGTGACCAGGGTGGCGACGGCGTCCTGGTCGCGTACCCCGATGGGATAGATGCAGTCGGCGCCCGCGTCCCGGTAGAGCGCGCCCCGCCGGATGGTTTCCGCCAGCCGGTCCGGCTGGGGGATGCCGGCCGTCGGCAGGAAGGTGTCGACCCGGGCGTTGATGACCAGCGGAACTCCGGCGTCGTCGGCGGCGGACCGGACAGCCGCGAGCCACTCGGCGTGGGCGCCGGCCTCCTGCAGCCCGCCGGCCCGGTGGTCGGTGTCCTCGAGGTTGCAGCCGGCGGCGCCGATGTCCAGCAGGCGGTCGACGAGCTCGTGCGGCTGCATGCCGTAGCCCGCCTCGGCGTCCACCGTCACCGGGACCGGCACGGTCCGGATGATCCGTTCGGCCGCGGCGAACATCTCCGGCCAGGGCGCGCCCTCGCCGTCGGGATAGCCGAGCATGGCCGCGACGGCGTTGCTGGCGGTGGCGACGACCGGGAAGCCCGCCTCGACCACGACGGCGGCGCTGGCCGCGTCCCAGGCGTTGGGCAGGACGAGCAGCTCTCCGCTGTGGAGCTCACGAAGACCTCGGGCGTGGGCTTGCAGAGCGGGCAGATCAGCAGACATGGAAGTCCTCCGGGTTCGGGATTCAGCCGAGGGTTCGCGGCAGGCCCAGGTACGGCGCCACCGTGGCCTCGAATCGGGTGATCTCACAGATGCGGTCCCCGGCGAGGCCGATGACCTCGATGCCCGCGAGGCGGGAGATGCCGGTGACCGGGTCGCGGCGGTACTCGCCCCAGGCGGGCTGGCCGTTCGCGCGTACCGGGATCAAGCGGTCGGTCCGCGGCCGGCGCGCGCCGACGGCAGTGAAGAAGGCCCGCGCGGCGTCCGCGCCGTGATATTCGAACAGCGCCGGCGGCATCCGCAGCCACACGTCGTCGGTCATCAGGGCGACGAGCCGATCGACGTCGAAGGCGGTGAACGCCGCCACGAACTTCTCGAGCAGCTCACGTTCCTGCGCACTGTCCGGCGCCGGCGGCGCGGGCCGGTCGTGCGTGGCCCCCGCCATCGTCGCCCGGGCCCGCTTCAGCGCGCTGGTGACGGCGTCCGGCGTGAGACCGAGCAGGTCGGCGGTCTCGGCGGCGCGGTAACCGAGCACGTCACGCAGCAGGAGCACGGCACGCTGATTGGGCGGGAGCAGCTGGACCGCGGTGACGAAGGCCAGCGAGATCGCTTCCCGCGACTCGTAACGGGCCTCGGGCCCGGGGGCCCGGTCGGCGACACCCTCCAGCAGCGTGTCGGGATAAGGCTGCAACCAGAAGACCTCACCCGTACGCGTGGGCTCGGGCGCCGCCGCGGGAAGCGCGACGGGCGGCGCGGGCCGGCGCTTCGCGGACCGCAGGTGGTTGAGACAGCGGTTGGAGGCGATCCTGTACAGCCAGGTGCGCACGGAGGAACGCTGCTCGAAGCCCTCCAGCCCGAGCCAGGCGGCGAGCAGGGTCTCCTGCAGGAGGTCCTCGGAGTCCTGCAAGGAGCCGAGCATCCGGTAGCAGTGCGCCTGCAGCTCCGCCCGGTACGGGGCGACCAGCTCGGTGAAGGCGTCGTGGTTGCCCGCCCGCGCCCGCCGGATGAGTTCTGCCGTCACGTCACCCTCACATTCGTCGTCTCCTCGTACAGACACCAGCCACCGCGGAAAGTGGGCGCTCGACCGGGACCTGCTGCGGCACGCATCAACGACATCATCGCCGAACCCATCGAGGACATCGATCTTCGACTATCCTTCGGGCCCTTTTCTTGTCATGATGGGAGCGCTCCCACACTCCGTCCCCCGAAGGAAGCGCATGACGTCACGAACCCTCCGTATCGCTGCGGCCGCACTCATCACCGGCGTGCTGACCGCCGCCGGCAGTGCGCTCACGACACATTCGGCGAGCGCGCACGGCGCGGTGTCGGATCCCGTCACCCGGGCCTACGACTGCAACCAGCGGTGGCAGAGCCCCAGCGATCCGGGCATGCAGTCGCAGGACCCGATGTGTTACCAGGCGTACCAGGCCGACCCGAACGCCATGTACAACTGGAACGGCCTGTTCCGCGAGGGCGTCGCCGGCCGCCACCAGGCCGCCATCCCCGACGGCACTCTGTGCAGCGGTGGCCTGACCGCGGGCGGCCGGTACGCCGCCCTGGACGTGCCGGGCCGGTGGAACGCCACCAGCAAGCCGAACAGCTTCACCCTGAAACTGAACGACCCGTCCAGCCACGGCGCCGACTACCTGCGGATCTACATCACCAAGCAGGGCTTCGACCCGCTCACCCAGAAGCTCACCTGGGGCGCGCTGGAGCTGGTCACCGAAACCGGGCGGCAGGCCCCCAGCCAGACCTACACGGCCCAGGTCAACGCCGGCACCCGCACCGGCCGGCACATCGTCTACACGATCTGGCAGGCCAGCCACCTGGACCAGTCGTACTACGCGTGCAGCGACGTCGTGTTCGGCGGCGGAACGGACCCGGGCCCCACCCCCACCACCCCTACGCCGACGAGCCCCGCCCCGACCAGCCCGGCGCCGACCACTCCCCCGCCGAGCAACCCGGGCCCGGGCGGCTGCGACGCGACGATCCGGACGATCAGCCAGTGGCCGGGCGGCTACCAGGCCGAGGGCCAGGTCCGCGCGGGCGCGAACGGCACCCGGGGCTGGGCGGTCTCCTTCACCGCCGCGGTGCAGAACGGCTGGAACGCCACCTACACCACCAGCGGATCGACCACGACCGCCAGTAACGCGTCCCACAACGGCACCCTGGCGGCCAACGGCACCGCAACCTTCGGCTTCCTGGGCACCGGAACCCCACCGGCGACCGCCATCTGCACCGCATCCTGAGGCCGAGCACCCAGCACATCGCGGTCCCCGCTGCTCATTCCGGCGGGGACCGTGTTGCTCGTCCGGACTCCTGAATCACGTCCCGGGCGGCGTGCTCTCGTCCGCGGCCGCCAGCTCGATCCGCTCGGTACGGCTGGCCCCGATGACTTCGATGCCGCGCGTTCCGATGCAGCCGGTCAGGTTGAGCTCGACGACGTACGGGACGATCGCGGGCTGACCGATCGGGGGCATGCAACCGACGACCTCGATGCCCCAGTACTCGGGCTTCTGCACATAGCGCAGCGGATTGAGCGAGACCTGCATGTTCGCGAACGGCTTCTGCCCGGCGACGACGAGCATGGGAGGCGGCGGCGGATAGATCATGAGGGAGACGGTGTCCGCTCGCTCGAAGTCGATGAGGCGGCATGACTGGGCCGGGGGCAGGCTCTCTGACGGGGGCACGCTTTGCTCCTTCGACGATGCAGGCTGACGGGCCGGTCGCCACTACGGGGCTAATCGTCAGCCACGTGCTGCAGGCCCACCACGAATTCGAGCGCCAGCGGCAACGCGGTCCAGGTTCGCTGGCCGACGACACCGTCCACCGAAAGGCGCGCCCAGCCCTGGAACGCACGCACCGAGGCATCGGTGTTCGGCCCGTAATGCCCGTCGACCTTCTGCGGCGTCGTTCCCCACAGGCCCGGAGCGCCCGACGTCAGGACCTGCTGGAGGCTGCGGACCACCTCACCCTGCGACCCTTGGCGCAGCGTCGGCATCGCAGCGCCGTCCGGAAGCGCCTTCCACGTCGCCTGATCGACGACGCCGGTCACCGGCAGACCCTCCGCCGCCTGGAAGTCCCGGGTCGCGGCTTCCGTCCCGGGCCCGAACTTGCCGTCCACGACGAGTGCGGTGTCCGGCGTACGCCGCAGCGCCCGCTGCGCCTGACTCACGGTGTCACCGGTGGCGCCCGGGCCGACCGTCGGCATTCCCTGGTTGGTCATGATGCTCCTCGCCTGGCGGAGTTGTGGTCCCCGCAGGTCGATCGCTCACTGGTCGCACGTGCCGATGAAGGCCGTCCCATCATCGACGTCGACTGATGTCCGGTCAATCACTCCGCCGACACGGACGGCAAGGACAGCGCGGCCAGCGGGTGGCTCGGCAAGGACATCACGTCGGAGGAGGGCTGCCAGCTGGGATCCGTACCGTGATCGGAGGGGAGGCCGACTCTCGCCGGCGGCGACCCGCACACCCAAGTCCAAGCACGGGACCGCGCCAACCGACCGGACCGGACGCACCCACAGCGCCCACCGCAACGCGGGGCGTCCGGGGGCTCGGCCCCCGGAGCAGAAATGACGAGTGCCCCCGGTCCGCGCTTTCCGCGGACAGGAGGCACCTGGGACTCGTGGGCGATACTGGGATCGAACCAGTGACCTCTCCGGTGTGAACGGAGCGCTCTCCCGCTGAGCTAATCGCCCTCAACGGAGTCAGACTGTACCGGACCCTGGGCCGCGCGCGCGAACCAGGGTCCCGGCGCGTCAGCTTCCGGTGACGAACTTCCAGATCACCGCGGCCAGGTCGACGCCCATGGTGAGTTTGACCGAGAGCCAGACCACGGCCGAGATGAAGATGAAGCCGGCCAGGCCGATCAGGGCGCGCATCGGCAGGGACTGTTTCAGCACCCAGTGGGTCCAGGCCTGGACGTGCTTCTTGGTGAAGTGCAGGAGTCTGCGGGCCCAGGTGAACTCGACGGCCAGGATGGCCAGGCCGAGGATCACGATGGCCCAGCCGGGTCCGGGGAACGGGATCAGCACGATGCCGACCGCCACCACGACGGCCCCCAGGACGCCGACGCCGATCTTCAGGGCGAGCCGGCCGGTCGGGTTGGCGCGGATCCGATCCAGGAGCCCCGGAGATGAGTCTTCCTCGGGTGGAGATTCGGTCAGGGGTTCCGATTGGGACATCTCGTTCACTTTCGCGGCAAAGATCGCGGGCTCCCGGTCATTTCATCCCCCAGTGTTCCCCGCCCCCGTCACTACCCGGGAGGAATGGACGTTACCGGAGTGAGTCAACTGCTGGGCCACCCGACGCCGGGCGAAACCGAGTACATGGGCAGAACAGGTCAAGATACCGTTTAACGCTCCCTCCGGAGAGCTTATCGGAAGCGCCTTCCCACTACTGGGTGAGATCAGCGTATGGCGGAGCGTAATGACAGGGATCACCTGAGTATGGGAAACGCGGGGTTCACCAGCCTCGCAGCGGTGCCGGGGGGAGTTCGTCCATGAGTACCATTCGTCCAACGACCGTCGAGGTCGAAACCTCGCTGCGGCTCGTAGCGCCAGATGCCACGGCTCTGCCCGTGCGCGCCAGTCTGCGGTACGACCCAGCCGACCCGTATGCCGTGCACGTGTTGTTCCACGCGGAATCAGCCGGTGGGGAAGCCGTTAGCTGGTCCTTCGCGCGTGAACTGCTCGTGACCGGGCTCGATGAGCCGGCGGGGATCGGGGACGTCCGGGTGTGGCCGTGGGCCACGCCGCGGGGCGACTTCGTGGCCCTCGCGCTGTCGTCGCCAGACGGCAACGCATTGTTCGAAGTACCGCGCAGTGTCCTGGTCCGGTTCCTGCGGCGCACCTATGTGGTGGTGCCGCGGGGCCGGGAGTCCGATCACCTGGACGTGGACGCGGCGGTCAACCGGCTCCTCGCCGGTCGATAGCGACAGGAATTACCGGGGCGACCCGCGCGGACACTGCCGGTCCGCGCGGGTCGCCTTTTTGCCGCCCGGGTCCGGGAAACGGACAGTCGGCGGATTGTCGCCGAATCCCGGGCACAAAGCGAATAGCACGACCGACCGTACTTAATGTCCGATTTGACCCTTGATTTCGGACCCGTGACACCGATATCAGTCCCCGTCGGCACTCACACGTGCATCCCTGGTCACGGCCCGATACGGTCGGCTCGATGGTCACCTCCACCGCGCGCCCGAGCCGGTCCGCACCCGCCCCGAACTGGGCGGGCGTGGGCACGTGCACGCTGCCCGAGACCGACCTGGCGACACCGCGCCCGGCACCGCGCCGGCTGCCGTACCACCTGCTCGCGCTGACCACCGCCGGACACGGCACGGTCGAGATCGACTTCGTCCTGCAGCGCTGCCGGCCCGGCACCCTGCTCTGGATCCGGCCCGGTCAGGCGCTGCGCTTCGGCATCGAGCCAGGGCTGGACGCCTCCCTGGTCTCCTGGGACCGTGACCTGCTCTCGGCCGCCGACGTCAGCGGCGTACCGGTGGATGATCTGCCCGGGCCGAACCGCTGGCAGCTCGCCGGCGAGGACGAGGACGCGGTGATCACCGAGGTCGCGCAGCTCGGGGTCGACTGCGCCCGGCACACCTCCGGGCCGGTCGCGGCCGCGCTGCTGCGCCATCAGCTCGCCGTGCTGCTGCTGCGCATCGCCCTGCTGGCCGGCGGGGATGACCGGCGCGCCGGGACCACGAGCGCCGAGAGCCGCACGTTCGCGAGGTTCCGCCGCGAGCTGGAGGACGGCCATCCGCACAGCCGCCGGGTCGAGGACTACGCCGCTTCGCTCGGCTGCTCGGTGCGCACGCTGACCCGGGCCTGTCTGGCCGTCACCGGCCGCACCGCGAAACAGGTCGTCGACGACCGGGTCGCACTGGAGGCCCGCCGGCTGCTGGCCTGCACCGAGCTGTCGGTGGCGGAGATCGGCCGCCGGCTGGGCTTCGGCGAGCCGACCAACTTCGGACGGTTCTTCCACCGCGAGGCGGGCCTGAGCCCGGGCGCCTTCCGGGCCGGGGCGGCAGCGGCGATGCCCACCCAGGTGGCCGACGACGTGGCCGACATCGGGGCCCGGGTGCCGGCCCAGCGACTGGCCGCTGACTGAGTGTGATGCCCGAATACCCATAATTCCCGGGGTGCGCGAGGGTCGCGGGCTTCGACGCGGCATGATGGAGGGGTGCAGATCTCCGCGCGCGGCGACTACGCGGTACGGGCGGCGCTGAGCTTGGCCAACGCCTACCCGGCCCTGATGTCCGCCCAGGCCATTGCCCAGGACCAGAACATGCCCCGGAAGTTCCTCGAGGCAGTGCTGGCCGACCTGCGCCGTGCCGGGGTGGTCAGAGCTCAACGCGGCGCCGAAGGTGGCTACACCCTGTCACAAAGTCCCCGGGACGTGACGATCGGTCAGATCCTGCGGGCTGTGGACGGTCCACTCGCGGGGGTGCGCGGCCTGCGCCCCGAGGAGACCCAGTATTCGGGGGCGGCGGAAAACCTGCCCAACCTCTGGGTCGCCGTACGCTCCGCGGTCCGCGAGGTGGTCGACGAGGTGAGCCTGGCCGAGCTGATCAGCGGCCGGATGCCCGCCCACGTCCGCAAGCTGACGACCCGGCCCGACGCCTGGCAGCCGCGCTGACGGGTTTGCGGAAATCCACCATCGGGAATCTTCCGGCCACCTGGCTCTCCACGGAAGGACTCCCCCGATGGGCATTCAATACCGCAGTCGCAAGAGGTTCGGGCCGTTCATCCTGAACTTCACGCAGCGGGGATTCTCGTCCTGGTCCATCAAGATCGGACGCTGGTCCTGGAACTCCAAGGCCAAGGCGCACCGCGTGGACCTGCCCGGCCCGCTGTCGTGGAAGCAGGACAAGTCGTAGCCCTGCGCTGACAGCTCACGCCGCGGCGATCACCACGTCGCCGCCGAGCCTGCCGTGCTCCGGCCGCCGGGTCACCGACCCGGCGGTCAGCAGCGCCTGCAGCACCCGCGTCGCGTCGGCGGCCCGGTAGACGGTCTCGGTCAGCGCGAAGGTCCGCAGGTCGGTCACCGTGGCCTCGCCCACCTCGGCGAGATGGGCCAGCAGCTCGCGGCGCAGCGGCCCCGGATGCGGGCTGAGCGAGATGTCGATGAGGTGACGCTCGGGATCGCCGGGGTCGCGGTAGCGCACTCCCGCATACTCGTCGACCGCCCAGAGCGCGTCCTTGAAGCCCTCGAGGTTCTTGCCCGACTGGGTGGCGAACACCAGCACCTGCCCGGGCTCCTCCCCGGTCGCCAGCTCCACCGCCGCCACCAGTGGGAAGCCGGCCGCCCGCAGCTCGGCGCGGTAGTCGTCGGCCACGAACCCGGGGGCCGGGACCACGATCACCGCCTCCGCGGGCTTGCCCGCGGTCAGCGCCGCGACGGTCGCCGGCAGCGGCGGCCCGCCCGCAGCGGTCGCATCCAGACAAGCAAGCAGCGGTACGCGCCCAGCCCCGACCGCCTTCAACGCCACCGCCAGCCGCGCGTCCGTGCCACCGGACACAGCCTGCACGGTCAGCCCGGCACCCGCGCCGGCCTCCTGCTGGATCGCGGCGAGCCGCGCACCGACCTCGCCGACCTCCTCACCCAGCGCGAGCATCGTCAGCTCCCGCCCCCGGACCAGGTCGGACTGGTCCACGAAGACCCGCAAGGCGGCCTGCGCCAGCTCCGGCCCGGTATCGGCGTAACCGTGCACATAGGTGGCGCGGCGGGCCCGGTGCAACGCGGCGGGCGCCCACGCCTCGAGGTGGCGGACGAGGATCTCACGTTTGACGTCGGCGACGCTGTCGGCGGTCATGACCTCGTTATACGGCGTCGCGTCGCGGCCCGGCGGGCCGGGCCACCGCAAGCCGGGTCTTGTACCGAGGGTGTCTGAGCAGACACTATGAGGCACGTGGCACCTCCGCTCGCCGACCTCACCGCCCAGGCCCAGCTCCTCACCTCCGCGGGGGACCTCGCCGGGGCCAGGGACGTGCTCGCCGACGCGCTGGACCCGGCCGACGCCGACCCGCAGCGCGCCTCCCCCGACCTGGCACTGGCCGCGGCCCTGCAGGCCCGGATCCTGATCGCCCTGGGCGACCCGCACGCCGCCCGCACCTGGGCCGGCTTCGCGCACGCCGCGGAGGAACGCCTGCACGGCTCGCACGACGAACGCACCATCGCGGCGGCGGCGACCCACGCGGCGGTGCTGCACCGGGTGGGCAACCACGGCCGGGCGGCCCAGCTCTACCACGACCTGGTCGCCGAACTGACCGCTGTGGACGGCCGCCTGTCGGCGCGGGTGCTGGCCGCCGAGGCCGACCTGGCCACCGCCGAGCACGCGTCCGGGCAGTGCACGGCAGCCCGCACCAGGCTCGCCGACGCCTGGGCCCGGCACAACCAGGCCCACGGCGAGGACGCCCCGGCGGGCATCAAGATGCTGGCCCGGCTGGCGGCGATGGAACGCGAGTGCGGCCACGAACGCGACGCGCAGCAGCACTTCAGCCGGGCCCAGGAGCTGTGCGCCCGCTACCTGCCGCCGGACCATCCGCTGGGCCGGCAGGTCGCCCGCCTGGCCGGGGGGCAGCCCTCGGGCCGGCACACCTGCGGCCAGGTGCAACGCTCGACAGGCCCGGCAGCGGACGGCCCGGCGGCGGGCGTCACCCGCGTGCCGGCGGCAACCCCGGGAGTCCATCCGGTACGCCAGGAGCCCCCGGCACCGGGTGACCCGACCGGCCGTCACGCCCGCCCCGAGCCACCGGTCCCCCTCCCCCTGATCTCTCCGGCCGCACCGCCCACCCCGACCGCCGACACTGCTTCGCCGCCCGCGAAGGTGCTGGCCGACGAGAGCGCCCCGCCAGCCGAGGCGGCCGACACTGGCCTGCCGCCCACGAGCGTGCTGGCCGCAGAGAGCGCCGACCAAGCAGACAGCACCCCGGCACCCCCGGCGGCCGACACTGGCCTGCCGCCCGCGAGCGTCCCGCCGGATGAAAGTGCCTCGCGGACCGGGAGTGCCCACCAGGCTGACAGCGCGCCGGCGGCCGAGACTGCTCCACCTCTCGACAGCGAGAGCGCCCACCCCGCTCAAACGCCCCACCCGATCGGGGCTGTGCCGCCGGTGGAGACGACCCGGGCGGAAACTGGCGACCCGTCCCCCTGGGTGGGAAGCACCCCCTGGGCCGAGACCGCACCACTCCCGGCGGCCGGCGAGGACCCGCCGCAGCTCGAAGTGACTCCGCCGCCGCAGGCTCACGGTTTCACCCCGCGGCGCCCCGACTCCGCCCCGCCGCAAGACGCAGCGCCCGCCGAGGCCGCGGCGGGTGCCTGGGTGACGCCGCCCCCGCCGATCCCGGTCCAGGCGCAGCAGGCCTGGCCCGAGACGGCGCCCCAGCCGCACATGGCCATGGCCGCACCGGCCCCGCCGACCTACCGGCCGGCCGAAAGACCGGTCGACAGGCCAGTCGAAAGGCCGGTCGACAGGCCGGTCGACAGGCCGGTCGAGCAGCCGATCCAGCAGCCCGTCCAACAACCGGTCGAGCAGTCACCGCAGGGCTGGGCCGTGGAGCCACCCGGCCCTTGGCCACCCGACACGTTCCCGCCGGCCGCGTACCCGCCCGACACCTATCCGCCCGGCCCGCGGCTCCCGGTGGACGAGACCCCCTCGTCCGAGGTGAGCCGTCGTCTGCCCGTACCGGTGGAGAAGCGCCGGCACCCCCTCGTGCTGGCCGCCGTGCTCGTGGCCGGCATCGCGGCCGCGGCCGCGATCGTCGTCGCGACCTGGCCCCGCGAGGACGCCCAGCCCGCGGCGGGCCCGGCCGCCCCGGCTTCCGCAGGGGTCTCAGCGGCCCCGCCCGCCGCTTCGGCCTCGGCCCGGCCGAGCAACGCCGCCGTCGCCCCGACCCGGGTGACGTTGTCCGACAACCGGGACAGCGTGGCGCTGACCTGGCGATATCCGAAGGGTTCGGAGGGGCCGGTGCTGATCTCCGGCGGCCGGACCGGGCAGGAGCAGCGGGCATTCCAGCAGCTACCCGCCGGCACCACCGACTATGTCGTGTACGGGCTCAACCGGCAGAACAACTACTGCTTCTCCGTGGCCGTCGTCTATACCGTCGACCAGGTCGCGGCCTCCGAGGCGGTGTGCACGAAGCGGTAGTGACCGACTTGCAACCCGGCAACACCTCAGCAATCACCGCCCGCGTCCGATCGCAACGGTTGCCGAGGACCCACCGGGGACTCAACGGGGAAAGCAGGATCGCGGGTGACGACGGAGGCGGCAGAGACAGCCGGCGCCGTGGCCGTGGACGAGCGGACGACGCTCGAGGCCACCCTGGCGGAGCTCGAGGACCGTCCGCCGTCCCAGTTCCGTTCGCTGGCGACGCCCGCCGCGCTGATCCAGCGCCGGGCCGATGAGCTCGGCGCCGAGGATCTCGCCATGCGGGCGCGGCTGCTGCGGGCCATGTCGCTGGTCCGGGAGGGCCGGTCCGAGCAGGGCGGCCGGCGTGCGCACCAGGTGCTGGCCTGGGCCCAGCAGCACGACCACCCGTTCCTGCTGGCCCGCGCACACCGGGTGCTGTCGCTGTTCTACCGGCAGATCGGTGACCTGTCCGAGGGGCTCAGCCACGCGGTGCAGTGCGTCGCCAACCTCACCGACGACGAGCCGCAGAGCGTCCGGGCGCTGCACCTGATGCGGCTGGCCGTGGCGCTGGACGAGAGCGGCTCGACCGAGGAGGGCGACCGCCGGTTCCGCGAGGCGCTCACCATCGCCACCGAGATCGGCGACCTCGACCTGACGATGAACATCCTCAACAACATGGCCTACACGGCCTTCGAGAACGACGACGAGCCCGGTGCCCGTGAGCTGATCCGGCACATGCACGAGGTCCGGGAACGCAGCGGCCGCGACTTCGGGGCGCTGGAGATCGACACCATCGCCCGGATCGAGATGATGAGCGGCAACTACGACGCGGCCGAGGAAGCTCTGCACGTCATCCTCGACGGCGCGACCTCCGCGCTGCTCAGCCACGAGGGGGACGCCCCGGCGGTCTGCATGCTCACCCTGGCCGAGGCGCGCCGGCTCAGCCGCCGCTATGCGGCCGCCCAGGAGGCCCTGGACGCGGCGGTGGCGCTGGCCGAGGAGCGCGGCCTGGACCGGGTACGGGCCCAGATCCGCGAGGAGCAGGCGGCCCTGTTCGCCGCCACGGGCCGGTACCAGGAGGCCTACGACGAGCACCGCGCCTTCTACGCCGCGGCCAACGCCCTGAACTCGAGGCAGCGGGAGGCGCAGGCGCGGGCTCTGCAGGCGGTCTTCGAGGCGACCGAGGCGCGCCGGGCCAGCGAGCACTTCCGGGAGATGGCCCACCGGGACGCGCTCACCGGCCTGTGGAACCGCCGGTACGTCAACGAGCGGCTGCCCGCCCTGCTCAGCGAGGCCGTGGCCGGGCGGACGCCGTTGTCGCTGGCGATCCTCGACCTGGACCACTTCAAGCGGATCAACGACACGCTGTCGCACAGCACCGGCGACACCGTGCTGCAGGAGGTGTCCCGGCTGCTGACCGACACGGTCACCGGACCGATGATCGCGGCACGGATCGGCGGCGAGGAGTTCCTGCTGGTGCTGCCGGGCCTGGACGCCCAGGAGGCGGCCGACTGCTGCGAACGGCTGCGGCTGCGGATCCGGGCGCACGCCTGGGAGCCGGTCACCGGGACGATGCCGGTGACGACGAGCATCGGCGTCACGACCGCGCCGGAGGGCCGGGCGACCACGTCGACGCTGCTGTCGCTGGCGGACCGCAACCTGTACGTGGCCAAGCGGGAGGGCCGCGACCGCGTGGTGGCGGACCTATAGCTCCAGGTCGACGGCGAGCGGGTAGTGGTCGGAGGCGTACTCGGCCTCGGCACCCCGCAGCACCCGGGCATCGGTCGCCCGCGCGGCGACCGGCGGGGCGGCCAGCAGGTAGTCCAGCCGCATCCCGGTGGCGGAGAACTCGTGGCCGCCACCGCGGGTCGTCGGCACGGTGTGCCCGTCGCCCTGCCCGGCTCTCGGCCACAGGTCCACGAAACCGGCGGCGGTGAAGGCCGCGATGGCCCGGGTGTCCGCCGTACCGTCGGGGGTCGTGTGCCGGCGGCGGTACGGCTCGCTGAGGGCCGCCAGCCGCTCGGTGTGGTCGGTGTCCGGGTCCAGCGAGTTGAGATCGCCGGCGAGCAGCACAGGCCCCTTACCGGGCCGGTGCCGCGCCGCCAGGAAGCGGGCCTCGCGCAGCCGCCGGTACGGCGAGAGCGCGTTGAGATGGGTGCTGACCACCGTGAGCTGACCGGCCGTGGTCGGCACCCGGACCGCCGCGGCGGCGTGATGCAGCCGCCACCGGACGCCGGACCAGTCGACGATCCGCAGCGGCGGCCGGACCAGCACCGCGACGCTCTGCCCGAACACCGAGCGGGCCAGGAACGGCGTCATGCCCAGCGCCCCGGCCACCTCCCGCATCCGCCGGCCCGGGAAGCCGCGCAGCTCCTGCAGCGCCAGGATGTCGGGGCTCTCCCGCCGCAGCAGGGTCACCACGGCGTCCAGCCGGCCCTTGCTGCCCCCGGTCTTGATGTTCCAGGTCAGGAAGCGGACCGTCACCGCACCGCCTCGGGCGTACCGGCGGGGACCGTCGTCTCGGTGAGGTCGCGGTGCGCGTCGCCCTCGGTGAGCTCGCCGGCGTCGGCCCGGTTGCCCTCGGCCACGTCAGCGTTGGGCCGCACCACGACGTAGAGCAGGGTCAGCCAGCAGGCGGCCAGCACGCCGGCGCCCAGGAAGTCGGTCGGGTGGTGCATGCCGCGGTACATCCGGGACAGCGCGACGCCGGCCGGCATGATCACCGCGAGGGCCACGAAGACCCAGCGCCACCAGGCCCGGATGCGCGGCACCAGCAGGATGGCGATGGCGGCGTAGAGGCACATGGTGGCGGCGATGTGCCCGGACGGGAACGACGAGGTGGGCATCTGCCCGTCGAGCTGCTCGACCGGCGGACGCGGGCGGCCCACCGCAGCGGCCGCGGACAGGAACAGGCTCAGCTCGCCGAACATGGCCAGCACCACGAACAGCACCGGGCGCCAGCGTCGCCACAGGGCCAGCACCAGCGGGCAGAACACCAGCGAGACCAGCAGGATCATGTGGGTGTCGCCGGCCTTGCTCCACAACCAGCTGAAGTGGTCCAGCGAGGGCGTCCGGAACGTCTGCAGCCAGCGGTCGAAGCCCACGTCGGCGGAGGCGATCCAGGTGCCCTCGGTGTGGTTGGTGACGGCCCAGCCCAGCAGGTAGAGCACGCCGAAGATGAAGACCCAGCCGACGACCAGCTCGGCCGCCTTGGCCCACGGGTGCGGCAGCAGCTTCTCCTCGTCCGGGGCCGGGGTGACGTCGTGAGCCGCCTCCGGCTCGAGTCCCTCCTCCAGCGGGCGGACGGGCTGCCCGACCTCGCGGCGCCAGAGCCGGAACGCGTACGCGGTCACACCCAGCCAGGCCGCGCCGAGCAGCCAGCCGGCCAGCACGTCGGACAGGAAGTGCACGCCGAGCGCGATCCGGGTGACGCCCACGGTCACGACGATCAGCGCGACCAGAGCGATCACCGCCTTGCGCCAGCGCGGCGCCACGGCGGGCAGGAAGACCAGCAGCAGGGCCCCGTACGCGACGAACGAGCCCAGCGCGTGCCCGCTCGGGAAGCTGTTGCCCGGCGCCCCGGACACCGGCACGTCGACGACCGGGCGCAGCCGGCCGACCAGCGTCTTGAGGGACGGGTCGAGCAGCAGCGCACCGACGCCGGTGACGACCAGATACGCCGCCAGGCGGGTCCGGCGGCGGATCAGCAGCAGCACGACGGCCACCGACACCAGCCACATCATCACCGGACGGCCGCCGAGGTCGGTCAGCGCCTCCAGGACCGTGACCACCGGCTTGTGCGGCGCCACCAGCCTGTTGAGCGACTCGGCCACGCCCCGGTCGAGGCTCTGCAGGGGTCCCCAGTGCAGCCGGACCAGCAGCATGAGCAGGCCGAAGCCCAGCCCGACCGCGATGACCGCGAGCAGGCCCAGGACGCTGCGTCCGGTGAAGTGCCGCAACGGCGCCCAGCCGACCCGTCTGTGGATCCTGCCTTCGTCGGTGGACATCGTCGGCTCCTGCTCGTTCGGGGGTCACGCGGTGGTGCGCGGGACTTACCCTTTCGACTCCGCGCTCACACCGGGGTCGCGCTGGCGCGGCATCTCCCCGTCGACCGCGTCCGGTGCCGGCGGGTCGAAGCTCTTCAGGTCGGTGTCCGGGCCCGGCTCCCACTGGTCGTGCTGCGCCGGCCGGACGACTCCGACCCGTTGCGCCTCCAGCTGCGCGGCGAAGGACAGCCCGAGGAACAGCGAGATGCCGGTGAGGTTGGCCCAGACCAGCAGCGCCATGATCGCGGTCAGCGGGCCGTAGGTGGCGCCGAAGCCGTCGCTGACCCGCACGTAGCCGGCCAGCAGCAGGCTGGCCACCCACCACAGCACCGTGGACAGCGTGGCCCCGAACAGCAGCCAGGTCAGCGCGGGCTGGTTGCGCCGCGGTGAGTGCCGGAAGAGCAACCCGACCGCGAAGACGATCAGCAGCAGGCTCAGCGGCCAGCGCACCAGGTTCCAGGCCGTCATGGCGCCGTCGCCCCAGCCGTACTGCCGGGCCAGGGACTTGCCCGCCGAGTGCCCGGCGACCAGCAGCAGGAAGCCTAAGAGCGCGGGCAGGCCGGCGATCAGCGCCAGCACCGCCGCCCGGAGGTACTTGGGCAGGGCGGGACGGTCGCGTTCGACGCCGTAGATGCGGTTGGCGCCGCGTTCGATCTGGGCCATGGCGGTGGTGAGCGCGAACAGCCCGGTGATCAGACCCAGGGCCAGGGCCAGCTCACCGGCCTCCTCGGTGCGTTCGTCGTCCTCGAGCAGCTCCGTGACCAGCGGCTCGCTGGCGCCGGGGGTCAGCGCGATGACCGTGTCGGCCACCACCTGGCCGCCCTCCTCGACGCCGAGGTCGGTGGCCAGACCGGACAGCGCGATGAGGAACGGCACGATGGCCAGGCAGAGCTGCAGGGCGAAGGCCCGGGAGTGGCTGAAGCCGTCGCCGTAGCGGAACCGGACGAACGCGTCGCGCAGCAGCGGCCAGCGCCCGTAGTGGCGCAGGGCGAGGAACGCGTCGTCGGCGGAGAGTTCGTCCCCCGGCATCATCCTGGTCTCGGGGACCGGCTCCGTGCTGCTCATGCTTTCTCTTCAGCCGCGGCGCGCACCCCCTCGGCGGCCCGCTTCGCCGCGCTGCTGTCGTACGCCAGGTCGGGGTCGCCGGCGGGCTGCGGCACGCAGAGCAGCAGCGCCCGGTGCCGGACGTGGACCTTGAGCGTCTTGCCCGGGTCGATCAGGTCGCCGTCGAGCTGGCGGGGCTGGGCCCGGTTGCTGAAGATCTCCACCCGCTCGGCGGAATACGTCTCCATCAGCGGCACGCTCTTGCGCCGGCGCACGACCGCCCAGCCGAGCTCGGCCCAGTGCCGCAGGCTGCGCGGGCTCAGGATGGCCACGTCGAGCTTGCCGTCGGCGGGCTCGGCCTCGCTGAGCAGCCGTACGCCGCCCTGCAGCCGGCCCACGTTGCCGACGATCACCGAGCGGGGGCGCCGGGGCATGGGGGCGCCGCCGTCGATGACGATGCGCACCCGCATCGGGCGGTCCCGCAGGTGCTTGGCCGCGCCCCCGACGTACGCCAGCCAGCCGATGTGCTTCTTCGCCGTCTCCGAGGTGCCCTCGAGCATCTGCGCGTCGAAGCCCATGCCGGCCATCACGGCGAAGCACTGGTCGCCGACCGCGCCGACGTCGATGCGCTTCCGGCCGCCCTCGATGGCGACCTGCACCCCGGTGGCGGCGTCGGTGCCCAGGCCGAGGTTGGCCGCGAGCAGATTGCCGGTGCCGGCGGGCAGCACGGCCAGGGCGACGTCCGTGCCGGCCAGGGCGGTCACCACGGCCATCACCGTGCCGTCGCCGCCGCAGACGAACACCAGCTCGGCGCCGTCCTTGACGGCCTGGGCGGCCTGCCCGCGGCCGGCGTCCTCGGGGGTCGTCTCGTGCCAGGCCGGCTCGGGCCAGCCGACACTCGCGACGCCTTCGCTGACGATGCGGCGCAGCAGGTCGAGGTCGCCGACCTTGACGGGGTTGTAGATCACGGCTGAGCGAGGTCCTGTCACGGCCGTCAGTGTGCAGGACGCACATCACAACGGCGACCCGGGTGCGGGTGCGTTAGAGTGAATTCAGTTACTTGAACATGTTCAAGATGGGGAGGTGAGGTCGGTGCGGGTGCTCGTCAACCTGCTCGTCGCCGTCGGCATGCTGGTGATCGTGCCGGCCGGGCTGCGGCTGATCCGGGACCCGGCGGTCGCGTTCGCCCGGCGGTGCTGGCCGTTCGGAGCGGTCGCCGGGGCGGTGAGCCTGTGGCTGCCCCGCGGCACCGTGGCCACCAGCCTGGCGACGGCGTACGCCGTCGCGGCGGCCGTGCTGTGTGCGTACGCGCTCAGCCGCCCGGTCCGCCCCCGCCGCGAGTGGCCCACCGAGGCCGCCGTGCTCACCGCCCTGATCAGCCCGGCCATCGCCGCGAGCGCGCTGATCGCCGAGCGGGCCGGCTACCACCTGTTCGGCTTCGAACTGGGCATTCTCACGCTGACGGTGGCGCACTTCCACTTCGCGGGCTTCGCGGCCGCGCTGATAGCCGGGCTGCAGAGCCGCCTGACGCCGGGGCGGGCCGCCGACGCCGCGGCGCTCACCGTCCCCACCGGGACGCTGCTGGTGCTGCTCGGCTACTTCACCGCCGAGGCGGTCGAGCTGGCCGGGGCGCTCGTGCTCACCGCGGGCATGTGGACCGTCGGCTGGCTGACCTGGCGTTACGCGCGCACCGCGCCCGACCGGCTCACCGCACTGCTGCTGGGCTGCTCGGCCGTCGTGCTGGTGGCGTCCATGGCCCTCGCGGTGAGCTGGGCGCTGGGCGAGGCCACCGGGCTGCCGCATCCGTCGCTGGCCTGGATGGCCGCGACGCACGGAGTGGCGAACGCCCTCGGATTCGCGGTCTGCGCCATGGTGGGCCGGCACCGCGCCGGGGCATATCTGGGATCTGAGGAAGGGACGTCATGAGTGAGTTCACCTACGCCGAGGTCGGCGCGACCCGGCACGAGCCGCTGCCCCCGGGCTACCGGCAGCTGCACTACCGCACGGAGCTGGGCCGCGACGACTTCGCCGCGGCGGCCGACGCGATCCTGACCTTCGGCATGCACCGGGCGACCGGGGCCCGGATCCGCGCGACCGCCGACCGCGCCGCCCCCGGCGTCGGCGTCACTGTCGGGCTCGGACCGCTGGTCGTGCCGTGCCAGGTGGTGTGGGCCGCGGACGACGGCGACCGGGCCGGCTTCGGCTACGGCACGCTGCCCGGCCACCAGGCCCGCGGCGAGGAGGCCTTCACGGTCGAACGGGACCCCGACGGCCGGGTCTGGTTCGCGGTGACCGCGTTCAGCGTCCCGGCCCGGCTGCCGATGCGGCTGGGCGGTCCGGTCGCGGTGCTGGCCCAGCACGGGTACGCCCGGCTGTGCGGTCGTGCCCTCAAACGACTCTGTGCCCGGTCCCGTACGGTTGGATCGTGAGCGACACGAGCGTCACCTGGTGGGGGCACAGCACGATGTGGCTGGCCGACTCCGGTGTCTCTCTGCTCACCGACCCGCTGCTCACCGACCGGCTGATCCACCTGCGCCGGATGGCCGGGCCCACGCCACGGCTGCCCGGCCCGCCCGACGCGGTGCTGGTGTCGCACCTGCACGCGGACCACTTCCACCTGCCGTCGCTGCGCGCGGTGCCCGGCGAGCCGCTGCTGATCCTGCCGCGCGGCGCCACCGGCTTCGTCGCCAAGGGTCTGGGCCGTGAGTGGGCGCAGCGCTGCGTCGAGCTCGAGCCGGGCGAGGAGACCACGGTCGGCGCGGTCACCGTGCGCGCGGTGCCCGCGGCCCACGACGGCGGCCGCGGCCCCTGGTCCAAGCTGCGCTCGACCGCGATGGGCTTCATCGTCGAGGGCGCGGCCCGCACCTGGTACGGCGGCGACACCGGCCTGTTCGACGGCATGGCATCGCTGGGCCCCCTGGACCTGGCCCTGGTCCCGGTCGGCGGCTGGGGTCCGACCCTCGGCGCCCACGGCCACCTGGACCCGGTCGACGGCGCCGAGGCCCTGCGCCGGGTGAAGGCGGCCTGGGCGGTCCCGGTGCACTACGGCACGTTCTGGCCGGCCGGCATGGGCCGCTTCCGGGCGCACATGTTCCACGACCCGGGCACGGAGTTCGCCCGCCGCGCCGCCGCCGCGGCCCCGGACACCCACGTGCGGGTCCTCGCCCAGGGCGAGACGCTCAGTTTCGAGCCGGCCACGTGATCTCCGAGCTCGGAGCCATGGGCTGGCTCGCGCTGGTGGTCGCCTTCGGCGCGATCGTGCCGATCGTGCCCACCGGCGCGGCGGTGAGCGGAGCCGCCGCGCTGGCCTTCCACGACCACCCGCCGCTGATCCTGCTGACCATCGCGGCCGGCGCGGCCGGGGCGTACGTGGGCGACCTGGTGATGTACGCGATGTGCCGGGCCGGCGGGGAGCAGCTGGCCCGCCGGCTGCGCTGGCTGCGCGACGAGGAACACCTGGCGGCGGTGAAGGAACGGCTGGAGAAGAGCCAGATCCCGGTGCTGCTGGTCTCCCGGCTGCTGCCCGGCGGCCGGGTGCCGGTCCTGCTGGCGGCGGCGTTCGTGGGCCTGAGCTGGCGCACCTTCGTGGTGGCGAACGTGCCGGCGTGCGCGCTGTGGTCGGCGGTCTACGCGGCCATCGGGGTGGTCGGCGGCTCGATCTTCCCGGAGCCGTGGGAGGGCGTGGTCGCGGCGATCCTGCTGGTCCTGATCATCAGCCAGATCGTGAGCCTGATCAGCAAGCGCCGGGCCGCCCGCCAGGCCGACGCCGAGGCGGAAGCGGAGACCGCTTAGTACTTCAGGTGCTGGCGGGTCAGCTTGGCGACCTTCTCCACCAGGGCCATGCCGCCTTCCATGCTCTTGTTGTTGTGCGAGAGCACAGCCACCGACACGTCGACGTCGTCACCCGAGGTGACCCGGCCGACCGTGTTGATCGCCCAGAGGCCGCCGTCAGCCGATCGGGTGTCCCAGCCGTTCTTCACCGTGGTGGTCTCGCCGTCCTTGGCCACCGCCGGCACGCCCCAGTCCTGGGCCGGATCGACCGTGCTCATCAGCGTGAACGCCTGCTTGCGGGAGGCCGCGTCCAGCGGTCCCTTGGTGTCGACCAGCTCGGACAGCAGCTTCACCTGGTCGTCGACCGTGGTCCGGGTCAGACCCCAGGAGTTGTTCACCGCGGTCTGCTTCAGGCCGAGCCGCTTGTTGCACTTGGTGACCGCCGGGACCTTGCCGATCCTGGTGAACAGCGAGGTGGTCGCGTTGTTGTCGCTCAGCCGGATCATCGGCTTGGCCAGGGCCAGCTCACCGGCCGACAGCTTGCGGCCGGCGTCCTGGGCGCGCAGCAGCGCACAGGCCAGCACCTGCACCTTCACGATGCTGGCGGTGTCGTAGCGCTCCGATCCGCGGTACGAATACTTCTGGCCCGTCTTCTTGTCGAGCACGGCGACGGAGAACTCCGGGGATGTGGCGTCGAGCTTCTTGAGGGCCGCGTCGAGCGCCTTGACGCGCTTGGCGCGCTGCTGGGCGGCGAGCTCTTCCGGGCTGGGGCCGGTCGGGGTCGGCGAGGCCGACGGCGTCGGGTCGTCACCGAAAGTGAGCGAGCGGGGCAGCACACCGCCGCCGGCGCCGCTGCTGCTGTCGGCGCGCATGCCGAGGCCGATCAGGGACGCGCCGCCCACGATCACCAGTGCCGCCATCGCGAAGATCCAGAGCCGGGTTCGTCGCACCCATGCATAGTGCCGTGCCCGGCGCGGGATGCCAAAACCTACTACCGGGTGCTTGAACGCCCTCACGGTTTGTCACTGGTCCCCGTGGGCACAATGGGCGCATGGCCCTGCTCCCGTCACCTGCCGCCCTCGTCCAGCTCACCCGGTATGCGGTCGGTCAGGTGGTGGAGACGGCGGCCTCGGCGGCCACCATCCCCTTCCGTCTGCTCGGGCTGCTCGGGCAGACCGAGCTGCTGGTCAGCCGGATGACCCTGCTGGCCGAGCGGGCCGAGGGCCTGATCGGCCGGGTCGACGGCGTGGTGGGCGACATCGAACAGACCCTGCGCGACACCAAGGTGGTCATGGCCGCGGCCGCGCTGGCCGTCGACGAGGCCACCGCCGTGGCGGCCCGGGCGGCCCTGGTCGTCGACGGTGCCGGCACTGCCGTGACCGGCGCGTCCGCGCTCGTGACCGACGCCGGACGGATCACCGACGCGGCGTCCGGGGTGGTCCGGCAGGCGTCGGCGACCTCGGCCGAGGCCCGCGAGCTGCTCGACGGGTACGCGCCGGCCCTGCGCCGGGCGGCCCCACTGGCGGTGCGGTTCATCGAGGAGCTGACGCCCGAGGAGGTCACCGCGGCGATCCGGATGATCGACGAGCTGCCGCAGCTGCGCAAGCACCTCACCGAGGACGTGATGCCGCTGCTCGGCAAGCTCGACCAGGTCGGTCCGGACCTGCACTCGCTGCTGGAGGTCACCAACGACCTGCACCTGGCGATCATCGGGCTGCCGGGTCTCAAGATGCTGCGCCGCCGCGGCGAGGAGCGCGTGGCCGAGGACGACGCGACCAACGGCCGCTAGGAACAGCGCCGGGTCCGCGGTCGGCCACCCGCTCGCGCAAATGCCGGCAAATCCGCTCTGAGCAGGACCTATTCACGTTTGTAAACATTGACGAAACACAGGGTGACGGCTAATCTCGCGGCACCCGTGAGAGCGCTCTCACGCTCGCCCGTGGTCCACCGCCGCGGCTCCGGCGACCCCCGTCCCCATCGGAGGCACCTGGCTATGACATCCCCGCTCCCCCCTTCCCCCGTCTCCCATCGGCGGCGCCGGTCCGGCCGGCTCGCCGGTCTGGCCACCGCCGTCGTGGTCGCCCTCGGCTCCGGCGCCCTCGCGGTCGCCGTCACCGGCTCCGCCGAGGCCGGAACCGTCGGCGCCGGCAGCTACACCGAGACCCTCCCGGCCGGCGCCAAGCTGCCGACCGGCTGTGGCGACATCGCGACCAACCCGCGGCAGTTCCTGACCGCGAACGCGCCGGCCGGTGCGGTGCCCACCAACGACTGGTGGTCCTCGCTGGTGTTCAAGAAGGGCGACGAGTGCAACTTCTCCCAGCCCCTGTTCGCCCACCCGGCCGCGTACAAGCCGGTGGCGAGCGGGCTCGGGATCTCGTACCAGACGGACGCCGCGATCAGCGGCAGCCCCACCGGCCTGGGTGAGTACCACTTCCCGTACGCGCAGCACGTGGTGGTCGGGGTGGCCGGGCTGAACGCGCCGCGGGCGCTGGTGGACGGCTGGAGCGACTCGACCGTCACACCGTCCTGGAGCGACGGCACCCGGACCATGAAGGCGACCATCGGGCACGGCCTGCCGATGTCGTACTACCAGGTGACCGGCGGCGACGCGCTGATCTCCGTGGTCGGGCCGCCGACCGTGTGGCAGAACAGCGGCAACCGGATCGGCTGGTCGATCGGCGGGCACGACTACGTCGCGTACGGGCCGGCCGGCTCGACCTGGGCGCTGAGCGGGAACACCTTCCGGTCCAGCCTGGCCGGTCGCGGCTACTTCTCGGTCGCGGTGCTGCCGACCACCTCGGGCACCAGCACGGCTGACAAGACGTCGCTGGCCGACCGGTACGGCGCGGTCGCGCACAACCACGTCACCGGCACCCGGGTCTCGTACACCTACAACCAGGCCGGCGGGACGGTGAACACCACGTACGCGTTCACCACCACCGCCCGCGAGGGCAGCGGCTCGGGCACGGTCATCTCGCTCTACCCGCACCAGTGGCGTTATCTGTCCGGCGGCTCCCCGCTCGCCCAGACGTACGTCTCGCCGCGCGGCGCCATGAAGACGGTCATCGGCTCGTCGTTCCAGACGTCCATGAAGTACACCGGCGTGCTGCCCGAGGTGCCGGCCGTCGGCGACTCCTCCGGCGCGGACCTGTCGCAGGTCACCACGTTCCTGAACAACGAGCTCACCAATCCGGCCGACTTCCGCGGCGACGACACGTACTGGACCGGCAAGGGCCTGGGCCGGGCCGCCCGGATCGCGGAGATCGCCGACCAGCTCAACCTGACCGCGGTGCGCGACTCGGCGCTGAACGTCATCCGCACCCGGATCACCGACTGGTTCACCGCGTCGGCGGGCAAGACCTCGCGGGTCTTCTACTACGACCAGAAGTGGGGCACGCTGATCGGCTACCCCGCCTCGTACGCCTCCGACGAGGACCTCAACGACCACCACTTCCACTACGGCTACTTCATCGCCGCGGCCGCCACCCTGGCCAAGTTCGACCCGCAGTGGGCCTCGGCCGGCCGGTACGGCGGCATGGTCGACCTGCTCATCCGGGACGCCAACAACTACGACCGCACCGACACCCGCTTCCCGTACCTGCGCGACTTCGACATCTACGCGGGCCACGACTGGGCCTCCGGGCACGGCGCGTTCGGCGCGGGCAACAACCAGGAGTCGTCGTCGGAGGGCCAGAACTTCGCCAACGCGCTGATCCAGTGGGGTCAGGCCACCGGCAACACCGCGGTGCGCGACGCCGGCATCTGGATCCACACCACCCAGGCCGCCGCGATCAACGAGTACTGGTTCGACGTGCGCAACGAGAACTTCCCGGCGAGCTGGGGGCACAACTACTCGGCCATCGTGTGGGGCTCCGGCGGCGCGTACGCGACCTGGTTCTCCGGCGAGCACGCCCTGGTGGTCGGCATCAACATGCTGCCGATGACCGGCGGCCAGCTCTACCTGGGTGACTACCCCGAGTCGGTGAAGAGCACGTACGCCGAGCTGGTGCGCAACAACGGCGGTGAGCCGACACTGTGGCGCGACATGCTGTGGCAGTACCTGGCGCTCGGTGATCCGGACGCGGCGCTGGCCAAGTTCCGGGCGAACAGCTCGTACACCTCCGAGGAGGGCGAGAGCAAGGCGCACACGTTCCACTGGCTGCGCAACCTCGCGGCGCTGGGCCAGGTCGACACCGGCGTGACGGCCAACCACCCGCTGGCCAAGGTGTTCAGCAAGGGCGGCGCGAAGACCTACGTCGCGTCGAACATCACCAACACCGCGCTGACGGTGACCTACTCGGACGGCAAGTCGCTCAGCGTCCCCGCCGGCAAGACAGTGGCCAGCGGCGCGACCAACTGGAGCGGCGGCAACGCCAACGGCGGCGGAACGGTGACGACGCCGCCGACCACGCCGCCCACCACGACCCCGCCCGCGTGCACCACCGGACCGCTGCTCTCGCAGGGCAAGACGGCCACCACGTCGTCGGTCGAGGCCGGCTACCCCGCGAACCTGGCGGTGGACGGTGACGCGGCCACCCGCTGGTCCAGCGCGTTCGCGGACCCGCAGTGGCTGCAGGTCGACCTCGGGACGGCGCAGCCGCTGGGCCGCGTCGAGCTGAGCTGGGAGGCCGCGTACGGCAAGGCGTACCAGATCCAGACCTCGGCGGACGGCACGAGCTGGACCACCGCCGCGACGGTGACCGCCGGGACCGGCGGCACCGTCACCCACGCGATCTCCGGCAGCGCCCGCTACGTGCGCATGTCCGGCACCGAGCGGGGCACGCCGTACGGCTACTCGCTGTTCGAGTTCAAGGTGTTCGGCACCTGCGGGACCACGACGCCGCCCACCACGACGCCGCCGACCACTCCGCCCACCACGACGCCGCCGACGACCCCGCCGGCCACCCAGCCGGCCGGCACCGCGTGGGCGGCGAACACCGCTTACCCGGTGGGCGCGATCGTCACCTACAACGGTGTGCGGTACCGCTGCCTGCAGGCGCACACGTCGCTGGTGGGCTGGGAGCCGTCGAACGTGCCGGCGCTCTGGGCGGCCGTCTGACGGTGTGACCCACTCTGCCGTTTCACGTCCCTTTCACGGACAAAACGGCAGGGTGGGTCGCATGAGTGATCACCTGACTCGACGTACCGTGCTCACCGGCGGCGCCGCGACCGCGGCGCTGCTGCTCCTGCCCGGCTCCCCGGCGCAGGCCGCCACCGGCCTGCGCCGGCTGGAACGGGACTACGACGGCCGGATCGGCGCCGTCGGGATCGACACGGGCACCGGCCGGACCGTCGCGCACCGCGCGCACGAGCGCTTCCCGCTGCTGTCCACCTTCAAGGTCCTCGCCGCGGCGGCGGTCCTGGACCGCGCCCGGGGCCGCGAGCCGGGCCTGCTGGACCGGGTCATCCACTGGACCGCGGACGACCTGCTGCCGAACTCCCCGATCACCGGCGCGCACGTCGCCGACGGGCTCACCGTCGCGGAGCTGTGCGCGGCCGCCATCGACTACAGCGACAACCTCGCCGGGAACCTGCTGCTGGAGCGGATCGGCGGACCGGCCGGGCTGACCCGCTACGCCCGCTGCCTCGGCGACCCGGTCACCCGGCTGGACCGCTGGGAGACCGAGCTCAACGACTGGTCACCGGCGTCCCCGCGGGACACGACCACCCCCGCGGCCATGGCCACCAACCTGCGCAACCTCACCGTCGGCCACGAGCTGCACCCCGAGGACCGCGACCGGCTGGTCGGCTGGCTCCGCGCCAACACCACGGGCGGGGCCCGGATCCGGGCCGGTCTGCCGGATTCCTGGACGGTCGGCGACAAGACCGGCTCCGCCGACGCGTACGGCGCGGCGAACGACATCGCGATCGTCCACCCCCCGACGGGCGCCCCGCTGATCCTGGCCATCTACACCAACCGCACGGCTCAGGACGCCACCTACGACAACGCGGTCATCGCCTCGGCGGCGACCCTGCTGGCCTCGGCTCTCGGCCGGCTGTGAGCAGCTCCCGCGCCGGGTAGGGAGTGGTCTTGGGTCCGGCGACCAGGCGATCGTAGAAGTCGTTGAGCAGCTGGACGGTGGGGCCGTACCGGGTGATGACGGCCCGGGCGTACGCCGGCAGTCCGGACCCACCGGCGCGGATGACGGCGCCGCGGCCGGCTTGCGGGGCGAGCCGGCCGCACAGCCAGTTGACGAGGTATCGCCGGGTGTCCCAGCGGTCCCAGTCCCGGTGCAGATCAAGGAACGCGACCTCGGCCGGTGAGAGGTCGAACGCCCGGTCGAGGGCGAGCCCGAAGTCGGCCCGGTACAGCCGATGACCGTCGGTGAGGACGTTGCCGGGGTGGGCGTCGAAGTGGACCAGGCCGTGTGCCCGGGTGACCTCGGTGGCCGCCCGCAGCTCCCGGTCCGCGAAGGCGGTGGCCCGTTCGCCGTCACCGGCGTCGAACCGTTCGGTCAGCCAGGCGTGCAGCGTCCACGGCAGGAATTCCAGGAAGAGCACGACGCCGGCGGTCGCGGCCTCGATCGCGGCGAGACGGCGGGCGACGGCCGGGTCGCCGTCCCAGTCACCGAAGTCGGGGAGCCGGGCGGGCGGGGACGGCAGGACGCGCCAGTGGTGCAACAGCGGGAACCGGGGCGACACGCCGTCGCGTACCCACTGCGTGGTGGTGTGGTGGGTGGTCAGTTCCCGCCAGGCACCGAAGCCGGTGGAGCCGACCCCGTACTGGTAGCAGGTCGGCAGACCGAAGACGTTGGCGGTGGAGCCGAGGTGCCCGGGGCGGCGTTCCCGGTCGGTCAGCGGGATCCGCTTCACGAACACGGGCACCCCGGCCACGTCGAGCCGGGCGGTCCGCCCGCCGATCCCCACGCCCAGCGGCGTCGCGGCGTCGACCCGGGCGGCCAGCTCGGTGTCGTCCAGCCCGGTCAGTGCGGCGCCGACGGCCCGGTGCCGGGCGAGCCGGGACGCGAGTGAGCCGGCATTGCCATGATCTGCCGCCATCCAGCGATCTTGGGCGGGCGCGGGGAACGGGTCAACTCGATCAGCGCGCGTACCCGGAGAGGGTGTTGCCCTTGATCGCGTAGAGCCGGCCGCCGGTCACGATCACATTCCCCCCGACGACCGCGCCGATCTGGGTACCGGCGGAGGCGCGGGCGCCGCTCGCCGCGTGCAGGATGCCGAGCGGCTTGCCACCGTCCACGGTGGCGTAGAGCAGCCCGCCCGCGCGGACCGGCTGGCCGGCGTTGCCCGCCAGGGACACGGTCCACCGGCGCGCGCCGGTGCCGGCGTCCAGGGCCTCGATGCTCTTCGCCATGGCCCGGTAGACGCGCCGGCCGTCGGTGGCGATGAGCGGGCTGGCCTTGCGCGCGGCGGTCCACCGGACGGTGCCGGAGGCGGCGTCCACGCAGACCATCTCGTTGCGGCTGCCCGAGGCGAAGAAGACGTCCCCGGCCGGGCTCGCCGCCTGCCCGGCCCACGCGACCTTGCGGGTCCACAGCGCCGCGCCGGTCGTCACCGACAACGCGGACGTGCCCACCGCGCCGACCCGGCTGACCAGCACCCGGCCACCGGCTGACACCCCGGCGGAGGCGTGGTCCGCGAGCTGCCAGCGCTGCGTGCCATCGCCGACGGCCAGGCCGATCACGGTCGGGGTGTCGGACATCGACTCCCCGGAGACCACGGCGATCCCCCGGTCGACGACCAGCGACTCCACCGGCGCCGACACCGGCCTGGTCCAGACCAGCCGGCCCGAAACGGTGTCGAGCGCGCGGACCGTGCCGTCCGGGTCGCTCTGCGACTGGCAACCCTGGTTGGCCACGATGAGCAGGCCACCGGAGACCGCCAGGTAGGGAGTGCTTTCATCCTCCGGCGACGGCCAGGTGAAACGCCACGACAGCCGCCCGGTCCCCGCCTGGTACGCCGAGACACCGGTCTCCTGGGCGACGAAGACCCGCCCACCGGCGACAACAGGCACGGCCGCCCGCGCACACCGTTCCCGGGCCTCCGGAAGCGCGACGGTCCACCGGCGCCGGACCGCGTTGATGCTGCTCGCATTGATCACCGACTCGCCGGGGTTGTAGTACGTGTCCCCGGCGCTGTAGCCGGGCTGACTCCATTCCGCCGCGACGGCGGCCTGCGCGGGAACGGGCACAGCGAGCACACCGGCGGCCACCAGGGCGACACCGAGAGCAGGTAGGACGGGCAACGGACCTCCAGAGATCGAGCGGCACGAACGCTGTGAACGTAAACGGGCGTCATGCCGCCGGGAGGCGTCTTCGCTGGATGATCACCCGCCCCGCGTTTCATTTGCTTCATCGACGTCTGCCCATACCAAGTGGTTGACAAGCACGTCGGCGGCCGGTGGCGACCAGGAACTTTCAGGTCTCGTACCAGGGCACGTCGTTCGGCTACCGGCTGCCCGCGGGCGCCACGACCACCTTCACCTGGCCGAGCACGGGCGGCACCACCCCGCCGCCGCGACGACCCCGCCGGCCGGCCGGACCGGGGCTGTCACCAGCGCCAACGGCAACCTGCCGCAGATGGGGACCTGCACCGCCGGGCCGAACCAGCGCTGGACCCTGCCGGCCTGACCGGCGGCGGGTGTGCGCGCCTCGACCGGCGCGCACACCCGCCGGATCAGCTGCCGGTCGTGATCATCAGACCGGTCAGCTCGTACGACGCGATCTCCTTGCGGATCCCCACCTTCGGGGGGCGCACCATGCGCAGGCCCGGCAGCGCGAACAGCTTGCGGAGGAAGATGTCCGTCTCCTGGATGGCGATGTACGCCCCCGGGCAGCGGTGCGGCCCGTCGCCGAACGACAGCCCCGCGTCCCCCACCCCGTCGGCCAGGGACCGGCCCGGGCAGACCGCCGCCGGGTCGGTGCCCACCGCCGCCGGGTCCAGGTTGGCCGCCGCCACGCCGATGTCGACCCGCGCCCCGGCCGGGATGGTCGCGTCGCCCGTCCGCAGCTCCGCGGTCGTCCACCGGGCCAGATTCGCCACCACCGGCTCCAGGCGCAGGATCTCGTGCAGGATCGCCACCCGCTGCTTCTCGTCGCCCTGCGTGTACGCCGCGCGCAGCTCCTCGTCGGTGAAGAGATGCCAGGCCACCAGGGTGATGAACTCCCGGGTGGTGACCATGCCGGCCGCCGCGAAGGTGACGCACTCGCCGAGGATCTCGCCGCTGGTGCAACCCTCGCCGAGCAGGTGACTGATCAGGTCGTCGCGGCCGCGCTCCTTGCGGGCCTTGATCGCCGGGCGGACGTCCCGCCAGAAGAACAGCGCCATGTTGGCGTTCGAGCGGATCTCCTTCCAGGACCTGATCAGGCGGTTCGGGCTCTCCTTCTCCTCGAAGAAGCGGTCCAGCCGGCGCGCCATGCCCGGCCCGCTCTCGGCCAGCCCGATCACCTCGGCGGCCACCGCCACCGCCAGCCGGAAAGACAACTGCGAGAGATCCACGGCGCCGCGGCGGCGCAGCGTGTCGCACTGCTCCTCGGCCAGGCGGTCCATCAGGGACGCGTACGCCGTCTCGACTCGTCTCGGGGTGAAGTATTTCGCGGTCTGCCGGCGGTGCTCGCGGTGCTCGGGGCCGTCGCGGTAGAGCACGGGCATGCGCATCCGGCCCTCGAGCTTGACGGCGTTCTCCACCCCGAAGCCGGCCTGCCGGGTCTCGGTGCTGCGCAGCACCGACCGGGCTCCGGCGAAGTCCTGGACGTGCCAGACCTCGTCGGCGCCGGCGTGGACGGGGCAGCCGGGGGCCAATTCCCCTCGTGCGATCTTGCGGGCGGACTCGACCGGGGTCTCAGCTGACATGGATCGATTCTCGTCGTTGCGGCGCTCATGGGAAAGGCCCCACCCGGGCTCGGGTGAGGCCTTTCTCGGTGTGGAGCTGAATCGATCAGAAGACCGAGACGCCGTACACGCTCAGCGGCTCCGTCACCGGCTGGAAGTACGTGGTGCCGCCGCTGGAGCAGTTGCCGCTGCCGCCCGAGGTCAGGCCCAGCGCGGTGGTGCCGGAGTAGAGCGAGCCGCCGCTGTCACCCGGCTCGGCGCAGACGCTGGTCCGGATCAGGCCGGAGACCGAGCCTTCGGCGTAGTTGACCGTGCTGTTGAGCGCGGTGACCCGGCCCGAGTGGATGCCGGTCGTGCTGCCACGGCGGTAGACCGTCGCGCCCACGGCCGGGGTGCCGGCCGAGGTGATGTCCTGCGAGCCGACCGCGCCCGACTTCGTGATCGAGGTGTTGGTGTAGCGCACGATGCCGTAGTCGTTGCCCGGGAAGCTGGTGCCGGCCCGGGTGCCGAGCGTCGTCGAGCCGTTCGTCCACGTCGCACCGATGTTGGTGCAGTGACCGGCGGTCAGGAAGTAGTAGGTGCTGCCGCTGCGGACGTTGAAGCCGAGCGAGCACCGGCCACCGCCGGCGTAGATCGCGTCGCCACCGGAGATGGTGGGCTGCAGCTTGCCCGGCACGGACTCCAGGGTGGCCTTGTCGCCGAGCTTGGCCACAATCGCCTTGACGGTGGCCAGCTTGGCCCCGGTGACCGTCTCGTCGGCGGTCACCACGATCTTGTTGCTGACCGGGTCCAGGCCGAACGAGGTGCCGGGCGTCTTGAGCTCGGCCTTGAGAGCGGAGTCGGCGGCGGCCATCGCGGCGCCGCTGTGGGCGACGTAGCGCGGGGTCGCACCGGCGGCGGACACCGACTTGGCGGTGGCGGCGTCGGTCACGTTGACCACGAGCTTGCCGGCCGAGTCGACGTACGAGCCGGCGGCGGCGGTGCCGAACTGGGTGTCCAGCTTGGTGGCGAGCGCGGAGGGGGCGAAGGACGGGTCGGCGGCGGGGCCGGTCGGGGCGGCGGACGCGGGTGACGCGAACGCACTGCCCACCAGCAGCACGGCGGCCAGGCCGACGATCGGTCGGCCGAGCTTCGAGCCGGGGTTACGCACAGGTTCCTCCCAGGGGGACGGGGGTACGCCGGGTCTCCGGTGTACCGGTGCCTCCCTGAGTATTGAGCTGTTTCGATGCCGACTCAAGGTCGGTCATTGTTTCCACAATGTGAAGGCAGCACCCACCAAACCGGCACTGAGCTGCGAAAACAGCCTCGTCATATCATCGGGCTATGCCCGTTTCGGGATGCCGCCAGGGCCGGCCGGCGAGCTACGCGGCGACCGGGAACGCGGCCGCGAGGCGCCTTCCGGCGCGCAGATCGGTGACCAGCCGCCGGGCCTGCGCCCGGATCTCCGGGACCGCGGTGGTCTCCCAGCGCGCGCCCCGGCGCAGCGGCCCGATGACCCAGAGCCGGTCGTGCGCCCGCCCGCCGGCCCCGACCAGCCGTCCCGCCTCGTCGATGTCCAGCCCGAGACCGTGCGGGCCCACCCGGGCCAGCCCGGCGGCCAGCAGACCACCGACCAGCGGGCCGGCCGCACCCGGGAGCCGCCCGGGACCGGCACAGTTGACCACCGCGGCGAAATCCGCCAGCCCCGGCCACGCCGCGACGCCACCGGCGCGGATCTCCAGCAGACCGGCGTTACGCAGCTCCACCACCCGGGCCGCGACCACCGGCGCCATCCGGTGCCGGTGACACTCCCACGGGCGGGCCAGGTGCCGCAGGAAGGCGTCCTGCTCGCCCGGCGTCAACGCGGTCCACAGCTGATCGAGCAGGGGCCGCAGACCGTCCACGACCGGTCGCCAGTCCCCCGCCTCCCCGGCGGCGGCGCGGACGGCGCGGACCACGTCGCGCAACGTGGCGCAGTCGTCGAGCGACGGCACGGCCGGCGGGATCGCGTCCGCGGTGTGCGTCAGCGGCAGCAGCCCCCGCCGGCTGACCGCGACCACGGGAGCGGTCCGGCGCCCGTCAGCGGTCAAGGTCAACGCCACGTCGACGGCGGTGAGCCCGGTGCCGATCAACAGCACCGGCCGGTCGGCGGGCAGCGCGTCGAGCACGCCGGGGCGCCAAGGATCGATCACATAGCAGGGATGGTCGATCTGCTGGCGGGCGGCGGCCGGGCCACCGGTGGCCAGCACCACGTGGTCGGCGTGGACCACACCGCCGTCGTCCAGCGCGACGGTGCCGTCCGGGGCCAGCGCCGCCACCCGGGCCCGGTGCACCCGGAGCCGGCCGGGATGGGCGCGGTCCGCCTCCTCGAGCACCGAGCGCAGGTAGCGCCCGTACTCGGCCCGGGGCCGGAAGGCCGCCGCGGTGGTGCCGGCCCAGCGGACGAAGTGGTCCGGGTCGTCCGGGTCGGCGCTCATCGCCCCGGCCCGCGAGTTCAGCAGATGCCACGGCCGGGCCGAGCCGTACGCGACCCCGCCGCCGGGCTCGCCGGGCTCGATCAGCACTACGTCGTCATCGCCGCCGCGCAACAGCTCGCGGGTCACCAGGACCCCCGAACACCCTCCACCGACCACTGCCACCACACGCCCCATGAGGCCCCCTATCTCCTATCAACACGATAGGCAAAACAGGTTTTGAGCGCCAGTGGCGCGCCGCAGCGGAACCGCTATGACGAGGACATCCGGGACAGAGGGGTCGCCGATACGCCCGATCTCAGCCGTCAGGACCGACAGAAACGCCGGCGCGGCGCACCCGAGGGGGCGCCGCGCCGACGGAGCCGAGGGGGTGCGCCGCGCAGGCAGAGCCGAGGGGATGCGCCGCGCAGGCAGAGCCGAGGGGATGCGCCGCGCAGGCAGAGCCGAAGGACGGACCGCGGCAGTCGTCGGCGATCAGGATGCGCGCGGCACCAGCCGATCGGAAGTCCAGGATCGGGCCAGGCCGGACGTCCGGGATCCCGAGGCCCACGTCGCCCACCGGGCGGAAGCCGCAGGCAGACCGGACCTAACGCCGCAGCCCAGCCCGGACGTCCCCGATTCCGAGACCCATGTCACCGACCGAGCAGAAGCCGCAAGCAGACCAGGCCGAACGCCGCCGACCAGGCCGGGGCCAAAGACCAACCGGGCCGGACGTCCGCGACCCCGAGCCCCACGTCGCCCACCGGGCGGAAGCAGAAAGCAGGCCAGGCCCGATGCCGCCGACCAGGCCGAGGCCAAAGACCAGCCAAGCCCGATGCCGCCGGCCAGGCCAAGGCCGATGACCCCACCATGCCTGACCCCCACCGACCGGGCCGAAAGCAAAGACCCCAACCAGGCACGACACCCCGAAGCCGAAGCCGCCCCAGAAGCCGCGCCCGCCACCACCGACCACGCGGAAGCCGACGCCGGAACAGCTCAGGCGTCGGCGATCGTGATGCGGGCGTCGTCGGCCAGCCGGTAGCCGACGCCGTAGACCGTGGTCACGATCTCCGGGTCGCCGAGCTTGGTGCGCAGCCGGCTCACGTGGACGTCCACCGTGCGGACCGTGGTGTGCGTGTGTCCCCAGACGTGCCCGAGGAGCTGGTTGCGGCTGAACACCTGGCGGGGGTGCCGGGACAGGAAGAGCAGCAGTTCGTACTCGAGGCGGCTCAGGTCGAGCCGACGACCGTCCTGGGCGACCGTGCGGGCGCGGGTGTCGAGCTGCAGGCCGGGGACGGCCTCGGCCAGGGTCGGCGGCATCCCGGCCGGCCCGAGGTCGATGTCCGCGCCGGGACCCGCGGCGGCGACCAGGTCCCGCAGGGCCGACAGGACCCGTTCGCTCTCCTCCGAGCCGGGCCTGCCCAGGGTGATCGTGACGGTGACCGAGGAGTCGGGGGTGACGATCGAGCGCAGCCGGGCGGCGCGCGGGCGGCCGGACCGGCGGACCGGGACGGGGCGGGCGAGAGGCAGATCGGCGACGGCGAGAACGGACATGATTGTGCCCCTTTGCGGAGGGTGTGGCGGCCGGCCGGGTCTCGGCCGGCGCCTGAACAATACTTTTCCCATGTGTGGGATAGATTTATAGACGCGGAACGGCGTCGAGGGATCATTCCTTCGGGCTACCGCGGCTCTCGCACCGCTCGGTCGCGGCGGGGCACAGGGATCGCCGGTGGATCAGTGAAGGCGACAGCGTGCGCTCGCGCACCGGAGGAGATCGATGGCGAGGCGGGACGTGAGTCTTACGTCGCGCAACTGCATGGTGACCATCCTTCACACTCGGCGGCGGCGGGTCAAAGCAAATCCAGGATGCGGGAGTATCCATTCAGTGATGGTCGGCACATTGCCATTCAGGCGGGCACCGGTAATGCGGCGGCGTCCCGTCGTGCTATTTCCGCGCGAACGGCGGGAATGAGCTCACGGCCGTAGTCGATCGCGTCGTCCAGCGGGTCGTAGCCGCGGATCAGGAAGGTCGTCACGCCGAGCTCGTGATAGTCGAGCAGGGCCCGGGCGACCGTGTCCGGCGTGCCGACCAGGGCGGTGGAGTTGCCCGCCGCGCCACTGGCCCGGGCGGTCGCCGTCCACAGTGCCCGGTCGTGCCGGTCCCGGGTCGCCGCCGCCGCGAGCAGCCGCTGCGAGCCCACGTTGGCCGGCCCTTGGCCGGCGTCGCCGAAGAAGCGGGACGGGCTGATCCGGTCCAGGATCGCGTGGGCCCGCGCCCAGGCGAGCTCCTCGGTCGCTCCGAGGATGGGCCGGAACGAGACCGAGAAGCGCGGCGCGGGCTGTCCCGCCACCGCGGCTGCGGCCCGTACGGCGGCGATCTGCTCGGCGATCAGGGCCAGCGGCTCACCCCAGAACATGTACGTCTGCGCGTGCTTCACGCCCGTCGCGTACGCGGCCGGCGACGAGCCCGAGAAGTACAGCGGGATGGTGCCGTGCACCGGCCGGACCTGCGAGACGAAGTCCTCGAAGCGGTAGAACCGGCCCTCGTGCGAGAACGGCGTGGTGGCCGTCCACGCCCGCCGCAGGATCGACAGGTACTCGTCGGTGCGGGCGTACCGGTCGTCCTTGGCCAGGTAGTCGCCGTCGCGGCGCTGTTCCGCGTCGTGGCCGCCGGTGATGATGTTGAGCGTCACCCGGCCGCCGGTGAAGTGGTCCAGGGTGGCGAAGGTGCGGGCGGCCAGCGTCGGGGCGACGAAGCCGGGCCGGTGCGCGACCATGAACCGCAGCGTCCCGGTGTGCGCCGCCGCGTACGCCGCCAGCTGCGCCCCGTCCGGGTACGCCGAGCTGTAGCCGATCAGCACCTGGTCGAAGCCGGAGTCCTCGTGCGCGCGGGCGATCCGGCCGGCGTAGCCGGGGTCGATGAACGGCACCGTGGCCGGGCTGCTCTCGGAGCCGTCCTGGGTGGCGATGAGACCGATGAATTCGACGGGCATGACGTCTCTCCCTCTCAGGAGCCGGGCTTGAGCGAGGGCAGGTTGACGACGATGGCCTCCTGCGTGGTCCGCGCGATCACCACGACCGCCTCGTTGTCGGGGTCCGGGTTCTCCTCGCGGTGCGGCACCCACGGCGGGACGAAGATGTAGTCGCCCGGCTTGGTCTCGATCCGCGTCTCGGCGCCCTCCTCGGCGGAGTAGAAGACGAAGACCGGGTTGCCGCGCACCACGTAGATCGCCGTCTCGGACTCGCCGTGGTGGTGGTTGTCGCTGGCCGTCGCCGCGGAGACGTGCGTCTCGCCCATCCACAGGTCCTTGCTGCCCACGGTCTTGCCGCTGATCGCCTCGACCCGGGTCATGCCCTGGGTCTGGGCGGTGTCGCCGGACAGCGCGACCGGCGCGACGTGGTGCAGTTTCTGGTGGAAGTCGTCGGTCACTGCTGCTCCAGGGGTGGGTCGTAGGCGCGGACCGGCGGTACCGGTCCGTCGTGGCGGGAGATCTCGACGCGGGTCTGCTGGCCGGTGCAGCCCTGCGCCAGCCGGGAGGTGCCCACGTCGCGGGTGAGCACGTTGGGGTTGCCGTGCACGCACGTCGCCACCTCGGGCGCGGAGGGATCGAACCAGGCTCCGGTGGAGAGCTGGGCGGCCCCGGGCGCGCACGCGTCGGACAGCCGCGCGCCGGCCAGCAGGCTGCCCACGTCGTTGTGGACCCGTACGACGTCGCCGTCGGCGATGCCCCGCGCGGCCGCGTCGGCGGGGTGCAACCGCAGCGGCTCGCGCCCGGCCACCTTGGCCTGCTGCGAGAACCCGCCCATGTCGAGCTGCGAGTGCAGGCGCGAGGCGGGCTGATTGCAGATCAGGACGATCGGGTACGGCGACGCGTCCGGCTCGTGGAACACGGGATGACCGGGGCACTCGGCATAGCCGAAACCGGCCACGGTCGCCGAGGAGAGCTCGATCCTGCCGCTCGGGGTGTCCAGCGGCCGCCCGTCCCGGAAGCCCGCGAACAGCACGGTGTCGGCGCGCCGGCCCGGCAGCTCGACCTCGCCGGCCGCCCAGAAGTCGTCGAAGCCCGGCAGATCCAGGTCGGCGCCCCAGTCCTCGTACAGGTGGCGCAGCCACTCGCCGCTGGTGCGCCCCTCGGTGAACGCCGCGCGGTAGCCCAGCCGCTGGGCCAGGTCGGCGAAGATGTCGTACTCGTCGCGTGCCTCGGCGTACGGCTCGTCGGCGCGCTGCATGGCGATCAGGTGGGTGTCGCCCCGACCGGCGCCCAGGTCGTCACGTTCCAGGGTGGTGGTGACCGGTAGCACCACGTCGGCGTGGCGCGCGGTCGCCGTCCAGTACGGCTCGTGCACGATCACCGTCTCCGGCCGGGCGAAGGCGCGGCGCAGCCGGCTCAGGTCCTGGTGGTGGTGGAACGGATTGCCGCCGGCCCAGTAGACGAGTTTCGTGTCCGGGTAGGCGTACCGGCCGCCGTCGTAGTCGAACTCCTCGCCGGGGTGCAGCAGCAGGTCGGCGATCCGGGCGCACGGGATGAAGTCCGGCACCGGGTTGCGGGCGCGCGGGAACGTCGGGAGCCCGTACGGCAGCTTGCCTCCACCCACTTCGCCGACCGAGCCGTAGCCGTGGCCGAAACCTCCACCGGGCAGCCCGATCTGTCCCAGCACCGCGGCTAGGGCGAGACCGGCCCAGAGCGGCTGCTCGCCGTGCCGGGTGCGCTGCAGCGACCAGCTGACCGTGATCAGCGTGCGGCCGGCGGCCATCCGGCGGGCCAGCGCGACGATCGCCGCCTCGTCCAGCCCGGAGATCTCCGCGGCCCAGGCCGGCGTCTTGTCTGCCACCTCGGCCAGGAACCGCCGTCCGCCGACCGTGTACCGGTCGAGGAACTCCAGGTCCGCGTGGCCGTCGGCGACGAGCTGGTGGGCCAGGGCGAACATCACCGCCACGTCGGTGCCGGGGCGGACGGCCAGCCAGTCGCCGGCCAGGTCGGCGGCGAGGTCGTCGCGCAGCGGTGACACCGAGGCGACCCGCAGCCCGCGGGCCGTGGCGGCGCGCAGGTGCTCGCGGAGATCGTGCGTGGCCCGGCCGCCGGGCGTGACGTAGCTGGTCGCGGCCCGGATGCCGCCGAAGGCGACCACCAGGTCGGTGTGCGCGGCGATCACCGGCCAGTCGGTGCCGCCCCGGATGATCGCGTGCGTGCCGCGGTGGCCGACCAGGTGCGGCAGGGCCACGTTGGATGCGGCGAAGCTGTAGTTGTCGCGTGCGTCGGTATAGCCGCCACCGAGGGCGAGGAAGCGGTGCAGCTGGGACTGCGCGTGGTGGGAGCGGCCGGCGCTGGCCCAGCCGTACGAGCCGCCGAAGATCGCGTTGTCGCCGTGCGCGCGGGCCCGGGTCAGCGCCTCGGCCACCCGGTCGAGGGCCGTGTCCCAGGAGACCTCCTCGAAGGAGTCGTAGCCACGACCGGCGCGCGGGCGGCGCAGCGCCGGGCGCGCGACCCGGGAGCCGTGCCGGTGCGCGCCCGTGATGTTGCCCAGCAGCGGCGTGGGGTCCGGATCTCCGGGACGCGGCGTGACGTCGAGGGTCGCGTCGGTCCCGGAGACCCGGAAGGCTCCCCAGTGCGAGCTGCCGGTGCTGCTCACTGCTCGACGACGCCCAGCTCGGCGAGCAGCTCGGTGCGCAGCGCGACGAACTCCGCGTGGCCCCGGGAGCGGGCCTGCGCCGACACCCGGTGGTCCGCGGCGATCCGGCCGTCGCGCATGGTCAGCACCCGGTCGGCCAGCAACACCGCCTCGTCGACGTCGTGCGTGACCAGCAGCACCGCCGGCCGGTGCCGGGAGATCAGGTCCCGGACCAGGCCGTGCATCCGGATCCGGGTGAGCGCGTCCAGCGCCGCGAACGGCTCGTCCAGCAGCAGCAGCTCGGGCTCGCGGACCAGGGCCCGGGCCAGGGCGACCCGCTGGGCCTCGCCGCCGGAGAGGGTGACCGGCCAGGCGTCGGCGTGGTCACCCAGGCCGACCTCCTCCAGCGCGGACTGGGCGCGGGACCGCGCCGTCGCCCGCGGCAGGTTCAGGGCCACGTTGCGCCAGACCTTCTCCCAGGGCAGGAGCCGGTGCTCCTGAAAGACCACGGTGGACGAGGACGGCACGACCAGGTCGCCGCCGTCGAGCCGGTCCAGGCCCGCGAGGGTACGCAGCAGCGTCGTCTTGCCGCACCCGCTCTTGCCGAGCAGGGCCACGAACTCGCCCCGGCGGATCTCGAGGTCGAGCTCGTGCAGGACGGTGCGGTCGCCGTACCGCCGGGTGACCGCGCGGGCCCGCACCGCGGGCGCGTCCACCGCCGTGGTCACAGCTTCACCGCGTGGTCCGCGATATTGATCTTGCCGCTGAGCACCTTCCGCTCGCTCAGCCAGTCGGCGCCGGCCTGCAGCTGGGCGATGCCGTCGTCGTTGATCAGGCTCCAGGTGGTCTGCACGTTGCCGGCCACGATCTTCTGCACCACGGCGTCGGGGTACTTGGAGACGGCGTTGCCGATCTTCTGCGCCTCGGCCTGGTTGGCGTTGACCCAGTCGGCCTCGGCCTTGTACGCGGCGATGACCTTGCGGATGGTGTCCGCCTCCTTCTTCGCGTAGTCCTCGCGCACCAGGTAGGTCCCGAAGTCGATCTGCTTGTCCAGCTCGTCGCCGTCGGTGAAGATGCGTTTGGCGCCGTACTGCACCTCGGCGAGCTCCATCGGCCCGGACCAGATGCTCCACGCGTCCACCTTGCCACTGCCGAAGGCGGGCGCGGCGTCCGGCGGGTTCAGATAGGTGAAGGTGACCGAGTCCCGCGGCACGTTGTACTTCTCCAGTGCGGCGACGAGCAGGAACTCGCCCAGACCGGCCTTGTTGACCGCGACGTTCTTGCCGGCCAGGTCGGCGACCTTGGTGATGCCGGAGTTCGGCAGGGCCAGGATCGACGACAACCGGGGCTTGGCGGTGGACCAGGCGACGAACTTGAGCTTGTTGCCGGACAGCAGCGCCTGGTCGGCCGGGGTGGAGCTGCCGCCGAAGCTGAAGTCGGCGGTGCCGGTGGCCACGGCCTGCAGGGTCGGGGCGTGGTTCGGGAAGGGACCGACCCACTCCACGTCGATGCCCTGGTCCTTGAGGGTCGTCTCGAACACACCGCGGGTCTTGGGCACCGAGATCGCGCCGTAGGTCAGCCGGACCTTCTTGCGGCCGTTGGCCTCCGCCGCGTTGTCGCCGCAAGCCGCGAGCACGGGTAGAGCGAGTGCGGCTCCCAGCAGTGAGCGGCGGGACAGTGTCACTTCTTACCTCCGGAGTAGTTCGGGTGCCAGGCCAGGAGACGGCGCTCCAGGGCCCGGGCGATGAGATCGGTGCTCAGGCCGATGAGCGCGTACAGGACGATGACCAGGACGATCACGTCGGTCTGGAGGAACTCGCGGGCGTTGGTGGCCATGAAGCCGATGCCGGCGGGCGCGCCGACGGTCTCGGCGATGACCAGGGCCAGCCACGCGTTGGTCAGCGCCAGCCGCACGCCCAGCAGGACGGACGGCAGCGCGCCGGGCAGGATCACCGTGCGGACCAGCCGGAGCCGGGGCAGGCCGATGACCCGGCCCATCTCCAGCAGCTTGGGGTCGACCTGGCGGATGCCGAGCACGGTGTTGAGGTAGATCGGGAACAGGGTGCCGAGCGCCACCAGGAAGTAGCGCCCGCTTTCGCCGACGCCGAACCACACCATGACCAGGGGCAGGATGGCCAGGAAGGGGATGGCCCGGACGATCTGGATGTTGCGGTCCACGATGGCCTCGGCGAGCCGGGAGAAGCCGGTCAGCACGCCGAGCACCAGGCCGATGCTGCCGCCGATGGCCAGGCCGATGGCGGCGCGCTTGAGGCTCTCCCACAGGTGGGTGGGCAGCTCGCCGGTCTCGGTCAGCCGCCAGGCGGTGGCCCCGACCGAGCTCGGGGCCGGCAGGACGTTGGGGGCGATGATCCCGGCCCGGGCCAGCAGCTCCCACGTGAGCAGCAGCAACAGCGGAACGGCCCAGGAGATCACCCGGTACGGCAGCCCTCTCCGGCGCGCCCCGCCGGGGGCCGGTGTGCTCGTGGTCGCCGCCGGTGGGCTGACCGGGGCGGCGATGGTGGGAGTGGACATGGCCGGAACTCTGACTCATCCAAGTTCTGCATGTCAACTGAACCCCATAGGTTTACTAGGATATGGGATCACCGTTGACACCCGCGCTGCAAGGAGGGCACGGTTGGGCCCATGCCCACCCCCGCTGCGGATGCCCAGGCTCTGCCGATGCCCCGCCTTTCCCATCTGGTGGACGTGACCACGGCCCTGGCTGCCCACGCCGAGCAGCACGACCGCACCGCCGACCTGCCGCACGCCGGCCTGGCCGTGGTGCACGAGGCCGGCCTGCTCACCCTCACCGTCGGCACCGAGCACGGCGGCCCGGGCGGTGGCCTGGCCGACACGGTGCGCGTCCTCACCGCCCTCGGCCGCGGCGACCCGTCGGTCGCCCTGATCAGCGCGATGACGCTCTTCGCGCACGCCGCTTCGGCCGCCTGGCCCGCCGGCCTCTACGCCGAGGTGCTGGCCGAGTCGGCGCGGCGGCCCACCCTGATCAACGCCCTGCGGGTCGAGCCGGACCTCGGCACCCCGGCCCGCGGCGGCCTGCCGGCCACCACCGCCCGGCGGACCACCGGCGGCTGGGAGCTCACCGGCCACAAGATCTTCTCCACCGGCGCGGTCGGGTTGCGCTGGATGCAGGTCTGGGCCCGGACCGACGAGGATCCGGTACGCACCGGAGCGTTCCTGGTCCGCACCGACTCCCCCGGCATCACCGTCGAACGCACCTGGGACCACCTGGGCCTGCGCGCCTCCCGCAGTGACGACGTGACCTTCGACCGGGTGCCCGTACCGCTCGGGGCGACGCTGGAGCTGGCCGAACCGGGAGCGCCCGGTGCGGACCCCGGCGGCCTGCGCGCCTGGAACGCCCTCGGCATCGCCGCCATCTACCTCGGGGTGGCCGCCGCAGCCGTCGACTGGCTCACCGGCTACCTGCGTGAACGCGTGCCCACCAACCTCGGGAAGCCGCTGGCCTCGCTCCCCCGCTTCCAGAGTGAGGTCGGTCTGATCTCCGCCCAGCTGCTCACCGCGACGACGCTGGTCGACACCCTGGCCCAGGCGATCGACCGCGGCGAGCCGGTGGACGCGGCCCGGCCGGGCCTGGCCAAGACCGTCGCCACCACCGCCGCCATCGAGGCCGTGCAGCGCGGTGTGGCTCTCATCGGCAACGCCGGGCTCAGCCGCCGGCACCCGCTCGAGCGCCATCTGCGCGACGTGCTCTGCGGGCGCATCCACACCCCGCAGGACGACGTCGTCCTCACCGCCGCCGGTCGCGCCCAGCTCGAGAGGAATTCCTGATGACCGTCGAGTTCGTCGGCATGATCGGCACCCGGGACGTGTCCGAGACCCGCGCGCCCAGCGGGCCACCGATCGACCCCGGGTACGTGCGGCGCTTCAGCCGGGCGCACGAGGACGGCGGCTTCGACCGGGTGCTGATCGGCTACGGCTCGTCCACGCCGGACGGGACGCAGGTCGCCGCGTACGCCGCCGCGCACACCGAACGCCTCGGGCTGCTCATCGCCCACCGGCCCGGCTTCGTCGCCCCGACCACCGCCGCGCGCACCTTCGCGACGCTGGACCAGCTCTCCGGCGGCCGGGTCGCCGTGCACACCATCACCGGCGGCTCGGACGCCGAGCAACGCCGCGACGGTGACTACCTGGGCAAGGACGACCGGTACGCCCGCACCGAGGAGTACCTGCGGATCCTGCGCCGGGCCTGGTCGTCGCCGGAGCCGTTCTCGCACGAGGGCCGGTTCTACCGCTTCGAGAACTTCTCGCTGCCGGCCCAGCCGGCGCACCGGATCCCGCTGTACTTCGGCGGTTCGTCGCCGGCGGCGTACCGCACCGGCGGGGCGGTCGCCGACGTCTTCGCCCTCTGGGGTGAGCCGCTGCGGGAGACCGCCGAGCAGATCGCCGCCGTGCAGGCCTCGGCCGCCGCGGCCGGGCGTGGCCCGCTGGGCATCAGCGTCTCGTTCCGGCCGATCCTGGCCGCGACCGACGAGCTGGCCTGGGAGCGGGCCGAGCGCATCCTGGCCACCATCACCGAGAGCAAGGGCGGCCGGGGTTCCTTCACCGGCGACAAGACCCGCGTGCTGGGCGGGCCACACCCCGAGAACGTCGGCTCGCAACGCCTGCTGGCCGCCGCGGCCAAGGGCGACCGGCACGACCGGGCACTGTGGACGGCCACCGCCCGGGCCAGCGGCGCCCAGGGCAACTCCACCGCCCTGGTCGGCTCGCCCGAGACCGTGGCCCGCGCCCTGCTGGACTACGTCGACCTCGGCGTCACCACGATCCTGATCCGCGGCTACGACCCCGTCGACGACGCGGTCGACTACGGCCGGCACCTCATTCCTCTCGTCAGACAGGAACTCGCCCACCGCTCCCTCGTCGCTGCTTAGGGGAACCACCATGACCGTCACCCCTCTCCACCAGGACCGTGCCGTGGACGCCGACCTCTTCCGGGCGCTGCTGCGCCGCCACGCCGCCGCCGTCGTCGTGATCACCGCGCCCGGTGAGCCCCCGGCCGGCTTCACCGCCACCTCCTTCACCTCCGTCTCGCTCGATCCCCCGCTGGTCTCGTTCTGCCTGGCCAAGACCGCCTCGGCGTGGCCGGCCGTGGAGTCGGCGAGCACCATCGCCGTGCACGTGCTGACCCTGGAGCAGGAGCACGTGGCCCGTACGTTCGCGACCCGCGGCATCGACCGCTTCGCCGCACACGGCGCCTGGCGGCCCGGGCCGGACGGGGTGCCGCTGCTCGACGGCGTGCTGGCGCGCATCGTGTGCCGGGTGACCCAGCGGGTCGAGGCCGGCGACCACACCATCGTGCTGGCCGCGCCGGAGCTGGGCGAGCACCACGAGGACACCACGGTCACCCCGCTCGTCTACCACGACGGCACGTACGCGCACCTCAAGCGGTCGGCGTAGATGCAGTTCCACTGGTTCCTGCCGACCGCCGGGGACAGCCACGGCATCACCAGCGGCGGGCAGGCGGCGGCCACCGTGACCACCGAACGCCCGCCCGAGCTGGGCTACCTGGCGCTGGTGGCCCGTGCGGCCGAGCGGCTCGGCTTCACCGGCGTGCTCACCCCGACCGGCACGTTCTGCGAGGACGCGTGGCTCACCACCGCCGCGCTGCTCACCGAGACGTCCACGCTGCGGTTCCTGGTCGCGTTCCGGCCCGGGCTGGTGTCGCCGACGCTGGCCGCCCAGATGGCCTCGACCTACCAGCGGATCTCCGGCGGACGGTTGATGCTCAACGTGGTCACCGGCGGGGAGTCCACCGAGCAGCGCCGCTTCGGCGACTGGCTCGACCACGACCAGCGGTACGCCCGGACCGCCGAGTTCGTCCAGGTGCTGCGGGGCGCCTGGTCGGGTGAGCCGTTCGACTTCACCGGCGAGCACTACCGGATCGAGGGCGCGACGACGCGGCAGCCGCCGGACCCCGCACCCCCGATCTTCTTCGGCGGGTCGTCACCGCCGGCGTTGCGGGTGGCCGCCGAGCACGTCGACACGTACCTGACCTGGGGTGAACCGCCGGACGCGGTGGCCGCCAAGCTGGCCGCGGTGCGCGCGCTGACCGACCGCCGCCTGACGTACGGGATCAGGCTGCACGTCATCACGAGAGACACCGCCGACGAGGCCTGGGCGGCGGCGCGCGCCCTGCTCGACCGGGTGCCGGAGGCTGCCGTCACCGCGGCCCGGGAGCGGTTCGCCCGTACCGAATCGGAGGGTCAGCGCCGGATGGCGCAGCTGGCCGGCGGCGACTCGCTCGAGGTCTCCCCCAACCTGTGGGCCGGCTTCGGCCTGGTCCGCCCGGGCGCGGGCACCGCGCTGGTCGGCAGCCACGCCGAGGTCGCCGAGCGGCTCTCCGAATATCACGCGCTCGGCATCGACCACGTCATCCTGTCCGGACAACCACACCTGGAGGAGGCCTACCGCTTCGGCGAGGGCGTCCTCCCCCTGCTGAAACTGGGAGCGAACGCATGAGCGGAATCGTCGTCGTCTCGGGTAACCCGCGGCCCGGGTCGCGCACCTCCGTGCTGGCCTCGGCCGTCGGGGAGGCGCTGGGTGGTGCCGCCGCCGTGGTGGAGGTCGGCGCGCTGGGCGCGGGCCTGCTGACTCCGGAAGACCCCGCCACGGCCGCCGCGGTGACGGCGATCCGCGAGGCCGAGGTGCTGGTGGTCGCCACGCCGACCTACAAGGGCAGCTACACCGGGGTGCTGAAGGTGCTGCTCGACCAGCTGCCCGCGAACGCGCTGGCCGGCAAGCGCGCCGTCCCGGTGGTGACCGCGGGCGTGGCCCCGCAAGCGGCGGCGGCCGCGGCTCTGCTGGCGCAGTTGCTCGCCGAGCTGGGCGCCGAGGTCGCGCCCGCGCTGCCGGTGGTCGAGGCGGACCTGCCCGAGTCGGCGACGATCGCGGAGAAGTACGCGGCGTTGCACGGCGGGTGATTGGCGGGGGCTTGTCACGATGATCCCCATGGAGATCCTCGTGACCGTCGCGCTCGTCGTGCTGCTGGTCGGCCTGATCCTGCTGGGCCTGGCCTCCTCGGCGAACTCCCGGCGGGAACAACTGCGGACGGCTGCCCGGCTCACCGCGATCGAGCAGAAGCTCGACGCGGTGGTCGGGCACCTCGGCATCACCGTCCGCGAGCGGGAGCTGCCCGAGGTGCTCCGGCTGATCTTCGCGGACCAGCGGGTGGCGGCGATCAAGGCCTACCGCGACGAGACCGGCGCCACCCTGCTGGAAGCCAAGAACGCGGTCGACGCTATGGCTGCCCGGCACGGGCGTTGACCCGACGCCGTTCCCGCAGCCTCGCGGCCCCGGCCAGCAGCCCCGCGGCGGCCATCGAGACGGCTCCCCAGAACAGCAGCGAGCCCACGGCGTCCCCGTCGAACCAGGCCCGGTAGGCCAGCACGGTCGCGACCGCGACCACGACGACGCCGGGCAGGCTCGCCAGCGCCCGGCCCCGCCGGGCCGGCCGGAGCAGTCCGAACACCGCGTCCGCCACCACCAGCAGCGCGGCCACCGCGCTCATGCCGAACGTGAACGACCGCACGTCGACCGGCACATCCGCGTCGTCGAGGCGGTAGACGATGAGCAGCAGAGCAACGCCCAGAGCCAGCGCCAGGACGGCGGCGGCGCCGAGGTCCCAGCTGCGCGGCAGCGGCCGCTCCCGGTCCTGGCGCTTGCGCGGGATGTGGTCCCAGGCCCGGTTGATGGCGAAACGGCTGGCCATCGCCCCGAAGACGCTCAGCGCGAGAAAGACGACGATCGGGGCGAACACCCCACGGGTCAGGTAGGCGATGATGCCGGCGACCAGGGCGGCCACCGGCAGGCCGGTGGCCGCGCCGACCAGCCAGCCGTTGCGGAAATCGGTACGGGCCACGGGCAGGTCCAGCGGGTGGACCAGCGGCTGGGTCTCAGGGTCGGGCAGGTCGACGAGCTCTTCCATGACGGTCGGTGCCTCTTCCGGGATGGTCACGGCAGCCTCCAGGGCGCGTGGTCGATGTAGGAGCTGGTGGGGTTGGGACGGGCGATGTCGTAGACCTTCTGCCGGGAGACGCCGAGCCGGGCGGCGACCGTGACCGCGCTGAAGTCGTCGAGCAGAGCCTCGACGGCGAGCGCCCGGACCGCGGAGGCCCGCGAGGTCAGGTGGGCGGTGAGGGCGCTGACCTCGGCCGCGATCAGCGCGACGGCGAGCGGACCGCCGAACGGCTTCGCCCAGTCGGGCGCGCCCCCGGCGGCCGCGGCGAAGATCTCGTCGCCACCGTCGGCCAGGGCCGAGCGGACCAGCTCCGGGGCCACCCCGGCCGACTCGAAACGCTCGCGGACCGGCGCACGGGTGTCGGGGGTACGGTGCGCCAGGACGACGTCCCAGCTGTTGTCACCCCCGGGTTTACGGTTCATGGACAGAGCATGTGTCACCCCGGGGGTGACTGTCAACCCTCCAGACTGGACGGGGCCGCCTAGAGTGCGGCTGTGCCCCCGTTCCCCCTCGCGTACCGGTGGACGCTGGGCGTCTTCCTGATCGTGGTCGCGGCCACCTGGTGGCGGCCGGAGCATCCGGTCGAGCAGGCCATGCACCACTCGCTCACCGTGCTCGGCCTGGCGGCGCTGCTGCTGGTGCAGCGCCGCCGCCCCTTGCCGTACGCGTCCTTCCTGCTGATCCTGATCTTCCTGGTGCTGCACTCGGTGGCGGCCCGGTGGATCTACTCGTTCGTTCCGTACGACGACTGGACGGAGGCGCTGTTCGGCGTACGCCTCAACGAGCTCTTCGGGTGGCAGCGCAACAATTTCGACCGGCTGGTGCACCTGTCGTACGGGCTCTGCTTCGGTCCGGTGCTGTTCGCCCGGTTCCGGGAGGCCGGACGCGGCATCCGCTGGTCGGCGCTGGTGGCCGTGGACGTGGTGCTGTCCACGAGCGCGGTGTACGAGCTGTTCGAGTGGGCCATCGCGATGACGCTCGCGCCCGGGGCGGCCGAGGCTTACAACGGCCAGCAGGGTGACATGTGGGACGCCCAGAAGGACATGACGCTGGCGACGGGCGGGGCGATCGTCGCGGTGGCGGTGGCCGGGCTGATCGCGTACCACCGATCGGGTTTTGGCTCTCGCCGGATCCCGCAGCCGGCGGCGACGCTGGACCGATGATCAGTCTCGCGTCCCTGCTCGGCGTCACGGCCGTCGCCCTCGGCATGGTGCTCACCCCGGGCCCGAACATGATGTACCTGGTCTCCCGCAGCATCACCCAGGGCCGGCGGGCCGGCATCGTCTCCCTCGGCGGCGTGGTGATCGGCTTCCTGATCTACCTGAGCGCCGCGAACCTCGGCCTCTCGGTGATCTTCGTGCACGTCCCGGAGGCCTACACGACCCTCAAACTGGCCGGCGCGGCCTACCTGGGCTGGCTCGCCGTCAAGGCGCTGCGCCCGGGCGGCACGTCCGTCTTCGCGCCGGGTGAGCTGCCGGTCGACTCGCCGCGGCGGCTGTTCACCATGGGCCTGCTCACGAACCTGCTCAACCCCAAGGCGGCGATCATGTACCTGTCGCTGATCCCGCAGTTCGTCCGCCCGGAGGCCGGGCACGTGCTGGCCCAGGGCTTCGTGCTCGGCGGCGTGCAGATCCTGGTCAGCCTGACGGTCAACCTGCTGATCGTGGCGGCGGCGGGCGGTATCGCGGTCTTCCTGGCCCGGCGGCCGGGCTGGCTGCGGATGCAGCGCTACCTGATGGGTACGGTGCTCGGCGCGCTCGCCGTGCACCTGGCCACGGACCGCGCCCGCCCGGCCTGACATGTCGTTCTGCTGGGATGTCTACGTGTGGCTGCGGGAGCCGGCGCCTGGGCTTCCGCAGGCGTTCGTCGACCACGGCGCGGTCGTGCTGGGGCTGAGCATCGACGACCCTGACAACTCCCCGGCCACGCGCCGCGAAGCACGGAAGCTGATCGGGCACCTGCGGCAGCAATTCGCCGCCTCGGCTGGGATCGCGGGCGTGGAGATGCCGCCGCCGGGCTCGCGGCACCAGTGGCACACGGACCACGCCCAGATCCGCGTCGGCACCATCCCGGACGACCCGGCCTGAGCCACCGGCTCCCACCAGCACCCGCACCACCACCGCTACTACCGCCGCCACCGCCACCGCCACCGCTACTACCGCCGCCACCGCCACCGCCACGCCCTCGTCGGGGTCGGGGTAGGCGTCGGCGGACCCTGACGTTGCTCAGGATCGTCCGGTTCGGGGCCGGCCGGCAGCTGCGGCACGATCGTGGGATCGGTGATCGTGTCGTCGGCGGCGAGCAGGATCGCCTTGGACAGGATCAAGGACAGCACCCGGTCGTCGTCGAAGGGCAGGTGGACCGCCGGCTTGCGCTTGTGGTCGGGGACGATGCACAGATAGGTGTCGTGAGGTTCGATCAAAATGGTGGCCGAGCCGAGGTGGATCCGGTACGTGCCACGGTTTCCGCGGACCCGGAGGTATCTCTCCGTCAGCTCGCAGCGCGACCCGATCGACAACCGCGGCAGGAGCCGGGCCAGCACGTCACGGCGTACCTCGGCCGAAGCGGTCAGAGCTCCGAAGCCGGCCGACTCGCGGTAGGTCCGGAAACGCTCCGTGCCCCGGTCCTGCCAGGCCTCGTCAGCCGCGATCGACGTCACGCCGACGAAGAGATCCACGTCGCGCATCGCCTCGCTGAACACTCGCACCGGCACCTCGGTCAACGGCGCGTCCTGCCACGCCTCACCGGCGCGGCGGGCGAAGCGCACCTCACCGATCGTGCAGTACGCCACCTCATGGTCCGCCTCCCCGGCCGCCTCGTGGGCCAGCAGCGCCCGCCACCCGCCGCCACCGAGCTCCTTCGCCGCTTCCGTGCGGTGACCCTGGTCCCACAGGCCGAGGTAGCTCGCCGCCCAGCCCCGGCTCCGCATCAGCGCGCCGGCCTGGCGGTAGCGCAGGATGTGCCCCGCGAAACGCCGCGACGAGGTCCGGCTCGATGCCTCCGCCGGCGTCAGCGGATAAATCTCCCGGAACGCCTGCTTGAACGGCTGCCGCACCTCGTCCTCTCCGAGGTGGTCACGCCAGCGCGTCACCTCTCCGGGCCCGGCCAGCACCGGATGCCAGAGCCGCACCTGCCCGCCCATCACCTCGAAGTCGTCGCCCGCCTCATCCACGAGCCGCCAGATCCCGCCGGCCGGACGACGCGGGATGCCGGCCCGCCACGACCTGCCGTCCACCGACGCCTGCCAGATCAGGCGCCCGGCCACAGCCCCCGTCACCGGATGAGCCAGGTAGCGCGCCACCCAATCAGCCCACCCCCAGGTGCGCTCCGTGGACAGCAGCGACTCGATCCGATCGCGCTCCGCGGCCAGCGTCTTGGTGATCTCCTTGACCAGCGTCCGAGCCGGCGTGACGTCCACATCGGCGGGCACTCGCTTGAGCGGCTTGCCGTCCCGCATGACCACCGATCGCGCCCTGCCGTCGACGACCTCCACGAGGACCGAGCCGGGCACCGGCCAGCGCTGCCCCTCCGCGTCCAGGCCGTGGTCGTCGATCCCGAGCTCCAGCGCCTCGCCGGCCGCCCAGCCGCGCCCCCTCTCGATCCGCTCGACCGCACCGCGAACCCGCGTCAGCAACGGCTTGCTCCGCACTGTCAGCGCCAGCCGCACCAGGGCCCGCACCGGCGCGTCACCCCCGCGATCCGCCAGGATCTCCACCGCGGCCGCCGCCGTCCGCGGCGCCCGCACGACCGGGGAGGCCGTGCCCGCCCGCACCGCCACCCGGGCCAGCAACGCAGTCGCTTCCTCCCCCGGATCCCTGGCGGCGAACCAGATCAGCCCCCGCACCAGCACATCGGTGTCCTCACCGACCGACCCCTGGTAGGCACAGAACCGCTCCAGCAGGGGATGGACGATGCCCGCCGCCCCGAGCAGGTCATCCGCCCGTCGCAGCCACCCCTTGGACGGCACCGGCTTGGCCAGCGACCCGGCGTGCCGCAGCACCGCACGCGTGCCGGCATCGGCCAGCAACGGCCCCAGCGACTCCTGCACCGCCGCGTCGAACACGTCGTCGGCCGGCAACACGTGACCGAGCCCGCCCGGATCGATCCGGTCGAGCACGGCGCCGTACGCCTGGGACAGCGAATGCCGCACCCGCACGGCCAGGTAGCTCGTCTTCACCGCATCGAGCACCGCTTCGAAGGCCGGGACGAGGTCACGCAGCTCCTCCGGTGGCAGCGCGGCACCGATGACGGCGGGCAGGCGCCACGGCGAGCCGTCGTCGCGTCCGGTCTCGCCGGCCAGCACCCGCAGGCTCCAGATCAGGTCGTCCCTCGTCCAGGGCACGTCATCCGTCGCGAGCGCGGCGATCACCTCGGCCGGGTGCACGAACGGGGCGTCGTCGCGGGCCGCCTCCCAGTGAAGGCGCAGACAGATCAGCCGGCGGTGGTCCGCGGGCAGCTCCGGGTCGGCGTCTGTCGTCCGCACCTCGTGCAGCCGAGGATCGGGGCCGACCACCGGGGTCAGGTCGAGCAGGACCGGCTCCATCAGCCGCCCACCAGCGGGACCAGGCGGATGAACGCGACCGTCGGATCCCCGCGCAGGTCGATGAGCTGGTCGAGGTCGTCGACCTGGTGCCGGCCGACGATCATCACGAAGCCGTTGCGGGTGAATGCCTGGCACGCCGCGTCGGCCTGCGCCGCCCAGTCGAGGCGCTGTCCCCTCCGTACCGTGAAACCGGCCGGTGTCTCGGCCGCCGCGACCGGCCGGACCAGGCCGCGGAAGACGTCGCCGGTCGTGGCATGGAAGCGGGCCACCTCCTCGCGGACCCGCAGGCGCAGCAGCTCGCGCGCGGTGATCTCGTCGGGCAGATCCGGCAGGATCCACTCGTCGATCGCCCGGCCCGCCATGGTCTCGTCGCGCACCATCACCTCGGCCACACCCGCTCCTCTCCGTCCGGCCCGGTCATCATGGCGGCAGCCTCCGACAGTTTCCGGAATGCCGGGGGGACCGGCGGCGTTACCAGGACCGAGGAGGCATCATGAAGGTCCGCAACTCGCTCCGGTCGCTCAAGAGCAAGCCGGGTTCGGTCGTCACCCGCCGGCGCGGCCGGATGGTCGTCATCAATCGCAAGAACCCCCGCTGGAACGGCCGTCAGGGCTGATCCCGCGATACCGTGACAAGGCACCAGGCCGGGGACCCGCCGCCACGGGTTCCCGGTCTTTTGCGTGTGAGAGATCACATCGCCGCCGGCGACCGTCCACCGGACACTGTCCCGATGGAACCTCGCGTGCATCCGGTGCCCTCCAGCGACGGTGTCACCCTGACCGTCGAGGAGTACGGCGAGCCCGGCCGCGCCGCCTCCGTGGTGTTCCTGCCCGCGCTCGGGGTGCCGGTGGCCTACTACGGCCCGCTGTTCCGCGCCTGGGCGGCCGCCGGTCGGCACGTCGTCGGGGTGGAGCTGCGCGGCATGCCGCGGAGCCCGGTCGCCGACCTGCGCCGCGACTCGTTCGGCTATGCCCATCTCGTCCGCCACGACCTGCCCGCGGTCTTCACCGACCCGGCCGTCGCCGGCGCGGCCAAGGTCGTGCTGGTCGGCCACAGCCTGGGCGGTCAGCTCGCGCTGCTGTCGGGCGCCGCCGGCACGGTACGCCCGGACGCCGTCGTCACCCTGGCCACGGGTACGAGCTCCCCGTTCGCCCGCAGCGGCCGGCTCGCCCGGGCCCAGCGCGCCGCCGGGGTCCGCTTCGTCGGCGCGGTGACCTGTTCGCTGGGCTACTGGCCGGGGCACCGGCTCGGCTTCGCGGGACGCCAGCCCCGCACGCTGATGTCCGACTGGGGTTACGAGGCCCGCTACGGCCGCTACCGCCTGCGCGGTGACCGCACCGACTACGAGGCCGCGCTGGCCGATCTCCCGGTGCCCGCGCTGCTCGTCGACATCGCCGGCGACCGGATGATCCCGCGCGCCGCCGTCGACCACCTGGCGGCCCGGCTCCCCTCCGACGTCGACCGGGCCACGATCGACGCGGTCCCGGACCACTTCCTGTGGGCCCGCCGCACCCCGGAGAAGGTCATCACCCGCGTCGAGAGCTGGCTCACCACCCGCGGCCTCTGAAGCGCCCGAGCGGGTCGCCGTCGGCCGAAAGCGGCCGGCGATCAGCCGCCGCGGGCGAAGAGCGCCAACCGCACCCGGTTGGGGCTGTCGGTCTTGGTCATCAGGCTGGTGATGTGGGTCTTCACCGTCGTCACGCCGATGTGCAGCCGGTCGGCGATCTCCGTGTTGGACAGCCCCTCGGCCACCAGCTCCAGCACATCCCGCTCCCGGGCGGTCAGCCCCGGGACCACCCGCGGCTGCTCCACCCGGGCCGCGACCGCCCGCCGCACCAGCCGTTGCAGCACGTCCTGGCTGAACGGGCTGTCCCCCGCGGCGGCCCGCCTGATCCCGTCCAGCAGCTCGACCGGCGGCGCGTCCTTCAGCAGAAAGCCACACGCCCCGGCGGTCAGCGCCGGATAGAGGTGGTCGTCGTCGCCGAAGGTGGTCAGCACGACGATCCGGGCGCCCGGGCGTTCCGCGAGGATGCGGCCGGTCGCCGTGATGCCGTCGACGCCCGGCATCCGCAGGTCCATGACGATCACGTCAGGGGCGAGCCGGGCGGCGAGCGTCACCGCGTCGCGGCCGTTCTCCGCCTCGCCCACCACCGTCAGGTCGGCCTCGGCGTCGCACAGCATCCGCAGGCCGGCCCGGATCAGCGGCTGGTCGTCGACCAGCAGGACGCGGATCACACCGGCTCCGTGGAGCGGCGCGCCGGCAGGACGGTCTCGACCCGCCAGCCGCCCGCCGCCGGTCCGGCCGTCAGCCGGCCGCCCAGCACCTCGACCCGTTCCCGCATCCCGGTCAGGCCGTGACCGCCACCGGACGGCAGCCCGGGCACCACACCGCCGCCGTCGTCGGTCACCGACCACAGCACGTCCCCGTCCGTCACCTCGACCCGCAGGCTCGCGCGGGCCGCCGGTCCGGCGTGCTTGGCCACGTTGGTCAGCGCCTCCTGGGTCAGCCGCAGCACGGCCAGGCCGCGGACCACGTCCAGCGAGCCGGCCTCCGGCGCGACGGTCGCGTCCACCGTCAGTCCCGCCCGCCGGGCCGTTTCGACCGCGGCTTCGAGGGCGGCCGGCAATGCGCCGGGCTCGATCGCGGTGAGCGCCGCATCCGTACGCCGGGACGGGTCCCGCAGCACCCCGACCAGCTGCCGCAGATCGGCCAGCGCGGCGGTACCGGTGCTGTGCACGTCGTCGAACACCTCCGTCACCCGCGGGTCCACGTCCGGCAGCACGTGCCGGGCCACGCCCACCCGCAGCACCATCGACGCGACGTGGTGGGCGACCACGTCGTGCAACTCGCGGGCGATCGCCGAGCGTTCGTCCGCCCGGGCCGCACGGCTCTCCGACTCGGCTCGGCGCCGGGCCTGCACGCCCAGCTCACGGGTGGTCCGGATGACCAGGCCGAGCAGCACCGGCACGCCGATCACGATGAACAGTCCGAAGACCAGCCCGGTGATCTGCGACGGGTCCCGGCCCAGGGTGAAGGCCGCATAGACCGCCGCGACCAGGCCCGCGCACGACCAGAGGATGCGCGGCCGGGGCGCCCACAGCGCCACTTCGAGCAGCAGCCAGCTGGTGCCGACCTGGTTGATCGTCGTGTCGTCGATGAGCCAGAACGCCACGACCAGCAGGGCGGTCTGGGCCAGCAGGCCGGGCAGCTGCCGGCGGTGCAGGAGCAGGGCGAGGGCGAACGCGGCCACGGCGAGCAGCCATTGCGTCCGGGTGGGGGCCGGGCCGGCCTGGGTGCCGAAGAGCAGGTAGCTCAGGCCGCTCAGGTCCAGCAGCACCATCCGGACGAACGTGTCCCGCGCGTCGAAGAGCCGTGCCACCCATCCCACGAGGACCACCCTAGGCGCTCTCGGCGGGACGGTAGCGGGCCCGTACCAGCAGGTAGACCAGCAGGCCGAGCGGGCCGAGCAGGATCGTGAGCAGCAGCACCGGCGACATGATCAGCGCGGGGACGCCGCGGGTCCGGCTGTCGAGCCATGCCCAGCGTCCGACGAAGAGGTCGAAGGCCAGCATGTGCGCCCAGGCCGCGGCCGCGCCGTCGGCCGTGCCGAGCAGTTCCCGGACGCCGCCGAGGGTCGGCGAGGCGACGGCCGGCAGCACCTCGCCGAAGGCCGGGATGACCAGCAGTGCGTAGATCACCACGACCGGCAGCACGATCAGTGGCGACGCGATGATCCGCCGGGTCCAGGACCAGCCGGGCAGCAGGATCATGAGCGCCCAGAACGGCGCGGCGACCGCGAACGTCAACCCGAACAAAGCCCCGGTCATGCTGACCCTCCCCTTGGTGTGCCCTTCCCGCCCTCGCCTGCCATGCCGTCGCCCGCCGCGGCCAGGTGCCGCTCGGTGCAGGCGGTCATGCCGCCAGCTCCAGAGCCGGTTGCCGGCGACGCGCCACCACGGCGACCGTGGCGGTCGCGGTCGCGGCGGCCAGGGCGGCCCAGGCGGTCAGGGTCGGGGCGTCGGGCTGCAGCAGCGGCTGGCCGCGCAGGGCCTGCCAGGTCAGCAGGGCGGTGAGGATGCCGTACGCGACGCCGCCGACCGCCAGCAGCCGGATCCGGGCGAGCTCGTCGAGCCGGTTGCCGAGCAGCAGGGCGAGCAGCGGCAGCGCCTGCAACGCGTGCAGCCCGACGAAGTGGCCGATCCGCAGGTCGCCGCCGGTGGTGCTCCAGCCGACCACCGGCAGTCCCGGTCCGCCGTCGCTCACGCCGACACTGTGCCCCATCTGGGCGGGCTGCACCATCGGGATCGCCGCCACCAGGCCGAGCAGGGACAGTCCCAGGCCCCAGCGGACGGCGTGCGCGGACACCCGGTCGGCGATCCGCTGCCGGAGCACCACGGCACCGATCACGAAGTGCGCGATGAACAGCACCATGATCGCGGTGCCCATGACCTGCCAGAGTGCGGAGTTCAGCGCGGAGGTCTCGTTGTAGTGACTGGTCTGCCCGCGCAGCACCTGGGTCACGATCACGACCATCTCGGCCACGGACATGGCGACCACCACGGTGGCCGCCCGTTCGGCGAGGCGGCTGCGCCGCGGGAGCAGGGAGAGCATCCAGGCCAGGGTGGCGGTGTAGAGGACGAAGGACACCGCGAACTTGAACGGCTTGAGCCAGATCGGCGCGCCGGTCAGGACGCGCGGGTCGGCGAAGGTGCCGACCGCCGCGACGAGGGCCAGGACGGCCATCGTGGCGGCGAAGATCATCAGCGGGCGGTGCCAGCGCAGCACGTTTGTCATGCCCTTGATGCTTTCGGTGCCGGCGCGTGGTTTCGCCCATCCACGGGCCCGTCCCGCGGCCGGTGGTCGGAGGCCTTCTCCTCCCTGGGTAGGAGGTCGCCATACTGTCCGCGTGAACGAGGTCGTGTTTCCCCGCGCCGCGGACGGCCGGCGCAGCGGTTCGGCGCTGGGCCGGGCGGTGGTCGCGGACGCTCTGCGGGTGGCGGATCCGGCGGCGGCCGCCGCGGCCGAGCGGGAGAGCGACTGGCGTACGGGCTACCTGCGGCACTTCCGGGCCCTGGTCGAGGCCGGGCTGGACGGCGGCTACGACATCGCGCGGGCCGGGCTGGAGTCGGTGCACAGCCGGATGCGGGTGACCAGCGGCGCGGACGAGATCCCGCTCGACGAGGCTTTCTCCGTCGCCGCCGAACCGCTGGACACCGTCACGATCCACGGTGAGGGCAAGCCCGAGCAGGAGCTGATCCTGCCGTACCGGGGTGAGCTGCTGCGCGGGGACGCTCTGCTGCGCCGGCTCGACGACTGGGTGCGGGCGGGCACGATCGAGGAGTCGTGCGCCGAGGCGGTCCGCGAGGTGGCTGCCGAACCGGACTGGCTGGACCTGTCCGATCAGCGGCTGGTGGTGCTGGGCGCCGGCGCCGAGATGGGACCGCTGCCGGCCGTACTGGCCTGGGGTGGCACGGTGATCGGCGTCGACCTGCCCCGGCCGCGGGTCTGGGAACGGGTGGCGGCCACCGCCCGGCAGAGCGCGGGCACGCTGATCGCGCCGGGCGCCACGATCGAGGGTGCGGGCGTGGATCTGCTGACCGGGCTGCCGGCGGCGGCGCAGTGGCTGCTCGGCTTCGAGGGCCGGCTGGTGCTCGGCAACTATGTGTATGCGCCCGGGGCGGCGTACCCCCGGCTCTCCGCGGCCGTCGACGCGCTGACCGAGCAGGTGCGCCGGCAGCGGCCCGGCACCGCCCTGGCTTTTCTGGCCACGCCGACGGATGCCTTCGCGGTGCCGGCCGGCGCCGTCGCGCAGGCCGCGGCGCGGTTCCGGGACCGGCCGGCGGCGGCCAAGGCGCTCGCCGCGGTGTCCGGCGGCCGGCTGCTCCAGCCGAACTACCCGCCCGGCGCCGACCCCGGCATCGCCGACAGCCTGGTGCCCCAGCAGGGCCCGAACTACGCGCTGGCCAAACGCGTCCAGCGGTGGCGGGCGTCGGTGGCCCGGCACGACGGCACGACGGTGAGCTTCTCGGTCGCCCCGCCGACCCGGACGCGGTCGGTGCTGAGCAACCGGCTGCTCGCCGCGGCCTACGCGGGCGCCCACGTGTTCGGCGCGGAGATCTTCGAACCGGCGACCAGCAACCGCCTGATGGCGGCGCTGCTGGTGCATCAGCTCCGCAAGCCACGGCCCGCGGCCGCGAACACCTGGACCGACGAGGCCATCGGTGCGGCGCACGGCGGGCTGTGGCGGGTCGCCTACCAGCCTCGTACGGTGCTCGGGCTGGCCGCCGTCCGCGGCCTGCCGGCCGCTCTGTCTAGACCGCCACGCGGCTGATCAGCGACACCAGGTCGTCCCGGCTGGGGCCGGCCGGCAGCGGGGCGCGCCAGCCGCCCGCATAGATCTCCCGGGCCCGCGGTTCGGCCGCGGCCAGCGTCGCGGGCAGGGCCTGCATCGACAGGTACGGCCCGACCCAGCGCATCAGCGACGGGTCCGCCTGAGCCGCCTCGACGATGTAGCCGGAGGCCAGCGGCCGGGACAGGTCGATGTCCGCGCCCGCCCACTGGCGGATCTGCTCGGCGTCCCAGCTCAGGTGGTCGTCGAACCAGGGCTTGATCTGCTCGGTGCACCACTGGTCGAACTCCAGCGTCACTGTCTCGAGGTCGGCGCCGGGGCGGGGACCGCCGATCAAGGAAACCAGGTTCTGGGCCTGCAGCAGGGAGGTCGTAATGCCGCGGCCGGCGACCGGGTTGGTGGTGCAGACGGCGTCGCCGACGTGGATGAGCCCGGGCAGCGCCACCCGGCCGTCCTGGTCGAGCTGGCCCCGGTAGGCGTTGTGCAGGTGACCGCCGGGCAGGACGGCGGTGATCGGCCGGGTGCGGGCCGGGTCGGTCCATTCCGCGAACCCGGGCACCGCGCGCGCGGCCGCCTCGAACGCCTCGGTGACCCGCAGGCCGGCCAGCTCCCGATCGGTGCTGAGCCGGGCGAACGTGGTGCTCAGGGTGCGGTTGTCCTGCAGGAACACGGCGAATAAGTAGCCCGGCATGCGGGAGATCAGGCCGACCGGAGCGTTGACCGGGCCCGGCGCGGCGCCCGGCAGCAGCTCGTACTGCCGCGAGACATAGGACAGTCCGCAGTCCCCGCCGGTGCCGGGGGCGCGCAGGTCGTCGCCGATCCGCCCGGCCCGGCCGGAGGCGTCCAGCACCAGGTCGGCGGCCACCTCGGCCCCGTCGACGCGCAGTCCCGCCGCATGTCCGCGGGAGCGCAGCACATCCTCGACGTGCCCGCACCGCACCGTCACGCCGGGCTCGGCCGCCGCGGTCCTCCGCAACACCAGCTCGAAGACTTCCCGGCGGCAGGCCATCCCGACCACCATCTCGGGCCGGGATCCCTCGGCGGGCACGATGCTCAGCTCGGCGCCGGCGGCCAGCAGCGCGTCGCACACCTCGGGCAGCTCGGCCTCGAGGGCCGTGAGGATCTGCCGGCGCAGCCCGTGCGGGTGGTGGAACTGCATGACGCCTTTGCGCGGCCAGTCGCCGCCGGGGGCCGGACCGGGGTCGCGGTCCACGACGGTGACCTCGTGACCGCGGCGGGCCAGGGCGGTCGCGGCGTACAGGCCGGTGGGCCCGGCACCGACGATGGCTACCTTCATCCGCCGAGCCTAGGGGCCGGCCGGCGGTTGCTGCTCGCTCTCAGTCGGGATCCCGTCACCGGGCTAGGCTCTGGCGATGGAGATCGCCGGTCTGGTCCTCGCCGCGGGCGCCGGTCGCCGCTACGGGATGCCCAAGGCATTGGTGGCGCACCGGGGCAACCTGCTCGTGGAGCGCGCGGCCGGCACCCTGCGGGCGGCCGGCGTGGCCGAGCCGGTGATCGTGATCGGTGCGCAGGCGGCCCAGGTCCGTACCGTCGCGCCCACCCTGAGCTATGTCGAGAATCCGGACTGGGCGAGCGGCATGGCCTCGTCGTTGTGCACCGGCCTGGCCGCGCTCGCCGCCGGACGGGCCGGCGCGGCGGTGGTCCTGCTGGTCGACATGCCCGGCGTCACAGCTGCAGCGGTACGCGCCATCGCCGCCGGCGCCACCCCGGACGCCCTGGTGATGGGCGGCTACGGCGAGCGCCGGTCCCACCCGGTGCTGCTCGGCCGCGAGCACTGGGCCGGGGTCGCGCGCAGTGCCACCGGCGACCGCGGCGCCCGGGACTACCTGCGCGCGCACGCCGGCCAGGTCCGCGTCGTCCCGGTCGGCCACCTCGCCGACGACACCGATCTCGACGTACCGGAGGCGGGAGATGCGTGACGTCCTGGACGACCTGCTCAGCTGGTGGCGCGCGGGTGAGCCCGCCGGGCTGGCCACCGTCACCGCCACCTGGTCGAGCGCACCCCGGCAGCCCGGCGCGGCGATGCTCGTCGGCGCCGACGGCACCGCCGTGGGCAGCGTCTCCGGCGGCTGCGTCGAAGGCGCGGTCTACGAGCTGTGCCGCGAGGTTGCCGGGTCCGGCACCCCGCGGACCGTGCGGTACGGCGTCAGCGACGACGACGCGTTCGAGGTCGGGCTGCCCTGCGGCGGCACGATCGAGCTCTTCGTCGAGCGCGCGGGCTTCCCCGAGCTGCCCGTGCTCGCGGAGGCGGTCGCCGCCGACCGACCGGTCGCCCTGCTCACGTGTGTCGAGGGCCCGCCGGAGGCGCTGGGCCGGCACCTGGTCGTCACCGGCGACACCCGGCACGGTTCGCTGGGCGGCGACCGGCTGGACGACGCCGCCACCGACGACGGCCGGGGGCTGCTCGCCGCCGGACGCACCGGCCTGCTGCACTACGGCCCGGCCGGCGAGCGCCGCGGCACCGGGCTCACCGTGCTGGTCACCTCGTTCGCGCCGGCCGCCCGCATGATCGTGTTCGGGGCCACCGACCATGCCGCCGCGGTGGCCCGGATCGGCGCGTTCCTCGGCTATCGGGTGACCGTCTGCGACGCCCGGCCGGTCTTCGCCACCGCCCGGCGCTTCCCCGAGGCCGACGAGGTCGTCGTCGACTGGCCGCACCGCTACCTGGCGGCCGAGGCCGCGGCCGGGCGGATCGACCCGCGCACCGTGCTGTGCGTACTGACCCACGACCCGAAGTTCGACGTGCCGGTGCTGGAGGTGGCGCTCGAGCTGCCGGTGGCGTACGTGGGGGCGATGGGCTCCCGCCGCACCCACGACGACCGGCTCGAGCGGCTGCGCGAGACCGGGCTGGACCCGGCCGCGATCGCCCGGCTGGCCTCGCCGATCGGGCTCGATCTGGGCGCCCGCACCCCGGAGGAGACCGCGGTGAGCATCGCGGCCGAGATCGTCGCCGTGCGCTGGCACGGCACCGGCGGGCGGCTCACCGGCACCGTGGGGCCGATCCACTCCTGACCGGTGGTTTGATGACCGCGTGCTGCACTTGAGGATCATCGTCCCGGCCGACCGCAGGGCCGCCGTCCAGGACCTGCTGACCGGCAACGACGCCGTCACCCACGTCGTCGTGCTGCCCGGCGCGGCCGTCGAACCGGTCGGTGACCTGCTCTTCTGCGATGTCGTCCGGGAGGGCGCCAGCGCGATCATCGAACGGCTGCGCGAGCTGGGCGTCGAGCGGGACGGCTCGATCATGCTGGAGAAGGTCGACACCACGCTGTCGGCGGCCGCCGACCGGGCCGAGCGGCGGGTGCCCGGGCTGGGCGTGGACGCCGTGGTCTGGGAGGAGGTGGAGCACGCCACCGCGGCCGAGTCGGAGCTGTCCGGCGCGTTCCTGACCTTCATGATCGTGGCGACCGTGATCGCCGGCATCGGCGTGCTGCTCGACCTGCCGATCCTCATCGTCGGGGCGATGGTCGTGGGCCCCGAGTTCGGGCCGCTGGCCGCGCTCTGTGTCGGCCTGGTGCGCCGCCGGCCCCGGCTGGTCCGCCGGGCGCTGCTGGCCCTGGGGGTCGGCTTCTCCGTCGGCATGGTGGTCACCGTCGTGACCACCTGGGTGCTGACCGCGCTGGACCTGGTCAACAAGGGCATGCTGCTCGACGATCGCCCGCTGACCGAGTTCATCTGGCAGCCGGACGCGCTGAGCTGGGTGGTCGGCTTCCTCGCCGGGGTGGCCGGGATGTTGTCGCTGACCTCGGCGAAGGCCGGCACCCTGGTCGGGGTGCTGATCTCGGTGACCACCGTGCCGGCGGCCGCGAACGTCGCGGTGGCGCTCGCCTACGGCGTGACGAACGAGGCGGCCGGCTCGGCGCTGCAACTGGTCATCAACGTCGCCGCGATCGTCACGGCCGGCGTGCTGACTCTGCTCGTGCAGCGGTTCGCCGGACGCCGCCGTTGACCCTGTCCGTCCACCCACTGTGGACGGACACACAGCCGGCCCGCGGACCGGTATGGTGGCGCTTCCGCCGGTGACCTCGATCGTGGTCGCCGCAAGGACACGGGGGCTTCGGGCGTGAGGATCAGCAGGTCACGAATGGTGACGGGGGCCGCCGCGGCAGTCACGGCTACAGCACTCACAGTGACCGGGGTCGTGCTGACCCGATCGTCGGCCGACCCGGCCGCAGCACCGCTCGGCGCGACCGCGGCCGAGGCCGCTGCCGCACCGCTGCCCTCCGGTCCGCCACCGCCGCCGGTCACCACGCAGTCGCTGGAGCTGGACGGCAAGCCGACGATCGAGCACGGACGGGAGACCCTGCGGCTGGCCCGGCGCACCGTTTCCCGGTTCAGCCTGCTCGGCGTGACCTGGACGGACGCCCTGCTCTCGTTCCAGGGTGACGCCGCCGTACGCACCCGGTCGGCCGCCTCCGGCGACTGGTCCGCCTGGCAGAGCCTCGATCTGGAGCAGGCGGTCGCGGCCGGCGACCCGGACCTGGTGGCCGGCCGCACCCGCGGCGGCAGCACCGGCCTGTGGGTCGGAGCCTCGAACGGCGTCGAGGTGAAGGTCGTCTCCCCCGCCGGGCGCGTCTCGGGCCGGCTGCCCGCGGGCCTGCGGCTCACCCTGGTCGATCCCGGTCCCGCGACCAGCGGCGGCCAGGGCGGCGGGATGCCGCTCGCCGACCCCGAGGAGTCCACCCCGGCCGACCCGCCCGCCACCGAGCCGGTGCCCGACCCGGAGCCCGAGCCCACGCAGCCGGCGGCGCAGCCCTCCGGGGAGAGCTCGAGCAGTACCGCCACCTCGGCGCCGACGACTACCCCGCCCACGACGACGGCCGCCACCCCGGTGCCCACCGTCCCGGCGCAGAGCGCGATGCCGGCCTACGTGAGCCGCAAGGGCTGGAACGCCGACGAGACGCTGGTCAAGGACGCCCCGGTGTACGGCACCACGATCAACGCCCTCTTCGTGCACCACACCGCGCAGAGCGGCAGCAGGTCCAACGACTACACGTGCGCGGACGCCGGCAAGGTCATCCGCAGCATCTACACGTACGCGGTGACGGGCAAGGGCCTCAACGACATGGAATACAACTTCCTCGTCGACAAGTGCGGCACGCTCTACGAGGGCCGCAAGGGTGGCGTGGACAAGCCGGTCGTCGGGGCGCACACGCCGCCGTTCAACACCAACTACGCCGCCGTGGCTGTCCTCGGTGACTACGGCACCACCGCCGTGCCGGCCCCGGTCACCACCAAGATCGCGCAGCTGGCGGCGTTCAAGCTCGGCCGCTACGGTCACGACCCGCTCGGTCAGTTCACCACCACCGCGCAGGGCAGCAACGACAAGGTCAAGGTCGGCGACAGGGTCACCATGGGCCGGATCGCCGGGCACCGTGACGTGCAGGCGACCGAGTGTCCCGGCAACACCCTCTACGGCAAGCTGCCCGCGGTGCGCACCGAGACCGCCGGGGTGCTCTCCGGGCTGAAGATCACCAGGCTCAGCGGCCGCAAGGGCGTGGTCCGTGACAGCCTTACGGTCTCCTGGTCGGTCAGCACGCCCGGTGGTGAGATCGCCGGCTTCGACGTGCTCGTCGACGGCCGCACGGCCGGCAGCGCCACCGCCTCGGCGCGCTCCGCCACCGTGAAGCTGGCCGCCGGCCGGCACACCGTGCAGGTGCGGCTGAACCGGGTCGACGGCCCGACGTCGGTCAGCGACACCCACACGGTCATCGCCGACCTCACCAAGCCCACGTTCCCCGTTCGGCCGGACGTGGTCCTGCGCACCGGCACGGTCAACGCCACCGCCGCACCGGTGACCCTCACGTGGCAGGCGGCCGACTCCGTCGGGCTTTCCGCCGTGCAGCTCACCGCGCCCGGCCGCACCACCTTCGCCACCAGCGCCCGCAGCTGGAACACCACGGCCCGGCCCGGCACCGCGACCACCTGGCGGCTGCAGGCCACCGACCTCGCGGCCAACGTGGCCTCCGCCCCGGTGACCCGCACGCCCGTGCTGGTGGCCGAGACCAAGGCCGCCCGCTCCGGCAAGTGGGCCAAGGCGTCGGGCAGCGCGCACCTCGGCAAGGCGGCGCTGGCCAGTTCCACCAAGAAGGCCTCGCTGAGCTGGAGCTTCACCGGCCGCTCGGTGGCGCTGCTGGCGATGAAGGGCAAGACGGCGGGCAAGGCGTACGTCTACCTCGACGGCAAGAAGGTCAGCACGATCGACCTGCGGGCGAGCAAGAACACGTACCGCCAGGCTGTCTGGACCAGGTCCTGGACCAGCGCCAAGAAGCACACCGTGAAGATCGTCGTGGCCGGCACCGCGGGCCGTCCGAAGGTCACCACGGACGGCATCGTCTACCTGAAGTGACCGCCACCGCCGCGGGCGCGCTGATCGTTTATTCGCGTGCGCCCGCGGCGGGCGGCGGAGCACACTTCCCGGCGTGCATTCCGCTGTCACGGTGACCCCGGCCCAGCTGCCCGACCTGCTGCTGCACGTGGCGGTCGTGCGGCCGGTCTTCGTGTGGGGGCGCGCCGGGCATCGGCAAGAGCTCGCTGGTGCGCGCGTTCGCCGAGTCGCTCGGGCTGGACTGCGTCACGCTGGTCGGCACCCAGCTCGCCGCCGAGGACCTGATCGGCGTGCCCGAGCTGCGTGACGGCCGCAGCCGCTTCGCGCCGCCGGAGTCGATCGCCCGCGACGAGCCGTACTGCCTGTTCCTGGACGAGCTCAACTCGTCCAGCCCGGAAGTGCAGAAGGCGTTCTACTCGCTGATCCTGGATCGCCGGATCGGCGGGTACGAGCTGCCGGCCGGCCGGCTCGATCGTGATCGGGGCCGGCAACCGGTCCGGCGACAACGCGCTGGCCCGGCCGATGGCCTCGGCGCTGATCAACCGGCTGGTCCACGTCCACCTGCGGGCCTCGCACACCGACTGGCTCAACTGGGCGCTGGGGGCCGGCATCCACCCGTGGATCCTGGCGTACCTGGACGAGCGCCCGGACCACCTGTGGGCCGCGCCACCCAAGACGGAGGAGGTCTTCTCCACCCCGCGCAGCTGGCACATGCTCAGCGACGCGCTGCGCTCCTACGGCGACGACATCGCCGAGGAGACGCTGCGGCTGCTGGCGGCCGGCACGCTGAGCCCCGCGCACGCGGCGGCCTTCTGCGGTTACCTCAAGGTCGTGCGGCACCGGTACGGCCTGGAGGCCATCCTGCGCGGCGACGCGGGCTGGCCGCAGGGCAGCGACGACCGGGACCTGCTCTACTTCCTCGCCGAGACCTTCCGGGCCCGGCTGGTCAAGGACCTGCCGGCCGACAAGGACAAGGCGCCCGCGGCGGTACGCCGTTTCGCCCACCGGGCCAAGGGTCTGCTGGTGGAGCTGGCCGAGCTGTCCCTCGAGTGCGGCCGGCTGGTGATCGCCGCCGACGCCGACGGCGCCCCGGTGCTGCCCGCCTGGTTCCTGGTCGAGGTGAGCCGCGACCTGCCGCGCCTGGTCGCAGCCCGCGCCTGAGATGGGCAAGCAGACCCTTCAGGACCCCAATGCGCTCGCCTTCGCGGCGGCGTGGCAGGAGCTGTCGGCGCACCCGATGTTCCGGCCGCTGACGGCGAACGCGTGGCCGCGGCCCAGCGCCGGCGCGGAGCTGGTGGACAGCTCGGACCTGGGGTACGCCGAGGTGTCGGCCGACGGACGGATCCGGGCCAACCGCGGCCGGCGCCTCGACCAGGCACAGTGGACCTGGGTGCTGGCGCGCTGCCTGCTGCACCTCGGCTTCGGCCACCTGGACCCGCGGCACGGCCACGACGCGGCGTTCCGCGACGCGGCCTGTATGGCGGTGACCCGGTTCCAGCGGGCGGTGAAGCTGGGCCGCGAGCCGGAGCTGTTCCCGGTCACGCTGCCCAAGGCCGACGAGGCCGTGCTGGTGCGCCAGTGGCGGCTGGACGGCGTACCGATGGAGTTCGCCGGCTGCGGCGCGGGCGCCCCGGACCTGGTGGTGTCGGCGGATCCGGTCGCGCCCGGCCACGAGCCGGCCTGGCCGGACCGCTTCGCCCTGGGCCTGTCCGCCGCTGCGACCGCCGCGGTCGACGTGGCCGGTGGCGCCCGGACCTCGCTGACCGATCCGCGGGCCCCGCGCAAGCCGTGGGAGCGGGCCCTGAGCTGGTTCGTCGGCTCGTACCCGCTGCTGGGCGGGCTGGCTGCCGGGTTCACCCTGGTCGCCGACGCCGACCTGGCCCGGGGCTGGGACATCACCGTCGCGGCGGTGTCGAGCGCGGCCGGCGAGGTTTACGTCAACCCGCTGCGTGAGCTGAGCGAGGCGCAGTGGCGGTTCGTGCTGGCCCACGAGATGCTGCACGTCGCTCTGCGGCACGCCGACCGGGTCGGGCCGCGGGACCCGTACCTGTGGAACGTCGCCTGCGACTACGTGGTCAACGGCTGGCTCGTCGAGATGGGCGTCGGCGAGCTGCCCGACGGCCTGCTGCTCGACCCCGCGCTGAGCGGGGCCTCCGCCGAGGAGGTGTACGACCGGATCGCCACCGACCTGCGCCGCCTGCGCAAGCTGGCAACGCTGCGGGGCCGGGGCCTCGGCGACATGCTGGGTGAGCCGCTGCCCTGGCGTGGTTCACGTTCCGGGGGCGTGGACCTGGACGACTTCTACCGGCGGGCACTGCTCACCGGCTACCGGTACCACCAGCGGGACGGGCGCGGCCTGCTGCCCACCGGGCTGGCCGAGGAGATCCGGGTGCTGGAGCAGCCGCCGCCGCCCTGGGACGTGCAGCTGGCCCGCTGGTTCGACGAGCACGTCCCCGGCCCGGAGCGGCAGCGGACGTACGCGCGGCCGTCGCGGCGGCAGGCGGCCGCACCGGGCATCCCGCGGCCGGGCCGACACCTGCCGGAGGAGGTCGTGCGGCGGCACACGTTCGGGGTGCTGCTGGACACCTCCGGGTCGATGAGCCACGAGCTGATGGGCAAGGCCCTGGGCGCGATCGCGTCGTACGCCGCCGCCCGCGACGTGCCCGCGGCCCGGGTGGTCTTCTGCGACGCGGCCGCCTACGACGCCGGCTATCTGCCGGTGCACGAGATCGCCGGCCGGGTACGGGTCCGCGGACGCGGCGGCACGGTCCTGCAGCCGGGCATCGATCTGCTGGAGCGGGCCCCGGACATCCCGCCGGCCGGCCCGCTGCTGGTGATCACCGACGGGCACTGCGACGTGCTGCGGATCCGGCGGACCCACGCGTACCTGATGCCGCGCGACGCCCGGCTGCCGTTCCCGGCCCGGGGTCCGGTCTTCAGCCTGCGCTGAGGTGGGCCGGCAGCTCGCGCAGCGAGGTGATCCGGTGCGTCTCACCGGCCGGGCCGCGGCCGTGGCGGTCCAGATGGACGGCGGACAGCCCGGCCGCGCGGGCCCCGAGCACGTCCAGCGCGTGGTCGTCGCCGACGCTGAGCACCTCGCCCGGCGGGAACCCCCAGCGCGCGCAGGCCCGGCGGAACGCCTCCGGGTGCGGCTTGGCCACCCCGAGGTCGTCGACCGTGAAGACCGGCCCGACCCGGTCGCCCAGGCCGGTCCGGCCCAGCTTCCTGAGCTGCTGGCCGCGGGAGCCGTTGGTCAGCACGGCGGTGGGCAGGCCGGCGGCGGCGAGGGCGGTCAGGGCGTCGGCCACGTCGTCGTAGGCGCACCAGGCGCTCTCATAGTGGGTCAGGTAACCCGCGAAGATCTCGTCCAGCTCGGCGTCGCTGCCCCGCGTACCCAGGAAGTCGCGGACCCGGCGGCGGCGCTGCTCGGCGAAGGTGATCCGGCCGTCGCGCCAGGCCGCGAGGTGCGGCTCCTGCACGGCGGCCCAGCGGACGATCGCCTCGTCCGTCGCCACCAGGCCGAGGCTCGGCAACCAGCCGCGCAGACCGGCGGCCGCGGCGCCCTCGTGGTCGACGAGCGTGCCGTCGAGGTCGAGCAGGACACCACGCGGATTCACGCCGGGGATCCTAGACTTCCCGGGTGGACATCACGCCGATCGCCCTGGGCACCTGGCCGACCCCGCTCGAGCCGGCCCCCCGGCTCGGCACCGCCCTCGGGCTGGACGAGCTGTGGCTCAAACGCGACGACCTGACCGGCCTCGGCGGCGGTGGCAACAAGGTGCGCAAGCTGCAGTACACCTGCGCCCAGGCCTTGCAGGCAGGGGCGACGACCTTGGTCACCACCGGTGCGCCGCAGTCCAACCACGCCCGGCTGACGGCCGCGGCCGCCGCCCGGCTGGGACTGCAGTGCGTGCTGGTGCTGCGCGGGGACGAGCCGCCGGCCGTACGCGGCAACCTGATCCTGGACCAGCTGGCCGGCGCGCGCATCGTGTGGGCCGGCGACGCCCCGCTCGACGAGGTGGCGGCCGCGCAGCAGGGCTTCGTCATCCCGTTCGGCGGCACGTCGGCGTTCTCCGCGCTGGGCTATGTGGACTGTGCCCGCGAGCTGACCGCGCAGCTGCCGGATCTGAGCACCGTGGTGGTGGCGGTCGGCTCGGGCGGCACGATGGCCGGGCTGGTGGCCGAGCTGGGCCCGGGCCGGGTCTTCGGCGTGGACACCGGGGCGCTGCCGGACGCGCGCGGCACCGTCGCCGCACTGCTCGACGCCATGGGAGTGCCGGTGAAGCCCGACGAGTTGCAGATCGACCACTCGCACGTGGGCGCCGGTTACGCGGCGCTGACCCGTCCGGTCCAGGAGGCGCTGAGCCTGGCCGCGCGCACGGAGGGCCTCTTCCTCGACCCGACCTACACCGGGCGGGCCCTGGCCGGGCTGCGGGCCAGCCCGCCGGACGGCAAGGTCGTCTTCCTGCACAGCGGCGGCCTGCCGGGACTCTTCGGCCACCCGGCCCTCTGAAGCCGGCTCAGGTCGACCTGCTGTCAGGCGGACCGGGCGCGGAGGCGGCGCAGCATGCGGGCGTCCACGAAGCCGACCGCGTGGGCGGCCGCCTCGACGGTCGCACCGTGCCCGATCAGGTATTCGGCCCGCTCGACCCGCAGCAGCTGCTGGTAGCGCAGCGGCGTGCGGCCGGTCGCGGCCTCGAAGCGCCGGGTCAGCGTGCGCTCGCTGACCCCGGCCGAACGGGCCAGCTCGGCCAGCGGCAGCGGCTCGGCGAAGCGCTCGTCGATCCGGTCCTGCACCCGGTGCACCGCGTCGCTGAGATGGGCCCGGTGCCGCAGCATCGCACTGGCCTGCTGCTGGTCCCCGTTGCGCCGGGCGTAGACCACCATCTGCCGGGCCACCTGCGCGGCCACCGCCGGGCCGTGCCGCACCGCCACCAGGTGCAGCGCCAGATCGATGCCACTGGCGATGCCCGCCGAGGTCACCACCCGGTCGTCGGAGACGTAGAGCACGTCGCGGACCACCGTCGCCGCCGGATAGCGGCGGGCCAGGTCGTCCTGCACGTCGTGGTGGGTGGTGCAGCGCCGGCCGTCGAGCAGCCCGGCCCGGCCCAGCGCGTCGGCCCCGGCGCAGACGCTGGCCACCGTGCCGCCCGCCGCGTGGTGGGCGGCGACCCGGCCCAGCGTCTCCTCGCTCAGCAGCCCGGTGCCGGCCAGCCTCTCCGCGCGCCAGCCGGGCACCACCACCAGGTCGCCCGGGCCGAGCTCGGGCCAGCTCAGCTCGGCGCGCAGGGTGATCCCCTGGTGCGTGGGCACGTCGGGCTGCTCGGCGACGTAGGTCAGCCGGTAGGGGTGCCCGTGGTCCGCCGCGGTCGAGAAGACCTGGGCGGCACCGGCCAGGTCCAGCAGGTGCAGCCGCGGCACGAGGACGAAGACCACCTGGTTCACGATCCGGTCAAGCTCCCGGTCAGCTCGGCGACGGTCCGGACGGTGGCGAACCGGCCGGCCAGCGCGTACTCGGTGCGGGTCACCACGTCCCCGGCGGCCAGCGTACGCGGGTCGGCCAGCAGCTCGGCGACGGTCTGGCCGGCCGGGGCGTCCCGGTGCGGGATCGGGAACGTCGCCGTTGCGTCCGTGACGAAGGTGACGGCGTACCCCAGATCGGCGCCGACCCGCGCCGTGGTCTCGACGCACTGCTCGGTCCGGATCCCGCAGACCGTCAGGTCGCGGATCCCGCGCTCGGTGAGGACCTGCTGCAGATTGGTGGTGGTGAACGCGTTGTGCGAGGTCTTGGTGATGATCGGCTCGCCGGGCGCCGGCTCGAGCCCGGCCATGACCCGCACGTGCCCGCGAGCCGGGTCGAACTCGCCGCCGGTGCCCGGTTCGGCGTGCAGCACCCAGACGACGAGGTCGCCGGCCGCGCGGGCGGCGTCGACGAGGACACCGACCCGCTCCACGACGGCGGGGTTGGAGACGGCCTGCCACAGCGGGCGGACCCGGAAGGACTCCTGGACGTCGATCACGACGAGTGCGTTGGTCATGCTGCCATCGTGGCGGCCGGGACGGCCCTGCGGTAAGGCACTGAACCGACCGCCACCGGAACGATCCGGTCACGCCGGACCGGTCCAGGACCTGGTCCGGCCGGTAAGGTCGGCAGGCATGACAGGGCCCTTGGCGGGAAAGACGGCAGTGGTGACGGGCGGCTCCCGGGGCATCGGCCGGGCGATCGTCGAACGGCTGGCGCGCGACGGCGCCACGGTGATCTTCGGGTACCGCAACCGCGACGACGAGGCCAAGGCGGTCGAGGACGCGGTCGGTTCGGCGCGCGGCTTCCGCGCCGACCTGGCCGAGCCCGGGGCGGTCCGCGAGCTGCTGGAATGCGCCGATCACCTGGACATCCTGGTCGCCAACGCGGCGGCGAGCTTCGCACCGACGCCGATCGCCGAGGTGCGCGACGCGGACTACGACCGCATTTTCGCGGTCAACGCCAAGGCGACATTCCAGGCCATCCGGTACGCGGCCCAGCACATGCGCGACAACGGCCGCATCATCACCATCTCCACCCTGAACACGACGTCCCCCGCCCCGGGCGGCAGCCTCTACGTGGGCAGCAAGGGCGCGGTGGAGCAGTTCAGCGCGGTGGCGTCCCGGGAGCTGGGCGCCCGGGGCATCACGGTCAACACGGTCTCCCCGGGGGCCACGGACACCGAGCTGCTGCGCTCGACCAACAGCGCCCAGTCGCTGGAGACGGCGGCGGCGATGACGCCGCTGGGCCGGCTCGGTCAGCCGGCGGACATCGCCGACGTGGTCGCGTTCCTGGCCGGCCCGGACGGCCGCTGGATCACCGGCCAGAACATCCACGCGGGCGGCGGACTGGCCTGAGCGTCAACCGGCGACGGATGCGAGCAGCGCCGGTGAGGCCTGCCGGATGGTGTCACGTCCGTCCGCCGCCTGGGCCAGCAGCCGATGGCAGCCGTCCCGCTCCACATAGATCTGCCCGGACCCCAGGTGCAGCACGACGAACTCGCCGGCCGGGCTGGTGCACGCGGGTGCGGGCGCGGCGGCCTCGACCTCTTTCCGGACGGCGGCCCACTGCTGCTCGCCGAGGTAGCGACCCGAGGCGAACTCACCGGCCGGCTTGCCGGTGCCCCGCTGATCGGCCGGCACCCGGTAGGCGCAGAGCCGGACCCGCACCGGGCCGTCGAAGCCCGCGGGAACGACGGCCGGCTCACCCTTGGTCCCCCACTGCGCCGACACCCAGACCATGTCCGCCCACCGCTGGGTGCAGCCGGCCGCCGCCGCCTCCGAGGACTCGATCTCCCGGATCGGCCGGGACGAGACCGGCGTCAGCCGCAGCCCGCCGAGGGCTTCGCGAACCTCGGAGCGGACCTTGCCGCAGCTGTCGTGGGGGACGCCGGGCCGCACCCAGCGGCCCTGCGCGTCGAGCAGGGCGAAGAACGGCGGAAGGTACAGCTCAAGGGTGCAGGCGCCCCCGGACAGCGGCTCGTCCGGCAGTCGCAACGCGGCGACCAGCGCCGTCACGTCGTCGGCGCGGCTCTCCGAGGCGGTCAGGTCCTCGCCACCGTCGGCCCGGCGCAGCGGCGCCGATCGGCACACCACCGCGGCCACCGGCTGGAAGCTGTCGTCGAGCGGGGGCAGTGCCGCGAGGTCGCTCCCGCCCGACGCGGGACCGGAAGAGTCCGCGCCCGCCGCCGCGCAGGAGATCCAGGCCGGTTCGACCTCGGGCTTCCCGGGGGCGCCTTGCCGGCCCCCACATCCGGCGACCGTACCGAGAAGCATTGCCGCCACCACGAACGACACACCACAACGACCCATCGCGCACCTCCGCGCCGCGTCTTCACCCTTTCCTGCGACGGTGCCGGAGGTACGCCGGTTCCCCCGGCCGACACTTTCTGCGTCCCACGCAGTTGATCACGGTATGCGAAAGTTGTCGGTCTTCCTGGCACTGGTCTGCGCGTCCGTCGGCGGCGCTGTCCCGACGGCGACACCAGCGGCCGCCGTCGGTGCCCGCGCCCAGGCGGCTCCCTCGTTCAACGGCACAGTGTGGGCGATCGCGTTCCGAGGCGACGTCGTCTACGTCGGAGGGTCGTTCACCGCGGTCACCTACCGGGGTCGCAGCTTCGAACGCCGGCGGCTGGCAGCGCTCGATGCCCGTACCGGTGCGGTTCTGCGCTGGCAGCCCGCCGCGGACGGCACCGTCCGCGCCCTCGCGGTCGCCGGCCCGGCGGTCTACGCCGCCGGTGACTTCGACACCATCTCCGGGCAGAGCCGCGACGCAGTCGCCCGGATCGACGCCTCCACCGGCCGGCCCACCCGCTTCGCCCACCGCGTGACCGGTGAGGTGGCCACGCTCGCGATCGGCAACGGGCGCGTGTACATCGGCGGCCGCTTCTCCACCGTCGACGGGGTCGCCCGGCGCAACGTCGCCGCCTTCTCGCACAGCAGCGGCGCCCTGGACCGGTCGTGGCGGCCGAGCACCGGCGGCCGGGTCCGGTCGCTGGCGGTCACCCGCGGCCGGGTCTACCTCGGTGGGGAGTTCCACCAGGTCAACGGCTCCCGCTCGGCGGACCGGCTCGCGGCCGTGCATCCGGCCACCGGGTCGCTGGTGAGCGGCTTCCGGCCGCACGCACCGGCGAACGTGATGGACGTGGCCGCGGACGCCCGCGGGGTGTACACGGCGACCGGCGGACCGGGCGGCCGGGCCGTCGGATACTCGTCCTCCGGGGCGATCCGCTGGACCCACCTCTTCGACGGCGACGTGCACACGATCGCGGTCATGGGCGGGACCGCCTACGTCGGCGGGCACTTCGACCGGGCCTGCCGGCGGACCAGCACGGTGCGTCAGCTCGGCTGCCTCGGGGGCTACACGGCGCGGGTGAAGCTGGCCGCGCTGGACGGGCGGGGGCGGCTGACCGGATGGAACCCGCGGGCCAACGGCACGATCGGGACGCACGTGCTGACCACTTACCCGCCGCGGCATCGTATTGCCGCTGGTGGGGCCTTCACGCGGATCGGGGGCGCGGGGCGGGAACGCTTCGCCCTCTTCAACTGACCGCTGGGACGCCGGGCCGGGAGATCCGGCCCGGCTACCGCGCCACGTCGTCGGTGGCCGAGAGCAGAGCGGTCAGGTCAGCCCGGGAGGGCAGCCCCTCGCAATCCCCCGGGACGGTGACCGCGAACCCGCCCACCGCCACAGCCGTGGCCAGCCGCTGGGCCGGAGCCGCCCCGGCGAGCCGGTCGGCCAGATATCCCGCGACGAACGCGTCCCCCGCCCCCACCGGGTCCACCACCGTCACGTCGAGGGCCTGCAGCGTCAACCGCTCGCCCTCGATCAACCCGGTGCAGCCGCGCGGACCGTCCTTGATCACCACCTCGCCGGGACCGAGCGCCGCCAGCCCTTCGGCCACCGCCTCGCTCCCGCCCAGCACCAGGGCCGCTTCGTCCGGTCCCGCGAAGACCACGTCCGCCCGCGAGACCAGGTCGCGCAGGACGGGCGCGGCGTCGTACCGGGACCAGATCTTGGCCCGGTAGTTGATGTCGAGCGACACCGTCACCCCGGCCGCGCGGGCCGTCTCGACCGACTGGAACACCGCTGCCCGGGCCGTGTCGCTCAGCGCCGGGGTGATGCCGGTGACGTGCAGGATCCCGGCCGACCGCAGGAGGTCGACGGGCACATCGGCCGGACCGAGCCGGGAGCCCGCGCTGCCGGCGCGGTGGTAGTCGACGGTCGTCAGCGCGCCCGTGCGACGGTGCCTGACCATCAGGCCGGTGTAGGCCTGGTCGCGGATCGCCACGGTGTGCACGCCCTCGGCGCGCAGGCGGCGCTCGATCAGGTCGCCGGTCGCGTCGGGGCCGATCCGGCCCACCCAGGTGGCCCGGCCGCCGAGGCGGGCCACGCCGATCGCCACGTTGCTCTCCGCGCCGCCGATGCCGAACCGGAAGCCGCGCGCATGCTCCAGCAGCCCGACCCCCTCAGCGGCGACCAGCCCCATGGTCTCCCCGAGCGTGAGCAAGCCACCGCCGGGCGCGACCGGGCCGTCGTCGTCGACCGGACCGGCGCTCATGAGCGGGCGAACGCGACCGCGTCGACGGCCCGCCGGGCGCGCACCGCCAGCTGGGCCAAACTGCCACCGGTGGCCGCGTCCCCGATCAGCGGACCACCGAGCCCGACCGCCGAGGCCCCGGCGGTCAGCCAGGTGGCGATGTCGGCGATCTCGATCCCCCCGGTCGGCATGATCCGTACGTCGGGCAGCGGCCCCCGCAGGTCCTTGAGGAAGCGGGGCCCGACCGCCCCGGCCGGGAAGAGCTTGACCAGCGGCGCCCCGCCCCGGCTGGCGTTGAAGATCTCGGTGGGGGTGAACGCCCCCGGATAGACCGGCACCGGGAAACCGTCGAGCGCGGCCACCCAGACCGGGGACACCAGGAAGGCGGCGCCCGCGTCCACGGCTGCCTTGGCGTCGTCGAGAGAGAGCACTGTCCCGGCCCCCACCGCGACCGAGGCCGGCAGCTGGCGGCGCAGCCCGGCGATCGCTTCGAGGGCGCCGCGGGAGGTGAGGGTCACTTCGAGGGCGGTGATGCCGGCCTCGACGAGCACATCGCTGACCGCGGCGAAGGCATCCGCGGTGGGCGCGCGCAGCACGGCCACGACCCCGCTCCCGACAACCGCCTCGGTGACCGACTTGTCCGACATGGAGCCTCCCCAGGATCCGTCGCTGTCTCCATACTCCCCGGGCCAGGGAAGATCAACCAGTGACGCGGGACTCCGCCGGCGTCGCGTCGCGCCGGATGTACGAGCGCAGTCCCCGCGACGGCGGCTCCACCGGCGGCGGGGGCGGGGTGGCCTCGATGCCGAGCTCCTCACGGACCGCCGCCTCGAACTGCTGCATCACCAGCGGCACGTGCCCGAGCATCTCCCGGACCGACTTCTGCGGGTCGACGCCCGGTGGCGGCGTGGGGCGTTCGCCGTACAGCTTCTCGATCAGCAGGTGCACGGCCAGCGCGGCGCTGCGGACCTGCCCCGACGCCAGCAACCGCACCTGCATGAGGGCGGGTCCGACGGCGTCGACGTAGGTGAACGGCCCGGGCGGGGGCTGTCCGCCGTCGTACGCGGCGCGCAGCCGGTAGGTCGCCCGTTCGAACTCCGTCAGCAGGGCTATGTAGGCCTCCTTGCGCTCGGCGTACCACCGTTTGGTGCGCTTGGCGCGGCTGCGGGCGTACTCGTCGCGGGCCGACACGAGCAGGGTCACACCGGCCCCGGCCAGCGCGAACACGACGGCGACCAGGGGTAACGCCCACCAGGGGATCTCAGACACCCGCCAACGGTAGCGATGCCGGTCCGCCGGGTCCCGGGCGAGGGCCGGATCGTGACCTGGCGTCCGCCGGTTCCGGCCGATGGGCCAGGTCGGCGTCGATCGCGGCCGGGTGAAGCCGGCCGGACGGGCCCAGCCGAGCAGCACCGTCCCGGTCGCGTCGCCCGGCCCCTCGGTGCGGCGCTTGACCTCAACCCGGCTTCAGCTTGCAGGGTGGCCGGATGAGAGCAGCGGTGTTCGACCGGTACGGCCCGCCCGAGGTGTTGCGGGTGGCTGAGCTGCCCGATCCGGTGCCGGGTCCGGGCGAGGCGCGGGTCCGGGTACGGGCGGCCGGCGTGCAGCCCTTCGACGTCGCCGTGCGCGAGGGGTGGATGAGACGGGGGCCGGGGCACTTCCCGCATCAGGTCGGCCAGGAGTTCTCGGGGGTGGTCGACCTGCTCGGCGACGGTGTCACCGGCCCCGTCCCGGGTACGGCGGTGCTGGGTTCCACGATGATGAACGGTCAGGCGACCCACGTGGTCGTGCCGGCCGCGGATCTGGTCGTGAAACCGGCGCAGCTGTCCTTCCCGGCGGCCGCCGCGCTGGTGGCGGCCGGCCAGACCGCCTCCGGTGCGCTGACCCAGCTGGGCGTCACCGCGGGCGACGTGCTGCTGGTGCACGCGGCGGCAGGCTCGGTGGGCACGGTGGCCGTGCAACTGGCCCGGTTGGCCGGCGCCACCGTGATCGGCACGGCCGGCCCGGCCAACCACGACTACCTGCGGGAGCTGGGCGCCGTTCCGGTCGCGTACGGCGACGGCCTGGTCGAGGCGGTCCGGACGCTCGCCGCCGGACCGGTGACGGTGGCCCTGGACGCGGCCGGGCGCGGGGCCGTCGCCGCGTCGGTGGCCCTCGGTGTGCCCCGGGACCGGATCGGCACCATCGCCGACGACAAGGCCGCCGCCGAGTTCGGCACCCCGGTGGTGCGGGCGCCCCGCTCCCCCGTCCGGCTCGCCGAGGTGGTGGCGCTGGCCGGACGGGGGGTGCTGACGATGCCGCTGCGGGCGTACCCGTTGACCGAGGTCGCCGCGGCGCACGCGGCCGTGCAGGCCGGGCACGGCCGCGGCAAGGTGGTCCTGATCGTCGAGCCGGAGCAGCTCTGAGCGAGCGGGTCAGGTCAGCGGCGCGCCCGCCGCGGCCTCCTCCTGGGCCCGGCGCTCGTCGCCGCTCAGCGTGTGCAGCGGCTTCTCCTTGATGAACAGGACGGCGAGCACGGCCAGCGCGGCGATCGGGGCGCCGATCAGGAACAGGCGGGCCGTGGCCTCGCCGTAGACCTCGCGGACGACGGTCAGCACCTGCGGTGGCAGGGCGGCCAGGTCGGGCACCTTCGCTGTGCCACCGGTGGCCGGCGGGCCGAAGCGCTCGGCCAGCATCGTGGTCACCCGGGAGGCCAGCACCGCGCCCAGGGCGCTGACCCCGATCGCGCCGCCCATGCTGCGGAAGAACGTCAGCGCGGACGTGGTCGCTCCGAGCTCCTGGGCCGGCACGTCGTTCTGCGCCGCCAGCACCAGGTTCTGCATCAGCATGCCGACGCCGGCCCCCAGCACGGCCATGTACAGCGCGAGCATCGGCACGCTGGTGCGGGCGTCGATCGTGCTCAGCAGCACCATGCCGGCGGTCATCACCATCGACCCCGCGACCAGGTACGGCTTCCATCGGCCGTACCTGGTGATCAGCTGGCCGGCCACGGTGGACGACACCAGCAGGCCGAAGATGAGCGGCAGGCTCATCAGCCCGGCGACCGTCGGGCTCTTGCCGAGCGAGATCTGGAAGTACTGCGACAGGAACACCGTGCCGCCGAACATGGCCACGCCGACCAGCGTGCTGGCCAGGATGGCCAGGGACACCGTGCGGCGGAAGATGCCGAGCGGGATGATCGGCTCCTTGGCCCGCGATTCCACCCGGACGGCGAGCGCGAGCAGCAGGAGCCCGGCGGCGACGAACACTACGGTCGGCCAGGAGCCCCAGGCGAAGTGGTGGCCGGCCAGCGTCGACCAGATCAGCAGGTCGCACACGCCCGCGGTGATCAGGGTCGCGCCGAGCCAGTCGATCGAGACCGCTCGGCGCGGCGTCCGCGGCAGGTGCAGCGTCTTCTGCAGCAGCACGATGGCGGCCAGCGAGAACGGTACGCCGATCAGGAAGCACCAGCGCCAGCCCAGCCAGGACGTGTCCACCAGCAGCCCGCCGATCAGCGGCCCGGCGATGGTGGCGACGCCGAACACCGCGCCGAACAGGCCCGAGTAGCGGCCCAGCTCGCGCGGCGGGATCATCGCGGCCATCACGATCATCGCGAGCGCGCCCATGCCGCCCGCGCCGATGCCCTGCACGACCCGGCTGACGATGAGGATGCCGACGTCGGGGGTGAGCCCGGCGATCAGCGAGCCCGCGACGAACAGGCCGAGGGAGAGCTGGATCAGCAGCTTCTTGCTGTAGAGGTCGGCCAGCTTGCCCCACAGCGGCACGGTCGCCGTCATGGCCAGCAGCTCGGTGGTGACGATCCAGGTGTAGACGGACTGGGAGCCACCCAGGTCGGCGATGATCCGCGGCAGCGCGTTGGACACGATGGTGGAGGCCAGGATGGACACGAAGAGGCCGAGCATGAGGCCGGACAGCGCCTGGACGACCTCCCGGGGCGACATCCGGGTGGTGGGCGGAGTGGTGACTGAGGTCATCGGGCTCCCTCGGTGGTGGTGAGAATGACGAGTTGCCGGGTGGCGCGGGTCATCGCGACGTACCGGTCGACCGCGCCCTCGATGCCCGGGCCGAAGTCCTCCGGGTCGATGAGGACGACCAGGTCGAACTCGAGACCCTTGGACAGCTCCGGGGTCAGCGGCCGGATCCGGGGCGTGGCCGGGACGGCGGTGCCATCGGCGCTGATGACGCAGGCGATCCCCTCGGCGTGCGCGGCGAGCCAGGTGTCCACGATGGACGACAGCTCCGCCGCGGATCCGTGCCGGACGGGGACGCCGCTGCTGCGGATGGAGGTCGGCACGTTGGCGTCGGGCAGCGCGGCCCGGATGACCGGCTCGGCCTCGGCCATGACCTCTTCCGGCGTCCGGTAGTTCACGGTCAGCGAGGAGATGGTGATCCGGTCGAGCCCGACCCGCTCGAGCCGTTCCGGCCAGGACTCCGTGAAGCCGTGCCGGGCCTGGGCCCGGTCCCCGACGATGGTGAAGCTGCGGGACGGGCAGCGCTGCAGGAGCATCTGCCACTCCGCGTCGGTCAGCTCCTGGGCCTCGTCCACGACGATGTGTGCGAACGGGCCGGCCAGCCGGTCGGGTTCGGCGGCGGGCACCGCGGTCTCGTCGACCAGCGCGTCCTGAAGGTCGAGCTGGCGCAGGCTGGACAGCACTCCCTCTCCGTCGTCGTAGGTGTGGGCGTGGATCAGCTCGTCGACGACCGCGGACATGCGTTCGCGTTCGACGGCGAGGGTGGCGTCGTGCCGGCGGTTGCGCCGGGAGGCCTCGGGGTCGCCGAGCCGCCGCCGGGCCGCGTCCAGCAACGGCAGGTCGGAGACCGTCCACGGCTGACCGGCGTCGCGACGGAGCTTGCGAATCTCCTCCGGGGTGAGCCAGGGCGCGCACTTGCGCAGGTACGCGGGCACCGACCAGAGGTCCGCGACGAGGTCGGTCGCTTCGAGCACCGGCCAGGCGCGGTTGAAGGCGGCGAGCAGTTCCCGCCCGAGCGACCGCCGGACGAAGGTCTCCGGCTCATCACCGTCGTACTTCCCCACCAGGATCGTGAGCAGCTCCTCCCAGATCTCGTCGCGGGCCTCGTTGTGCGGCGTACCGGGTCCGGGCGCCTCGAACGCCTCGGCCCAGTCGTCGGCGCTCAGCCGGATGTCGGCCTCGCCGGTGGCGACCGTCAGGGCGGTGGCCGGCGGCTCCTCGTAGAACCGGACGGCCGCCTCGATCGCCCGTACCAGTGGCGCCGACGACTTGAGCCGGGCCACCTCCGGATCCGTCTCGGGGGCGGCCGCGGGACCCTCGGTGACGAGGTCGCGCAGGGTGCAGATCTGCACCTCCTCCTCACCGAGGCTGGGCAGGACGTCGCCGACGTAGGCCAGGTACGGCTGGTGCGGGCCGACGAACAGGACGCCACCACGGCGGTGACCGAGGCGGGGATCGGCGTAGAGCAGGTAGGCCGTGCGGTGCAGAGCCACGACGGTCTTGCCGGTACCCGGGCCGCCGTCGACGACGAGAGCGCCGCCGGAACCGGCGCGGATGATGGCGTCCTGGTCGGCCTGGATGGTGCCGAGCACGTCGCGCATCCGGGCCGACCGGGTGCCGCCCAGGCTGGCGATGAAGGCCGACTGGTCGTCCAGCGCGGCGTGCCCCTCGAAGCCGTCCGGGGTGAACACCTCGTCCCAGTAGTCGCTGATCCGGCCGCGGGTCCAGCGGTAGCGGCGGCGGCTGGCCAGCCCCATCGGGTTGGCGTGGGTCGCCCCGAAGAACGGCTCGGCCGCGGGCGACCGCCAGTCGAGCAGCAGCCGGCGGCCCGTGCTGTCGGTGAGGCCGAACCGCCCGACGTACACCGGCTCGGCGTCGTCGGCGCCGACCATGCGCCCGAGGCACAGGTCCAGGCTGTACCGGCGCAAGCCACGAAGCCGTGCGGACAGCCGCCGGACCTCGGTGTCGCGGTCCACCGCCTGCCGGCCCTTGCCCGCGGGGGCCCGCCGCTCGGTCTCCAGCCGGTCGGACAGGTCGGCGATGGACTGCCGCAGGCTCTCCGCGATGGCCGCGAAGTGCCGCTCGTCGGCGGCGATCAGGTTCGGGTCGGCCTTGTGGGCCAGCCGGCCGGGAAGATCGAAGGCGCTGGTCGCCAAGGGATTCATTCACACCTCGATTGCGCAGATTCCGGACTCGGCCGCTGATTCTGCGCCAGGTACGGGGTCTTGCCACAAGCCCCGGGGTGCGATATACGTTAGAGGTGGCGGAGAGTGGGTTGTCCTCTCCTCAACTTCCGGCCACCCACTTCTTCAGGTTCGCGGGCAGTTCCGCCTTGCCGTAGAGCCAGCCCTGGCCCAGGTCACAGCCCTGCTCGCGCAGCCAGTCGCGCTGCACCTCGGTCTCCACGCCCTCGGCGACGACGCGCAGGTTCATCGCCCGGGTCATGGCCAGCACCGCGCGCACGATGGGCTCGTTGGCGCCGTTCTCGCCGACCCGGCTGACGAACGAGCGGTCGATCTTGACGATGCCGACCGGTAGCCGGTTCAGATAGCTCAGCGACGAGTAGCCGGTGCCGAAGTCGTCGATGCACAGCGTCACGCCGAGGCCGCGCAGCTGGTTCAGGGTGATCAGCGCGGTGTCGATGTCCTCCATCACGCCGGACTCGGTGATCTCCAGCCACAGCTGGTCCGGCGCGAGCCCGGTGTCGGCCAGCACGTCGCGCACCACGGTGACCAGGGCGCCGTCGCGCAGCTGGCGGACCGAGACGTTGACCGAGACGTGCAACCGCCGGGCACCGGGACCGCGTTCGGCCGTCCAGGCGGCGAGCTGGGCCGCGGACTCGCGCAGCAGCCAGGCGCCGCTCTGCACGATCAGACCGGTCTCCTCGGCCACCGGGATGAAGTCCACCGGTGAGACGGCGCCCAGCGTCGGGTGCTGCCAGCGCATCAGCGCCTCGAAGCCGTCCAGCTCGTCGGTCGCCAGGTCCACGATCGGCTGGTAGTGCACGGAGAGCTCACCGCGGGGCAGGGCCCGGCGCAGCGCCTGCTCCAGGTTCATCCGGTCCCGGACCTCGTCGCGCAGGGACGTGTCGAACAACGCGTACGCGTTGCGCCCGCTGCCCTTGGCCTTGTACATGGCGGTGTCGGCGTCGCGGATCAGCTCGAGGGCCTGCGCCCCGCCCAGCGACTTGGCCACCCCGATGGACGCGGAGATGACCACGTTGCCGACCGACAGCTCGAACGGGCGGGCGAACTCGGCCAGCACCCGGTCGGCCAGCGACTCGGCCAGCGCGGAGTGCGACGGGCTGGCCGAGGCGATCACGAACTCGTCCCCGCCGATCCGGCAGACCAGGTCGGCCCCGCGGATCTGCGCGCTCAGCCGGCCGGCGACCGCGCAGAGCAGCTCGTCACCGACCTGGTGACCCCAGTGGTCGTTGACCATCTTGAAGCGGTCCAGGTCGATGAAGAGCAGGCTGATCTCCTGCTCGTCGGCGGCGGCCCGATCGCCCCAGGTCTCGATCGTCTCGGCGAGCAGTTCGCGGTTCGGCAGGTCGGTGAGGGCGTCGTGGGTGGCCCGGCGGCGGGTGGCCCGTTCGGCGCGCGCCCGCGAGTTGTTGGACCGCACCACGCGGGCGAACACGGCCAGGATGAGCAGCACGCACAGCACCGAGCGGACCACGCCGTTGAGGGTGGAGCCGGCCGGCACGATGGTGGTGATGATCGTCGGCACGACCACCATCAGGGCGATCAGGCCGGTGCGGATCTTGCTGAGGTCGGTGACGACCACGCGTTGCGGCTCGGTCAGCGTCCGCATGGACGGGTGCAGGCCGGCCGCGCCGACCAGCAGGAACGTCGCCATGAAGAGCACGTCGACGGCGTGCTGCGGCACGTCGGCCAGGGCGCCGTCGCGCAGCATGAAGAGGAAATCGCCGACGAACATGGTCGCCGACGCCGACAGCAGCAGCCAGAGCGACGGCTGGCGGGCGCCACCGGAGATCGCCAGCTGGGCGGCCAGCACCACCAGCACGACGTCGATGACCGGGAAGAACGAGTTGGCGATGCGCAGCGGGGTCAGGTCGGTCTGCGCCATCGACGGCACGATCAGGTACGTCCAGCACATGAACGCCGCGGCCAGCCCGACCAGCAGCGCGTCCACCCGGGCCGGGTCGTCGTCCGCGGCCCGCCGGCGGCGCAGCATGTCGGCGAAGGCGTAGCCCATCAGCAGGTAGCCGGGCAGCACGAAGGCGTCCGGGATGAGCGCCATCGAGGTCGGCGGGGAGGCACCGGCGCCCGGCACGACGACCCGCAGCACGATGCCGGCGAAGAACATCCCGGCCGACCAGAGCAGCAGGCGCCAGGGCTTGCGGTGGGCGGGGACGGCGATCCGGCGGACCGCGTACGTGGTGGCCCACAGCCCGCCCACGATCGCGATCAGCATCAGCGGGAGCTGCAACGACGCCGGCCCGGCCGCGAACAGGGTGATCGCGGTGGCTGCCGCGGCGATGTATGACCAGGCCAGCACGGCGCTGCGCCGGGGCAGCACCGGGTACGCCGCGGTCGGCGCGTCCACGTCGCCGCCGGCTCGGACGGGCGCCAGCACAGAGGTCACGTCCTACCTTCGGCAGAACGGCGCGACGCATTAACGAACCCCGTGCCCGGCACCCGGAACAGAGTGACCGGTGTCACGGGAATCGGCAACCCCACACATGAAAGCCACATACGTTTCATCCTGATCTGGCCTGGTCCGAAGCCTTTCGCGGGGGGAAACGCGTGGAGAACAAGACCCAGAGACGAGTCATGGCCGTCGTTGCCGGCACGGCGATGACGATGAGCGGCGCGGTGACCGTACTGGCCGCCGGAGGTGGTGCGGCGGCCCGCCCGGAGGCGTTGACCGCGCCCGCCACCGGGCCCACTCTGCAGACGATCGACCTGACCGCGGTGACCGGATCGCCGGTGACCGGGCGCAGCGCGTCGGCGGCCGGCGCCCGGAGCGTCGCGCCGCGTACCACCGGGCGGTTCAGCATGGTCGGGGTCACCTGGAGCGACCCGCACCGCAAGCTCGACGGCGTCGTGGAGATCCGCACCCGGCGGGCCGCCGACGGCGCCTGGACCGGATGGCAGCGGCTCGAGTCCGACGGCGCGTCGCCGGCCGAGCCGGGCTCGGGCGACGCGGAAGCGGCCCGGGGCAGCACCGACCCGCTCTGGGTCGGCGAGTCGAACGGCGTGCAGGCGCGGATCACCGGCGCCGGCCGGGCCCGGCTGCTGCCCGCCGGCCTCCGGATGGACCTGGTCGACCCGGGTGAGCCCGGGACGCCGGCACCGCGGACGACGCCGGCCGCCTACGCGTTGCCGGCGCCGGCCGGCCGCGCCCGCGCCGACGTCACCCTGCCGCCGCGACCCGCGCCGGCGGTGGTCAGCCGGGCCCGGTGGGGGGCCAACGAGACGATCGTGCAGGGCGCGCCCGAATACTCCACCGACGTGCAGGTGGTCTTCGTGCACCACACGGCGGGGACCAACAACTACAGCTGCGCCCAGTCCGCGGCGATCGTCCGCAGCATCCAGGCGTACCACGTGAAGAGCAAGCACTGGGACGACATCGGCTACAACTTCCTGGTCGACAAGTGCGGGACCCTGTTCGAGGGCCGCGCCGGCGGTGTCTCCCGGCCGGTGCTGGGCGCGCACACCCTCGGTTTCAACGCCCGCAGCAGCGCCATCGCGGTGCTCGGCAACTACTCCGGCACCGGCGTCCCGGCCCGGGTGAAGCGGGTGATCGCGCAGGTCGCGGCGTACAAGATCGGGGCGTACGGCAACACGCCGACCGGCCGGGTCGCGATGACCTCCAGCGGCAGCGACCGATACGGCAAGGGCAGCACCGCGATGCTCAACCGGGTCTCCGGGCACCGCGACACCGGCAAGACGGAATGCCCCGGCAACAGCCTGTACGCGCAGCTCGGCTCCATCCGCAGCATCGCCGGCGCCGCGCCCAGCGGCCTCGCGGTGACCAAGGTGAACGGCGCCACGAAGGTCGGCACCACCTACTACACGCGCGGCACGATCCGGCCGTTCTGGCAGGTCAGCACCGCGACGGCCATGCTGCACCGGTTCGATGTGCTGGTGGACGACGTGGTCACCGCGTCGGCGCCGCGGGCCGACCGGCAGCAACTGCTGACGCTGAGCCCCGGCCGGCACACCCTGCGCGTCCGCGCGGTCGGGCTGAACGGCAAGACGTCGATCACCAGCGCGACCGTGGTGGTGGACCAGACCCTGCCCGAGTTCACCAGCGGACCCAGCGTGTCGCTGCGGACCGGGTCGCTCAACGGGATCGTGCCCGTACGGGTGCGCTGGGCAGTCACGGACGCGGGCGGCCTGGGCAGCCTGGCCCTGACCGCCCCCGCGCCGGTCAAGCTGGCCACCACCACGACGACCTGGGCCGGCAGCGTCAAGCCCGAGGTCGAGACCTCGTACGGGCTGCGCGCCACCGACCGGGCCGGGAACGCGAGTTCGGTGGCTGTGCAACGCACCGCGTCCGTCATCGCGGAGACGGCCGGCGAACGGACCGGGACCTGGAGCACGGTGACCGGTACGGCGTACCTGGGCGGTCAGGCCCTGCGCAGCACGGCCGCGGCATCCTCGCTGAGCTGGACCTTCACCGGCCGCTCGGCCGCGCTGGCGGTGTCCCGCACGGCGGTGTCCGGCCGGGTCCAGCTCTTCGTCGACGACGCGCCGGCCGGGATCATCGACCTGCGCTCGCCCGAGACACTGCACCGGCGGGCGGTGTGGACGGGCGCCTGGCCCAGCAGCGCGCAGCACACGGTCCGGATCGTCGTCGAGGGCACCGCGGGCCGCCCCGGCGTGATCGCCGACGGGCTGGTCTACCTGCGGTGACCGCCGCCCTGCGGGTCGGGCCGGCCGGCGAGCTGCTGATCGAGCACGACCCGCAGGGACCGCATGGCGAAGTAGAGCCGGGACTTGAGCGTCTCGACCGGTACGCCCCGGGCCACCGCCGCGTCCTCCAGCGAGACACCCTGGTAGAACAGCTCGATCAGCACGTCCCGGTGGGCCGCGGCGAGGTCGTCCATGGCCCGGACGATGGTCGTCCCGGCACGCGGGGACGGCGGCGGGTCCAGCGGTTGCCGGTCGTCGTGGCCGGCCATCCGGGCACTGTCGCGCAGGATCGTCCGGGCGGTCAGCACCAGCCACGGGCGTACGGCCGAGGCCCGTTGCGGGTAGCGCGACGGGTCCTGGGCGGCGCGGTAGAGCGTCTCCTTGAGCAGGCTCTCCGCAGCCGCCTCGTCGCCGCCGGTCAGCCGCAGCACGTAGGTCTCCAGCGCTTCCCGGTGCGGTTCCACCAGGGTGTCGAACGCCGACCCGGCGCGCTGCTGCGCGGTGCGGGCGGCGGCGCTGCCCGGCGTCGGGACGAACAGGTCCGCGTGCAGCGGAGGATTACGAGGCCGGTCGGCCGCGTGGCGGCCCATGAGTGCCCCTCTCTGATGCGGTGAGCCTCCATGCTGGGCCGCCGGACCGCCCGCGGACACGGGAGAAGTACCCACGATCAGGTATTCGGGTACGGGTCGGGTAGTTCCCCCGTGTCCGCGCGCCAGGCCGAGGTGAACTGTTGGTCGCTGGAGGACCGACATGTTGTGCGTGCACATGCCGCCCTGTCCCGGGGCGACCCAGACCGACCACGAGGCCGCGCGGGTGGTCGCCACCCATCCTGAGCAGGGGTGGAGCCTGCTCTGCAACGGTGTGGTGACCTTCGACGACAACGGCGAGCTGCTTCCCGACGGCCGCGTCACGGCGCCGCGGGTGTGCGCCGGGCTCGCCCTCGCGGCGCGACCCGCGGTGTCCGTGGGCATCCACGCGACGGCAACCGGAGGTCACACCCACTAACGTGCTCCTATGAGCACCGCCACGACCGCGCGTGGTTCCCCCGGCAACCTGCCCGCCGAGGTGACCAGTTTCGTCGGCCGGCGGCACGAGCTGACCGGGGTCCGGCGGATGCTGACCACCAGCCGGCTGGTGACCCTGACGGGGGCCGGCGGCGTGGGCAAGACCCGGCTGGCCCAGCGCATCGGGCTGGACATGCGGCGGGCGTTCGCCGACGGCGTGTGGCTGGTCGAGCTGGCCGAGCTGCGCGATCCGGACCTGGTCGCGGTGACGGTGGCCGAGGCCCTGGGGGTACGCGAGGAGTCCGTCAGCTCGGGCGCCGCCGGCCTGGTCACGTTCCTCGCCGACCAGCAGGCGCTGCTGATCCTCGACAACTGCGAGCACCTGGTCGGCGCCTGCGCGGATCTGGCCGAGACCCTGCTGCGCAGCTGCCCGGGGCTGCGCATCCTGGTGACCAGCCGGCAGGCGTTGCGGATCGCCGGCGAGGCCACGCTGACCGTGCACCCGCTCTCGGTGCCCGACGCGGACGAGGACTGCACCCCGGCCGACCTGTCCCGCTACGAGTCGGCCAGCCTGCTGGTGGAACGGGCGACGGCGGTGCTGCCCGGCTTCACCGTCACGGACACGAACTGCGCCACCATCAGCGCGCTGTGCCAGGCCCTGGAGGGCATGCCGCTGGCCATCGAGCTGGCCGTGGCCCGGCTGCGGGTGCTGACGCTGGACGAGATCCTGGACCGCCTGACGGACAGATACCGGCTACTCACGGCGGGTGCCCGTAACGCGCCGGCCCGCCAGCAGACGCTGCGCGCCCTGATCGACTGGAGCTGGGATCTCTGCTCGGAGGCCGAGCAATTGCTCTGGTCCCGGCTGTCGGTCTTCTCCGGTGGCCTGGAGCTCGACGCCGCCGAGTACGTCGGCGCGGACGGGAGACTTCCGGCCGACGCCATCCTGGACGTGGTCGCGTCGCTGGTGGAGAAGTCGATCATCGTCCGGACCGGGGACGGTCCGCGGGCCCGCTACAAGATGCTCGAGGTGATCCGCGAGTACGGCGTCGCCCGGCTGGCCGCCGCCGGGGAGCAGGCCGAGGTCGCGCGGCGGCACTGCGACTGGTTCGCCCGGCTGGCCGCGTACGGGGACACCCACTGGGTGAGTCCCGACCAGGCCGCGCTGATGCGGCGGTTGCGCCACGAGCAGGCCAACCTGCGCGTCGCCCTGGAGTACGCGGTCACCTCGGCCGCACCCGAGACCGCCCTGCGTTTCGCCGCCGACCTGCAGAACCACTGGTTCGTCCGCGGTCTGCTCTCCGAGGGCCGGCACTGGCTGGACCGCGCGCTGGCCATGCCGGCGCCGCGACACTGGACCCGGGTGAAAGCGTTGCGGGTGGCCGGGTGGATCGCCTGCGTGCAGAGCGACCCGTCGCGGGCGCAGGCGCTGCTGACCGACGCCCGGTCGCTGGCCATGACTTTGCCGCCGTCGCCGGAGCTGGCGTTCATCCCGCTGATCGAGGGCAACATCGCCATGTTCGGTGGCGACCACGCCAAGGCGCTGCCGCTGTTCGAGCAGGCCCTGACCCGGTTCCGGGAGCTGGGCTCGCTCAGCGGGGAGATGTGGACGCTGTCGGTGCTGGGCCTGGCCCGCGGCCTGGCCGACGATGACCCGACCGACGGCTATCCGGACCTGCTGGCCTGCCGGGACCTGGCGGCGGCCAACGGCGAGGTGTGGTGGCGCTCGTTCGCGATGTGGGCCCTCAGCGTGCTGCGCTGGCTGGCCGGTGACCTGGCCGGCGCGGCCGAGGCGGCCAAGGAGAGCCTCGAGGTCGGCAAGCTGGTCGAGGACGAGCAGTTCAGCGTGGGCCTGTCGCTGGAGAGCCTGGGCTGGGTGTGCGCCACCGAGCGACGGGACCAGCGCGCGGCCGTGCTGCTGGGCGCGGCCGAACGGGTCTGGCAGGCGATGCACGCCTCCCTGGCGTCGTTCCACGGCCTGCAGGATCACCATGACGAGGCGGTCGCCACGATCCGGGCCCGGCTCGGCGATCGAGCGTTCGACACGGCGTTCCGGCGCGGGAGTGAGCTCAGCACGGCCGAGGCGCTGACCATGGCACTGGAACGCTCGGCTGCCCCCGGGGTCCCGGCGCCGCGTAAGGCCGCGGCCGAGCCCGCTCCGACCGCGGACGCCCGGCTGGCCGAGCTGGGGCTGACCCGGCGCGAGCGCGAGGTCATCACGCTGATCGCGCAGGGGCTGAGCAACCGGGAGATCGCGGCCCGGCTGGTGGTGGCCCAGCGTACGGCGGAGGGCCACGTGGAGAACATCCTGAGCAAGCTGGGCTTCACGTCCCGGGCGCAGGTGGCGGGCTGGCTGGCGGCCCAACGCGATACCTGACAGAAGGTGTCAGTCACCTCGGGCAGGATCGGTGCGTCGGCGACGATCAGCGCCGCCCGTACCGAAAGGCTCCAGCCATGCCCGGTTTCGCCTCCCTCGCCATGATCAATCTTGATGCCGCGGATCCTCCCGGCCTGGCGACGTTCTACTCGCAGGTGCTGGGCTGGGACGTCCTGCACAGCGAGGCCGAGTACGCCATGATCGGCGACGGCTCCACCAGCATCGGCTTCGGCCGGCTGCCCGGCTACTCGGCGCCCGGCTGGCCCCAGGAGACCGCCCCGAAGCGCTTCCACCTGGACTTCTACGTCGACGACCTGGACAAGGCGGAAGAGCAGGCGCTGGCCCTGGGCGCCACCAAACCGGACGAGCAGCCCACCCCGGACCGCTGGCGCGTGCTGCTCGACCCGGGCGGCCACCCGTTCGACATCTGCCTGCGTTCCTGACCGGCCGACTCCAAGCAACTGCTTGACGTATCCCGCCGCGCCGCGCAGACTCCAAGCATGTCCTTGGAGTCCAACCCGGCGCGGCGGGTCGTCACCGACCCCCTGGCCCTGCGCGCCCTCGCCCACCCGCTGCGGCTCAAGATCTGGAGCCTGGTCGGCCGGGAGGGGCGACTGACCGCCGCCGATGCCGCCCGCCAGCTCGGCATCAGCCAGGCCCTCGCCTCCCACCACCTGCGCCAGCTGGCCAAGTACGGCTACGTCGAACGCGGCAGCGCGGAGAACCAGCGCGAACGCCCCTGGCAGGTCACCGCCACCTCGCACAGGTTTGCCGGTGACAACTCCGCCGAGGGCTGGGAAGCCGCCGAGTTCCTCGACCGCTATCTCGCCGAGCAGGCCGTCACCCAGCTCGCGGAGTGGCAGGAGCGTCGCGCCGACGAGGACCCCCGCTGGTCCGAGCACAGCGGCGTCTCCCAGAGCCTGCTCTACCTGACCGTCGACGAGCTGGCCGAACTGGGCCAGGCCTGGCGCGACCTCACCGCGGAGTACGCCCGGCGCCGGCCGCTCGGTGACGCCGGGAGCCGCGGCCCGGGCGTGGTACCGGTCAACCTCACCCTGGTCAAGGCCCCGCTGCGGCCGACGCCGTCGGGCGGCTGACATGGGCCGGCTGCGGACCGTGCTGGGCGGCAACCCCGATCTGCGGCTGCTGCTGGCCGCGAACCTGGTCTCGCTGACCGGGGACTGGATCCTGCGCACCGGGGTCGCGTACCAGATCTATGTCCTGACCGGCTCCACGCTCGCCTCCGCCGCCGCCGTGCTGGCCTCCCTGCTTCCCCAGCTGGTGGTCGGCTCGCCGGCCGGGGTCTCCGCCGACCGGTGGGACCGGCGGCGGACCATGGCCGTGACCAACCTGCTGATGGCGGCGGCCCTGCTGCCGCTGCTGGCGGTGCAGGACGCCGGCCGGGCCTGGATCGTCTACGCGGTCATCGCGGTGCAGAGCTGCCTGGCGCCCTTCTTCGGCTCGGCCGAGGCGGCGCTGGTGCCGTCCGTGGTGCCCGCCGATCAGCTCGTCACGGTCAACTCGCTCAACGGGCAGGTCCGCGACGTGGCCCGGCTGGCCGGCGCGGCGCTCGGCGGGGTCATCGCCGGGCTCGGCGGGATCGCCCTGCTGGCCGTCGTGGACATCGCCACCTTCCTGCTGGCGGCAGCCCTGATCGCCGGCATCCGGGGGCGATCGACGCCCGCACCCGCGCAGCGCCCGCACGTGTTCCGCGAGTGGGCCACCGGGCTGCGGATGGCCGCCACCGGCCGGACGCTGCGGGTCTTCCTCGTCTTCACGCTGATCACCGGCTTCGGCGAGGCCGTCATGGGCACGCTGATGGCGCCGTTCATCCGCGATGTGCTGGGCGGCGACGCCCGCGCCTACGGCATCGTCATGGCGGCGCAGGCGGTCGGCGGCATCGGGGGCGGCCTGCTGGTGACGATGACCGGCCACCGCTTCTCACCACGGGCGATGTTCGGCTGGGGCGCGACGATCTTCGGCGCCCTGGACGTGGCGCTCTTCGTCTATCCGCTGGCCTCGCGGGTGCTGTGGCCGGCGATCACCATCATGGTCCTGGTCGGGGTGCCGGTCGCCTTCCTGGCCGCCGGAGCGATGACCGTGTTCCAGCAGGCGACCGACGACCGGAACCGCGGCCGGGTGTACGGCGCGACCGTCGCGGTGGACGGCGCGGCGATGCTGCTGGGCACGATCGCGGCCGGCGCACTGGGTGAGCGGGTCGGCATCCTGCCGGTCATCACCGCCCAGGGCGTGGTCTACGCGGCGGCGGGCGTCATGGTCCTGCTGGCGCTCCCCCGCGACACCACTGCGGTACGGCCGGACGTGTCGCTCGCGGCCTGAGATCATCGGGCGATGCTCGCCGACCTCATCGCCGCTCTGACCCCGTACGACGACCTCGCCGCCGCCCACCGGGCCGACGCGCTGGCCTGGCTGGCCGGCACGGACGACGTGTACCGCCGGGCCAAGCCCGCGACCCCGCCGAAGCACCTGGTGTCCTACGTGGTGCCGACCGACCCGGCGACCGGCGACGTGCTGCTGGTGGACCACCGCAACGCGAAGCTCTGGCTGCCGCCGGGCGGCCACGTGGAACCGGGTGAGCATCCGGCGCTGACGGCCGCCCGCGAACTGGAGGAAGAGCTCGGCCGGACCGGGGCGGCGGCCGAGCCGATCTTCCTGACCGTGACGGAGACCGTCGGAGTGGACGCGGGCCACACGGACGTGAGCCTGTGGTTCCCGGCCGAGGTGGGTCGCGACGAGCCGCTGCGGGTGGACGAACGGGAGTTCGCCGCGGTGCGGTGGTGGTCCCGGGCCGAGCTGGCCGCGGCCGACCCGGCCCGCTTCGAGCCGCATCTCGGCCGCTACCTCGCCGCCCTGGACCGGGGCTGACCCAGACGTCTCAGCCGATTCTCAGTGGCCGGCCGCGAGCATGTCCTCCCGTGGGATCAGTTGGCCGACCAGATGGCGGCGTTCAGGGCGGTCGCGAAGGTGACCCAGGCCCAGTACGGCACCAGCAGCCACGCCGCGGCCCGCGAGACCGGCCGGAACAGGAAGATCGTCGCGCCGATCGACAGCCACATCGCCACGATGTCGACCAGGGCCAGGCCGTACTGGCCGAAGCCGAAGAAGATCGGGGTCCACAGTGCGTTGAGCACGAGCTGCACGGCGTAGACGGTGAGGGCGCGGTTCCAGCCCGTGCGGCGCCAGACCAGCCAGCCGGCGACGGCGATCATCGCGTACAGGACCGTCCACACCGGGCCGAACAGCCAGGACGGCGGCGCCCACGACGGCTGGTCGAGGTTCTGGTATTCGGCCGCCGTGCCGGCGACGCCGAGGCCGCCGATCAGCGCGGCGGCCGCCACCGCGGCGGCGAACGGGAGCAGGCCCCACCAGGAGGGCCGGTGCACAGCGGGCGCAGTGGTCATGGACGGGAGATACCCGTGGTCGACGCTTCGCTAACTCGGTGCGACCGCGTAGTCCTTGAGGCTGATCCGCTCGGCCTTGCCGAACTGCCGGGCCATGAGCGCCCGCAGCGGCGGCCGGGTCATCATCCGCATCGACCCGGCCCGCACCGCGATCATCGCGGCCGAGTTCGGGGCGAACGCCCGCACGCCGCCCGGTGGCAGCCGGATGCCCGCCGCCACGTAGTGCCGGAGCTCCCGCTGGTACGCCGCGAACGCCGCGGCCGGATCACCGGGATTCCCGGCCAGTTCACCGGCGAGGACGTACGCGCCGACCAACGCGAGGCTGGTGCCCTGCCCGGCCAGCGGCGATCCGCAGTACCCGGCGTCACCGAGCAGCACGACCCGCCCGCGCGCCCACCGTTCGACCCGTACCTGACTGATCGCGTCCAGGTAGCAGTCGTCGGCGTCACGCAACGCGGTGAGCAGTGCGGGCACCCGCCAGCCGACGCCGGCCATGCGTTCGGCCAGCACTTCCCGGGAGACGGGCCGGGGCGGCGACGTGAAGGTCAGCGAGGCCGTCGCGGTGCCGGGACGGGCCGGGCGCAGACCGGCGACCCGTCCGCCCGGGGCGTTGTGCATCAGGAACCAGTGGTCCAGATCGCCGGGATCGGGCACGGTGAAATAGCTCGTGTACGCACCGAGGTGCCGGACGAAGTCCCGCTCCGGGCCGAAGGCCAGCCGGCGCACGGCCGAGCGCACGCCGTCCGCCCCCACCACCACGTCGAAGCGTTCGGTGCGGCCGGAGGCGAACCGCACATCGACCCCGCGCCCGTCCTGGGCCAGCGCGACCAGGTGGTCGCCGAACCGGTGCTCCACCTCGGGTCCGGCGTGGTCGTGCAGCACAGCGGCCAGGTCACCGCGCAGGATCTCGAGCTCGGCGACGATGCCCTCGCCACCGAAGAGGTCCGCGCCGAGTTCGGCGAGCCGCCGGCCGGAGCTGTCGACCAGGGCCACGCCCCGTTCATCGACGCACCGGGCGCGAATCGTGGTCAGCAGCCCCATCCGCTCGACGACGCCGCGCGCGGCCCCGCGGATGTCGACGGTCTGGCCGCCGGGCCGGGGCGCGGCCGCGCGTTCCACGATGGTGGCGCCGATACCGTGCCGGCCGAGCCAGTGGGCCAGGGCCGGTCCGGCGATCCCGCCGCCCGAGATGAGTACCCGCATGCTTCTCCCCCGCTCGATGCGTACCGTGTACGCGCAGCTTGCTCAGCCCAGCTAGAACAAGCAAACTGCCCTAGTACGGTCGGTCCGGCCGACGCCGGTGTACTAGGACTGGGGAGGCGCGGTGACGGATGCCGTACCGCCGTATCGCCGGATCGCGGAGGAACTCCGCCGCCGGATCATCGCCGGCGAGCTGACGCCGGGCGACCGGGTGCCGTCGACGCGGCGGCTGGCCGCCGACTCCGGGGTGGCCATCGCCACCGCGACCAAGGCGCTCGCGGTCCTGAGACAGCAGGGCTTCACAGTCGTCCGGCCCGGCGTGGGAACGGTGGTGGCACCACGGGCGACGGTCGCGCCGATCCGCGCGGCGGACGGCGAGCTGAGCCGGGAGCGGATCGTGCGGGTGGCGACGGCGGTGGCCGACGGGCACGGCCTGGGCGAGCTGTCGATGCGCCGGGTCGCGGCCGAGCTGGGGGTGGCGACGATGTCGCTGTACCGGCACGTGCCGGGCAAGGACGACCTGATCCTGCTGATGATCGACGCGGCCCTGGGCGAGGAGCGGCTGCCGGCCGTCCGGCCGGCCGGGTGGCGGGCCGGGCTGATCGTCTCCACCACGCTGCTGTGGCGGCTGTTCCGCCGGCATCCGTGGCTGGCCCCGGCGATGTCGCTGACCCGGCCGCAACCGGCGCCGAACGGGCTGCTGCTGGTCGAATGGGTGCTGGAAACGCTGGCACCGACCCGGCTCGACCGGCGGCAACGCCTGTACGTGCACATCCTGCTGTTCAGCTTCGCCCGCGGTATCGCGACGGCGCTGGAACCGGAGGCGGAGGCCGTGCGCGAGACCGGCGTGGGCAGCGACGAGTGGATGGGCTCGCTGGCACCGCCGGCCGCACTGGGCACGGACACCCTGCCGCACTTCGCCGAGCTGGTCGAGAGCGACGACTTCGATCTGGATCTCGATCTGCTCTTCCGCTTCGGCCTGGCGCGGCTGCTCGACGGTCTCGATGGGTGGCTGAACCGGCCGGGCTAACCGCCGAGCAGGCCCTTGATCATGCGCTGGGCGATCGCGTCGAAACTCGGCGCGGCGGCGGGCGGGTTCTCGGCCAGCACCCGGGCCAGTTCCGGGTACGCGCCGGTTGCCACCGCTGCCTGCAGCTGCTCGACGTGCGCCGCGATCCGTTCCGGGTCGGTGATGCCGGCTTGGGCCTGGGCCAGCTCGTGGGTCACGTAGCTGGCGACGAAACCGGTCAGCAGGGCCAGGATCTCCATCTTCGTGCCGCCGGGGAGCCCGGTCGGGGCCAGGGCGGCCAGCGCGCGTTCCAGGTAGCCGAGCATGTGGGGGCCGGTGAGCTGCCGGTTGGGCAGGGCGGTGGGCAGCCAGGGGTGGCGCAGCATCAACTGCCGCTGCCAGCGGACCAGGTCGAGCAGATCCGTGCCGTCGCGCTGCGGGTCGAAGGCGCTGATCTGGTCGACCATCTGGTCGACCAGGTCGTCCTTGTCACGCACGTACGTGTACAGCGACATCACCCCGGCCCCGAGCTCGGCCGCCAGCCGCCGCATGGTGAGCGCGTCCAGCCCTTCCGCGTCGGCGACGGCGATCGCGGCCGCGACGACCTGCGTTCGCGAGTGCTTGGGCGGGCGACCTCGTGGCACAGAATCCTCCGGGGTGCTATTTTCAGTACAACGTACGGGAAAGGGGTCCGGTCATGGAACGACTGCCATTTTTCCTTCGCCTGCTGCGCCGCCGCGCGCGGGAGGCCATGCCGTACGAGGTGCGGTGGGAGCCGGGGATCGAGGTGCCCGCGGCCGACGGCAGCCCGCTGATCACCGACCACTACGCGCCGGTCACCGACCAGGAGTGCCCGGTACTGCTGATCCGCACCTCCTACGGCCGCGGCTTCCCCTGGAACTCGCTGTTCGGCGCCTCCTTCGCCGCCCAGGGCTACCGCGTGATCCTGCAGAGCACCCGGGGCACCGGCGGCTCCGGCGGCGACTTCCACATCTGGCGCAACGAGGCCGCCGACGGCCAGGCGACGGTCGACTGGCTGCGCAAGCAGGAGTGGTTCCCGGGCGCCTTCGCGACGATCGGGCCGAGCCAGTTCAGCTATGCGCAGTGGGCCCTCGGCCTGGACCCACCACCCGAGTGGCGGGCGGCCGTGCTGCAGGTCCCCGTGCACGATTTCTACGACGGCATGTACCCCGGCCAGCACTGCGCGTTCCGGCTGGAGCTGGCCCTGGTCGCCGGCGTGACGTTCTTCCATCAGGGGGCGGGCACGGGCCGATACCTGCGGGCCCTGCTGCGGCTGGCGCGGCATCTGCGGCATGCCGTGCGCGGTGTGCCACTCCTCGACTCCTACCGCCGGGCACTCGGGGGCCGGCGGCCGGAGTTCGAGGACTGGCTCACCCACCCGTACCAGGACGACCTGTTCTGGGCCGGCGCCGACGCCGGGCCGGCGGCGGACCGGATGACCGTGCCGGTGAGCCTGGTCTCCGGTTGGCACGACCTGGCCCTGGACCAGACGCTGCGGCAGTACGCCCGGCTGCGCCGGGCCGGCCAGGAGCCGACCCTCATGATCGGCCCCTGGACCCACACCTCGCTGTTCGAGCAGGGCCGGGCCGTGGTCTTCGCGGACGCTCTGGAGCACCTGCGGGTGCACCTGCGCGGCGAGGGCGAACGCGGGACCCGGATCCGGGTGCACGTCAACGACGCATGGCGCGAGCTCAACGCGTGGCCGCCGCCGAGCACCCCGGTCCGCTACCACCTGCGGCCGGAAGGCGAGCTGGGCGAGCTCGACGCCGGCCGCACCACCTTCGACTACGACCCGGCCGACCCGACGCCGTCGTTCGCCGGCCAGCTGCAGTCCCGCACGGCCGGGGCCCGGGACAACAAGACCCTGGAGGCGCGGTCCGACGTCCGGACCTTCACCACCGCGCCGCTGACCACGGCCCTGGAGATCATCGGTACGCCCAGCGCGGAGCTGTACGCCGCCGGCAGCACCGGCCACTTCGACCTGTTCGTCCGCCTCTGCGACGTGCACCCCGACGGCCGCTCGGTGAACGTGTGCGACGGCTTCACCCGGCTGACCCCGGACCACGCCGACGCCGACCTGGTGACCGTGCCCCTGGGCGCGACCGGTCACCGCTTCGAGCCCGGCCACCGGATCCGCCTGCAGGTCAGCGGGGGCGCGCATCCCCGCTTCGCCCGCAACTACGGCACCGGCGAACCGCTGGCCTCCGCGACCGAGCTGGTCACCACCCGCACGACCCTGCACCACGATCCGGACCACCCGTCCGCGGTGATCCTCCCGCTGCACCGGGAGGTACTTGGCGCCGCCTAATACCGGCGCTATTATGTGACGCATGATAGCGACCGATCCGGGGGACGCCGAGCGGCAGACCCAGTTGCTGCGGGGGGCGCTCGACATGTGCCTGCTCGCCCTGCTGGCCCGCGAGCCCGCCCACGGTTACGAGCTGGTCCGCCGGGTCGAGGCGGCCGGCATCGACGCGGTCGGCTACGGCACCGTCTATCCCCTGCTGACGCGCATGCGCCGGCTCGGGCTGGTCGCCGACGAGATGCAGGCCAGCCCGGCCGGCCCACCGCGCAAGGTCTACGCGCTGACCGACGCCGGCCGCGCCCGGCTGGGATCGTGGCAGCAGCAGTGGGCCCGGTTCGTCGGCGTCGTCGACGCCATGCTGAGCGGCACCGTCACCGAGAGCCCGAGGAGCTGACCGTGGACCCCATCGACGACGCGCTGACCACCGCCGACCGCGCCTGGCGGCACCACGGCGTGCAGCGCGCCGACCGCGAGGCGCTGGCCGCCGACCTGCGGCTGGATCTGGAGTCGGCCGCCGCGGACGGAGTCGCCCCGCAGCAGCTGCTCGGCGAGGACGTGCCTGCGTTCGCGCGGCGGCTCGCCGACGAGGCCGGCGTCCGGCGGGAGCCACCGGAGCTGGGACGGCTGGTCGGCACGTCGCTGACCGGCGCGGCGCTCGGCGCGGCCGCCGGTTTCGCCTTCTTCCTACTGCTCTTCCGGGCCGCCGGGCGCTTCTTCGACACGCCCGGCCGCACGCATGTGCCGGTGCAGGTCGCCGTCGCGGTCTACTACGGCATCCCAGCCGTGATCGTCGTCGTCGGGGCGGTGGCCGCCGTCGGCTACCACCTGCGCGCGCTGCCGCGGATCCGGGCGACCGTGCACGCGATGTGCCTGCTGCTGCCCCTCGCCGGCATCGTCATCACGCCGATCACCATGGGCTTCGCCGCGCTGACCGGTTTCAGCACCTGGGCGCCCGTCGTGCTCACCGAGATGCTGCTGGTGCTGGCCGCGCTGACCGGCGCCACCGTGCTGGCCCGCCGCTGGGCGCTGCGCGAGCAGGCCGATGTGCGGCAGGCCAGCCCGGCCTGACCAGTACAACGGGATGGTCTCGGTTGTTTAGCTCGACTCGGCCGGGGGGTACATGCCGCGCCGCACCCCCCACACGAATTGAGGAACACCAATGAGCATCCAGGCTCTCTTCTACATCATCGCCGTCATCCTGCTCGTGCTCGCCGCGCTGCCGATCGGCACCCGGGGCGTCTCGCTGGCCCTGCTCGGCGCCGCTTTCGCGCTGCTGGCCTTCTCCTGGGACACGATCACCGGCTGATCCGGCGGTAGATGACGGCCTGCCACGGCTGCAGGACCAGATCCTCGGGCGCCGCGGCGTTGGTGAGCAGCAGTTCCGCTGCTCCCCACGCCGCGGCGTCGTCGATCTCGGCCCGGACGGTCTCCCCCGAGAAGTTGCCGATGACCAGCAACGTCGTGTCGCCGTGGGCCCGGGTGAAGGCGTACAGCCGCTCGTCGTGCGGCAGCAGCATCGTGAAGTCGCCGTAGACGACCGCCGGTTCCTCGTGCCGCAGCGCGATCAGCTTGCGGTAGAAGTGGTAGACCGAGTCCGGGTCCTTGACCGCGGCCTCCGCGTTCACCTCGATGTGGTTCGGGTTGACGGCCAGCCAGGGCCGGCCGGTCGTGAAGCCGGCCTGCGGCGAGGCGTCCCACTGCATCGGCGTCCGCGCATTGTCCCGACCGCGGGCCCGCAGCACCGTCAGCACGTCCTCCGGGGAGCGGCCCTCCTGCTCGACGGCCTGCACGTACTGGCCCAGGGCCTCGATGTCGCGGAAGTCGGCGATGGTGGCGAACGGCGCGTTCGTCATCCCCAGCTCCTCGCCCTGATAGACGTACGGCGTCCCGCGATGCAGGTGCAGCACCGCGCCCAGCATCTGCGCCGACCGGACCCGGTACCGCGGTGAGTCGTCACCGAAGCGGGAGACCACCCGGGGCTGGTCGTGGTTGTTCCAGTAGAGACTGTTCCAGCCGACCCCGGCCAGCCCGGACTGCCAGCGGCCCAGGATCGCCTTGAGGTCGGTGAGCCGCAACGGGTACAGCAGCCAGGGATCCGCGCCCCGGTCGACCCAGACGTGGTCGAACTGGAAGACCATGTCGACCTCGCCGCGGGCCGGGTCGGTGAACAGCTTCGCCTCGTCGATCGTCACGCCCGGCATCTCGCCCACGGTCAGCAGCTCCTGCGAGCGGCCGGCGAAGACCCGCTCGTGCATCTCGTGCAGGAACTCGTGGATCCGCGGGCCGTTCATGTAGGACGCCGAGCCGTCCCCGTACGCGATCCCGGGCCGCACCGGGCCGTCCGGCAGGGTGGTGTCCTTGGAGATGTAGTTGATGACGTCCATCCGGAAGCCGTCCACGCCGCGGTCCAGCCACCAGTTCATCATCGTGTAGACCGCCTCGCGGACCTCCGGGTTCTCCCAGTTGAGGTCGGGCTGCTTGCGGCTGAACAGGTGCAGGTAGTACTCGCCGGTGGCCGGGTCGTACTCCCAGGCCGGGCCCCCGAACGCCGCACCCCGGTTGGTCGGCTCGGCGCCGGGGGTACCGGGCTCCATGCCGTCGCGGGCCGGGCGCCACCAGTACCAGTCGCGCTTCGGGTTGTCCTTCGACGAGCGGCTCTCGGCGAACCACGGGTGCTCGTCCGAGCTGTGGTTCACCACCAGATCCATGATCAGTTTCATGCCGCGGGCGTGCACCCCGGCCAGCAGCTCGTCGAAACCGGCCAGGTCGCCGAAGACCGGATCGATGTCCTGGTAGTCGCTGATGTCGTAGCCGTTGTCGTCCTGCGGCGACGGGTAGACCGGGGACAGCCAGATCACGTCCACGCCCAGACCCGCGAGGTGGTCCAGGTGCGCGCTGATCCCGCGCAGGTCACCCAGGCCGTCCCCGTCGGAGTCGGCGAAGCTGCGCGGATAGATCTGGTAAACGACGGCGCGGTGCCACCAGGGGTTCTGCATAGTCACTCCTTAACACGGGAACCGCCCGCGAAACACCCGTTCCGCTCCCATACTGGGGCGCATGAGAGTGGCGCTGCTCGGACCGGTCGCCTGGCGCACCCCGCCGGTTCACTACGGACCCTGGGAGCTGATCACCAGTCTGCTCGCCGAGGGCCTGACCGCCCGCGGGATAGACGTGACGCTGTTCGCCACGCTCGACTCGGTCACCAAGGCCACTCTCGACGGCATCTGCCCGAGCGGCTACGAGGACACCCCGGAGCTCGACGGCCGGGTCTGGGAGGCCCTGCACGTCTCGTACGCGCTGGAGCGCTCCGGCGACTTCGACCTGGTCCACAACCACCTCGACTGGCTGCCGCTGGCGTTCTCGGCGCATTGCCGGGCGCCCATGCTGACCACGGTGCACGGCTTCTCGGGGCCGAACATCCTGCCGGCGTACCGGCGGGGCCGGTCACACTTCGTCTCCATCTCGGACGCCGACCGCTCCCCTGACCTGGACTACCTGGCCACCGTCTACCACGGCGTCGACCTGGAAGGGCTGCCGTTCGATCCGGCGGGCGGGGACGGCCTGGTCGCGTTCGGGCGCATCCACCCGGACAAGGGCACGCACACCGCCATCGAGATCGCCCGCCGGGCCGGCCGCCGGCTGACGCTCTGCGGGATCGTGCAGGACCGGCGCTACTTCGCCGAGCAGGTGGAACCGCACATCGACGGGGACCGGGTGGTCTACCTGGGCTCGGTCGGACCGGCGCAACGGGCCGCGATCCTCGGGGGCAGCGCCGCCCTGTTGCACCCGATCCTGTTCGCCGAACCGTTCGGGCTCTCCGTGGTGGAGTCGATGATCTGCGGGACGCCCGTGGTGGCGTACCGCAAGGGTTCGATGCCCGAGGTGGTCGACGAGGGTCTCACCGGCCGGCTGGTCGACGACGTCGATCAGGCCGTGGCCGCGGTGGCCGACGTCGCCCGGCTGGACCGCTCGGCCTGCCGGGCGAGGGCCCGCTCGCGCTTCGGCGCGGACCGCATGGTCGAGGACTACCTGGCGATTTACCGCGATCTGGTCGGCTGAACAGCCGTTCTTGTTAATGTCTTATTACCGAATTGCGGCATTTTCTTACCGTCCGTCGCCGCCGAAAGCTGAAGCGTGCGCTCACGCTCCACGCCCGCGCGCGCCGGTTTGTGCTGCGGGGAGGCAGCCTCTGATCAGAAAGGCCCGTCAATGCCCGCGACCTACGGTTTCCTGAGCACCTATCCCCCCACCCAATGCGGTCTGGCGACGTTCAACGCGGCGCTCGCCAGTCACCTGACGGGCGGCACGCCCGGCAGCGGTGTGGTCCGGCTGCTCTCCGCCGACGCCGTCGGGGGCGGGCTGGCGGTCGACCGTACGGCGCCGCGGGTCGCGCACACCTGGCACACCGACACCTCAGGCGGCTGGGTGGCCGCGGCCAACGTGCTCAACCGCTTCGACGTCGCGATCGTCCAGCACGAGTACGGCATCTACCCCGGCGTCGACGGCGACGAGGTGCTGCCGCTGCTGCGCGCCCTCAAGGTGCCGACGATCGTCGTGCTGCACACCGTGCTCAGCACGCCGTCGATCACCCAGCGCGTCGTGCTGGAACGCATCGTGGCCGCCGCCGACGCCGTGGTCACCATGACCGACACGGCCCGGCAGCGCCTGAGCGCCGGCTACCGGATCGACGCCCGCAAGGTCACGGTCATCCCGCACGGCGCCGGCAGCCACTCCAGCGCCCCGCGCGAGGCCCACGACGTCCCGCACCTGCTCACCTGGGGGCTGCTCGGGCCCGGCAAGGGCATCGAGTGGGCGCTGCGCTCGCTCGCCCTGCTGCGCGACCTCAGCCCGATGCCCGCGTACACGGTGGCCGGACGGACCCACCCCAAGGTGCTCGAGCACCACGGCGACGTCTACCGCGAGTCGCTCAAGGCACTGGCCGCCGAGCTGGGCGTGGCCGACGCCGTCCGGTGGGACGACGTCTACCACGACCAGGCGACGCTGAGCCGGCTGATCCGCTCGGCCGACGTGGTGGTGCTGCCGTACGACTCCACCGAGCAGGTCACCTCCGGGGTGCTCATCGAGGCCGTCGGCGCCGGGGTGCCCGTGGTGGCCACCGAGTTCCCGCACGCGGTGGAACTGCTCGCCGACGGGCCCGGCCTGCTCGTACCGCACCAGGACCCGCCGGCCATGGCCGCCGCGATCCGGCACCTGCTGTCCACCCCGGACGCGGCGCCGCATCTCAACGGACTCGACGGCGCCCCGACCCTGCGCTGGCCCGCCGTGGCCGCCCGCTACCAGGCCCTGGCCACCCGTCTGGTGCAGGACCGCACGCCCGCCACCGCCCCTGTACCCGCGTGAGCGTCTCGCTGCGGCTCGTGCCGCCGCCGATCCGGCTCGTCGACGCACCCGAACCGAACTGGTCCCAGATCGCCCGGCTCTCCGACGACACCGGGCTGCTCGAACACGCCCGGCACGCCACCCCGCGGCGCGAGCACGGCTACTGCGTCGACGACGTGGCCCGCGGGCTGCTCGTGGCCAGCCGGGAACCGCAGCCCACCGCCCTGGTGGCCGGGCTGGCCGAACGCTACCTGGGCTTCCTCACCCACGCCCTGACCCCGGACGGCCGGTGCCACAACCGGCTCAGCTACGACCGGCGCTGGCTGGACGAGCCCGACCTGGGCGACTGGTGGGGCCGGGCGGTGTGGGCGCTGGGCACGGCGGCCGGTCGCTGCCCGGTGCCGTGGATCCGGGCGGAGGCCCGTACGGCGTTCACCATCGCGGCGCGCAAGCGCTCACCCTGGCCCCGGGCGATGGCCTTCGCCGGCCTGGGCGCGGCCGAGGTGCTGCGCGCCGACCCGCGCGCCGGCACGGCGGCCGAACTGCTCGGCGACGCCGCCACCGTGGTCGGGCTGCCCGACTCCGACCCCGAATGGGTGTGGCCGGAACGCGAACTGACCTACGCCAACCCGGCCCTGGCCGAGGTCCTCATCGCCGCCGGTGACCTGCTCGGCGACGAGCCGCTGCTCACCGACGGGCTGCGGATGCTGAGCTGGCTGTGCCGGACGCAGGAGCACCAGGGCCACCTGTCCACTGTGCCGGTCGGCGGCTGGCGGCCGGACGTCCCTCGGCACCGCTACGACCAGCAGCCGATCGAGGCCGCCGCGACGGCCGACGCCTGCGCCACCGCGGGGGCGGTGACCGGGGACGACCGCTGGGACGCGCCGCTGTTCCAGGCCATCGCCTGGTTCCTGGGCGACAACGACTCCGGCACCGTCATGTACGACCCCCTGACAGGTGGCGGGTATGACGGATTGACCCCGAACGGGCCTAACCTGAATCAAGGCGCCGAATCCACCCTCGCACTCGTCTCCACCCTCCAGCACGCCCGCGCGCTGGCCGGGCGGAGCGCGACCCGACCCTCAGGCGGGCTGGCATGACCGATTGCACCGAGCGTCACCCCCCGGCGGCAGGCCACGGCCGCGACCGTGAGGGCCATGAGGACATGCCGAAGGAGGCTCAGTCATGACGGCAACGATGGATCCTCAGGATGTCCGGACCACCACTCTCGCCCAGCGGCACGCGCTCACCATGCAGCCCGACGGCCGGCGGGTCGTCATCAAGCTCTTCGTGCCCGGTGAGGACGCCCAGCTCGGGCAGAACCGGGCCTCATTGATCATCGAGCGGATCCTGCAGCTCGACGAGGACGAGATCACCCGGCTGCTCGACGACGTGCTGGCCCGCTTCTCCGGGCGCCACCACGACATCTGCGCCACCTTCCAGCACCACTACGACCTGGTGCAGCACCGGGTGCCGCCGGACATCGAGCTCTCCCCCAGCGCCCGGGCGCTGATCGGGGCCTACTTCAGCCACGAGTTCTCCGTCGAGGCGGCGGCGCTGTGCAACCCGTCGATGGTGCCGCACCCCGATCAGAGCGATCTGGCGCCGGGCGAGCTGCGGGCGGCGATCAGCCTGCGGCAGATCGGCGAGGGGCACATCTCCTCGGTGGGCTTCTGCTCGGCGGTGCTCGGCCCGGACGACCGGATCCGGCTCGAGGACCGCGACGGCCCGCTGATGATCGGCCAGCGGGTCGGCGCCAAGCACCACCGGGACCTGCTCGCCGCCGGGCTGGCCGAGGAGGACCTGGACAACGAGATCACCGCCACCGTGCTTTCCTCGCTGCCCGACCGCTACGACGACGAGGAATTCGAGGACGTCCTCGGCCATCTGCCCGGCGAGCTGCTGGCCCGGCCCACCGCCAACGAGTCGCTGGAGGCCATCCGGCGCATCGTGGCCAGCGACTACGCGGTGACCTTCCCGGCCACGGTGCCGCTGCACGAGCGGGTGCTGTGGCCGGCCACCCCGGCCGAGAGCAACGGCATGGAGGACGCCCGCTTCGTGCAGGTCGAGGAGCCGGACGGGCGGATGGCGTACCACGCCACCTACACCGCGTACGACGGGCGGCACATCGGCGGGCGGATGATGCACACCCGCGACCTGCGGCACTTCGAGGTCACCGCGCTGCGCGGCCCGGCGGCCCGCAACAAGGGCATGGCGCTGTTCCCGCGTACGGTGAACGGCCGGCACCTGGCGCTGTGCCGCTCCGACGGCGAGACCCTGGGGCTGAGCACCCGCGACGAGCAGAACCGCTGGCAGGACGCGGTGCCGCTGCTGATGCCGCACCGCGGCTGGGACCTGATCCAGGTCGGCAACTGCGGGTCGCCGGTGGAGACCCCGGCGGGCTGGCTGGTGCTGACCCACGGGGTGGGCCCGATGCGGCGGTACGCGATCGGCGCGATGCTGCTCGACCTCGACCACCCGGAGCGGGTCATCGCCGACCTGCCGCACGGACTGCTGGAGCCCGACGAGACCGAGCGCGAGGGGTACGTCCCCAACGTCGTCTACTCCTGCGGCGGGCTGGTGCACGCGGGGCGGTTCTGGCTGCCGTACGGGGCCAGCGACGTCCGGGTCGGCTTCGCCAGCATCCCGCTCGACGACCTGCTCGCCGCGATGGTCCCGGTCGTCTAACGCGCGTCGTGCACCAGCAGGGCGACCTGGACCCGGTTCGTCAGGTCGAGTTTGGTGAGGATGCGCGACACGTACGCCTTGACCGTGGCCGTGCTCATCCGCAGGGCCGTACCGATCTCCTGGTTGGTGCGGCCCTGCGCCACGAGCAGCGCGACGTCGTGTTCGCCCGGGCTGAGCCGCTGCAGCGCCACGCGGGCCCGGTCGCGTCCCGGGTCGTGCGCCGCGGCCGCGACGTGGTTCATCATCCGGCGCAGCACCTCGGGCGAGAGCATCGGCTCGCCCGCGGCGACCCGGCGCACCGCCCGCGCGATCTCCTCGGGCGGGGTGTGCTTGAGCAGGAAGCCGCTGGCGCCGGCGCGCATCGCCCGCAGCACGTGCGCGTCGGTGTCGAACGTGGTCAGCACGATCACCTCGGGCGGTTCGCGGCGGGCGCGCAGCGACTCGGTGGCGGTGAGACCGTCCATGCCGGGCATCCGGATGTCCATCAGCACCACGTCCGGGCGGTGGGTGCCGACCGCGGCGGCGACCTCCGTGCCGTCGGCGACCGCGGCGGCCACCTCGATGCCGTCGAACGCGGCCAGCATCATCGTCAGGCCGGCCCGCACGAGCGCGTCGTCGTCCACGAGCAGCACGCGTACCGGCTGCGGCCCGGCGGTCACGGGGCCCACGGCAGCCAGGCCCGCAGGTGGAACTCGCCGGTGGCGGTGGGACCGTGGTCCAGGCGGCCGCCGGCGAGCTGCACCCGTTCGCGCAGCCCGACCAGTCCGGTGCCCGAGCCCGGCAGCCCGGAGCCGCCGGCCCGCAGCAGGTTGCCGACCTCCACGACCAGTCCCTGCTCGGCGTGGCCGGTGACCGCGACCTGTACGCGCGCGCCGGGCGCGTGTTTGCGGGCGTTGGTCAGCGCCTCCTGCACGACGCGGTAGGCGTGCCGGCCGACCCCGGCCGGCACCCCGTCGGCGGCCATTCGCAGCTCCACCTGTTCCCCGGCCTCACGGGACTGCGCGACGAGCGCGGGCACGTCGTCGAGGGTCGGTTGCGGACGGTCCTCGGCCGGCTCCCGCAGCACGCCGATCACCTGTCGCAGTTCCTCCAGCGCCTCGTAGGCGCTCTGCCGGATCACCCCGGCGGCCAGCCGTTCGCCCGGCGGGGCGTCCCGGCGCACCTCCAGCGCTCCGGCGTGCACGGCGAGCAGCGAGATCCGGTGGGCCAGCACGTCGTGCATCTCCCGGGCGATCCGTTCCCGTTCGGCCAGCCGGGCCTGCCCGACGCGCAGCTCCTCGCCCTGCTCGGCCTCGCGGGCCCGTTCGGCCAGGGACCGGACCAGCCGGCGCTGGGCGCGGACCAGCATGCCGATCCCGACGAGGATCACGTGCAGCAGCACCAGGAACGTCGTTGCCTCCCAGTAGGTGCGGGTGGGGCCGAGCGCGATCAGGTAGACGGTGGCCAGGGAGACGGCATGCACGGCGGTGACGGCGACGGCCACCGCGGCCGGGCGGTACAGAGCGACGGAGAACAAGGCGATGGGGGTGGCGCCCATGGGCAGCCCGAAGAGCAGGCCCAGCACGATCAGCACGAGGGCGAGAGCGACCGGGCGGCTGCGGCGGTACCGGATCAGGGCGGTGACCGCGACCACGCCGGCGACCAGCTCCACCCCGATCGGCCAGCCGTCGCCCTCGCTCAGGGTCGACGCCAGGAAGAAACTGCCCAGGGCCACGGCGGTGCCGGCCAGGGCGGCTTCGACCAGCCGGCGCCTCATGACTGGACCGTACTGTGCCGGGGCCGGCTCGCGCAGTGGCCGGTCGGCGGCCGCGGCGTCGACTTTGGTCGACGCGGGTGCGACCACCGCCGGTAGCGGGAGCCCGGCGACGGCCCGAAGACTCCTGGGTCGTGGACGAGACGATGGTGGCGACCCCGTGGTGGGCCCGGGTGGCGGTGTGGACGGCGTTGCCGGCGGCCGGGGCCGGGCTGGGCTGGGTGATCCGCGAGGTGCCGGGCTGGGTGCTGCGCATCCCGTTCGTTCCGGTACGGGGGCCGCTGCGCCTGGTGGACCGGCTGGGCGAGCCCGGGGCGACGATCGGCGCGGTGGTGCTCGGCACGATCGCCGGCCTGGTGCTGGCCGGGCTCGTCGACCGGGAGTCGCTGACCGTGCGCATCTCGGGGACGCAGGTGACGCTGACCCGGCCGGGCACCACGCGCGCAGTGCCGCGCGGCGCCGTGGCGGTGGCCTACCGCGAGGGCGACCAGCTCGTGCTGCTCGGGCCGACCGGGCGTGAGCTGGCCCGGGAGCCGTCACACCTGTCGGTCGCCCGGCTCGCTGCCGCCTTCGGTCCGGTGTGGTCGGCGCAGGACCCGTACGCCGGCTCCTACCGGCGCTGGGTGCCGGACCTGCCGGATGTCCCGGCGGGGGCGGCGGCGCTCTTCGCTGCCCGGCAGCAGGCCCTGGACAAGGGTGACAGCGACGACGCCCGGGACCTGCGCGAGGAGCTGGCCCGGCTCGGTTTTGTGCTGCACGACCGCAAGAAGCGCCAGCACTTCCGCCGGGTGGAAGAACCCTAGACAGTCGCCGCGACCACCCAGATGGTCAGGACCGCGAGGAACTCGCCGTCCGCGCCGGCCTGCTCGACCTGGTCGAACCAGCGCTCGCGCAGCCCGGTCGGGGTCATCCAGGACTCCTGCGGGACCCGGGGATTGACCATCGGCAGCACCACCGCGGCCGAGTCGGGGTCGGGGAAGTAGCAGGTCACCGGGATGGCGCTGATGTCGCGCAGGCCGTAGCCGACCAGCCGGCGACGCAGCGTGCGGCCCATGTCGAGCCGGCGCGGGGTGAGCCGGCCCTGCAGGTGCGCGACGATCGTGTCGGCCAGCCCGGTGTCGACGCCGTCGAAGGCCAGGGAGTCCCAGTCCGTGTCGAGCAGGCAGAGCCGGCCACCGGGGCGGACCACCCGGATCAGCTCGCCGATCGCCACGTCCGCGTCGTCGACGTGCTGCAGCACCCGTTCGCACCACACGCCGTCGAAGCTGTCGTCGGGCAGGTCGAGGTCGGAGACGTCGCCGGTCACGTACCGGATGTCGCCGCCGTCGTGGCGGTCGCGGGCGGCGGCCAGCGTGGCCGCGGAATGGTCCAGGGCGATCACCTCGCCGCCCGGCGCGACGGCCGTCGCCAGGGCCCGGGCGACGTCGCCGGCCCCGCAGCCGGCGTCCAGCAGACGCTGCCCGGCGGCCGGGCGCAGGGCCTGCCACGCGGTGTGCCGGACCCGGCGGATCTCCGGGTGGCGGGACATGCCCTCGAGGGCGGCCACCAGCATGGCGAACATGTCCGGCGGGATGGCGTCGAGGTCCGCGAAGGGGGTGCGGTCCAGCTGTGCGGGCTCCATGGCACCGATCGTCGCTCGGCGCGGCCTGGGCTGTGGGCGCCGGTCAACCTTCCGACACGGGAAGGCTCGGATTCCGGAAGTTTTCACCGATCGGGTGACCGTGACCCGCTTTCGGCAGCTGCTGCCCGCCGGCAACCTGGACCGCACCCGGCTGGCCGCCATGATCATCGCCTGTCTCGGGCTGGCCGCCGACCTGGCCCAGATCGGCAACGAGCAGCGGTCGGCGAGCTGGCACCGGGCGTCGTTCCTGGCCATCGTGCTGGTGATGGTCGCGGTCGTGCTGACCCATCTGCGCGGACGCGCGCCGTGGTGGGACTCGGTCACCCTGCCGGTGCTGATCACCATCGGGGGTGCCGGCCTGCGGGACCCGCTGGCGACGATCGGGCTGGCCTTCGCGGTCGCCCTGGCCCTGAGCCTGTACGGCCCGACCGGCCTGTGGATCGTGCGTACGGTCGGCGGGTTCGCGGCGATCCCGATCGCCGTGGCCATCTCGCCGGTGTCGCTCGGCCGCGTGGTCTCGTGGCACTCCCCGACCGTGGTCGCCATGCTGCCGTTGCTGGTGCTGATGAGCGCGATGATGCGCGGCATCTACCTGGCGCTGCGGCACCAGGAACGGGTCAGCGCCCGCGACGCGGTGCTGGCGCAGACCGGCAGTCGCATGATCAGCCTGACCGAGGTGACCGCCGTGCGCCGGCTGGGCGTGGAAGCGGCGAACGCCATCGTCGCCCTGACGCCGGGGGTCGCGATGGCGATCGTGCGCCGGGACGAGCGGGGCCTGTTCGTCAAGGCCGTGGCCGGTCTGCCGGAGTCGTTGCGGCAACGGCCCGTGCCCGAGTCGATGGTGACCGGCCCGGGCGGGCTCGGGGAGCTGGCGCCCGAGTTCCGGCACTGGCGGGTCGAGACGTTCTCCACGGATCTGCATCTGCTGGTCGGCGGGCGCAGCCCGGTGGCCGAGGACGTCGTGGCCGCGTTCCGCACGGTGTCGAACCAGGTGGTGCTCGGGGAGGCGGCCTGCGTGGCGCACGCCGAGCTCGACCACCGGGCGCACCACGACCACCTCACCGGGCTGCCCACCCGCGACAAGTTCTTCCGGGAGCTGGACGCGGCGACGGCGGCCGGGGCGCCGGGCAGTGCCGCGCTGCTGCTCATCGACCTGGACGATTTCAAGACGGTCAACGACACGTACGGGCACGCGGCCGGCGACGAGCTGCTGGTCGAACTGGCCCGCCGGATCGCCGGCGCGGGCGGGCCCGGCAGTGTGGCCGCCCGGCTCGGTGGCGACGAGTTCGCCCTCCTGCTGACCGGGCTGGGTACGCCGGGCGACGCCGACGCGACGGCCTGCGCAGTGAGCCTCGCCATCGTCGCCCCGGTCCGGCTGACCGGCGCCACGGTGACGGTCGGCGCCTCGATCGGCATCGCCGCGGCCACCGCGGGGTGCTGCGCCGGCGAGCTCACCCGGCACGCCGACGAGGCCATGTACGCGGCCAAGGCGCACGGCAAGAACCGGGTCGAGCGCTACGACCCCGACCGGCTGCAACCGGCCTGAGCGGCCCGGACGTCCGGTGCCCGGCAGCGGTGAAGATCGCGGGACGTAGGATCCGGTCCATGACGGCTACACGGATCGGACTGGTGGGGTACGGCTCAGGCGGGCGGATCTTCCACGCCCCCCTGCTCGCGGCGGCGGACGGTGCCGAGTTCGCGGGTGTGGTGACGCGTTCCGCCGAGCGGCGCGCCGAACTGGCCAAGGGCCACCCCGGCGTGCCCGCCTTCGACTCGCTGGCCGACCTCGCCGCGGCGGGCGCCGAGGCCGTCGCCATCTCCACCCCGGCGGCCACCCACGCGGCCCTGGCCCGGGAGGCGATCGCACTCGGCCTGGCCGTGGTGGTGGACAAGCCGTTCGCGCTGGACGCGGAGGCGGCCCGCGAGGTCACCACGCTGGCGGCCGACGCGGGAGTGCTGCTCAGCGTCTACCAGAACCGCCGCTGGGACTCCGACCTGCTCACCCTGCGGCGCCTGATCGGCGAGGGCGCGCTGGGCGAGGTCCGCCGGTTCGAGTCCCGTTTCGAGCGCTGGGCGCCGGACCGGGAGCCGCCCGCGGCCGGCGGTGGCACGCTGCTCGACTTCGGTGCCCACCTGGTCGACCAGGCGCACCTGCTCTTCGGCCCGAGCACCCGGGTGTACGCGGAACTGCGCGGCGACGGCGACCTGGACGACGACGTCTTCGTGGCCCTTCACCACGAGAGCGGCGTCGAGTCGCACCTGTGGGGCAGCTGGCGGCAGGCGGCGCCGGGTCCGCGCCTGCGGGTCAGCGGCACGACCGGCACGTACATCGTCGACGGCATCGACGGGCAGGAGGCGGCGCTCAAGGCCGGCCGGTCGCCCGCCGCCCTGGGCGAGCGCTGGGGTGCCGAGCCGGAACACGTCTGGGGACGGCTCTACCGCGGGGCCACGGGCGCGCCGGTCCGCAGCGAGCGCGGCCGGTGGGACACCTACTACCCGGCGTTCGCGGCGGCTGTCCGCGGCGAGGCGCCGGTCCCGGTCGACCCGTGGGACTCGGTCCGCAACATGGACGTGCTGGACGCGGCCCGGATCAGCGCGACCACCGGCGAGACGGTCGGGCTCTAACGCGGCCGCACGTGTGGGCCCAGGACGCGGGCGGTGGCCAGCGAGCCGGCGAAGGTGGCCGGATCCAGGTCCAGGCCGGCCGGCAGCCAGGCCGGTTCGCCCTGATCCGGATCGGTCACGGCGGCCAGGACGTCGGCCGGGCTCAGCCCCGCCTCCAGCAACGCTCCCAGCTCCCGCGGGTTGATCCCCGGCGGTAGCGGACCGTTGCCCAGGTCGGTGCCGTAGCGGACTTTTCCACCGTGGCCGAGGAATCGCCGCAGGTTGCCGAGCGCCACGTCACGCTCGGGCGTCGCGGCGCCCCAGCCGTGGATATCCAGAGTGCTGATCCAGGTCATCCGGGCCGCGCTGTCCCGGATCAGTCCGTCGTCGAGGGCTTCGGTCCACGGGGTGTGCGCGAGCATGTCGGCTCCGGCGGCCAGGGCGGCGGCCACAGTTCCCGGCCCTTCCGCGTGCACGACCACCGGCAGCGCCGCCGCGTGGGCCGCCTCGGCCACCGCGGCCAGCGTCGCGTCGCTGAGCACCGGGCCGCCCGCATGCGCGGTCACCTTTATCAGCGTCGCCCCGCCGGCGTGCGCCTCGCCGACCGCCGCGGCCGCGTCCGCCGCCGACCGCACCTCGCGGCAGCTGCCGGCGGGCGCCCACGAACGATCGCTGGGATAACCCCCGGGAGCGATCAAAAACGGACCGGCGAAGCGTACGGCCGGAGCACCGCGCGCCGCCTCGGCCGCGACCTTCGCCGGCACCCCGCCCAGGTCCCAGACCGACGAGATGCCCCCCGCCTGCACCGTCGCCAGATCCACCAGCGCCGAGTGCACGTGCGCGTCGCACAGTCCCGGCAGCACCGTCCCGGGCAACCGCCGCCGCGCCGCTCCGGCCGGCACCTCGCCAACCGGCACGACCTCCCAACGGCCGGCCGCCCCGCCCTCAGCGACCGGCCGGGCGGGCCCCAGTGCCACGCCGGTCCGCAGCCGGCCGTCCCACCACAGCGAGTCCGGCAGCAGCCAGTCCAGGACCGCCGGGCTCACGACTGTTTCTCGAGCAGGGTGCGCAGGACGGCCATGCCCCGGTGCACCTCGGCGAAGCTGGTGCTCAGCGGGGCCGGGCCGATCCGGATGCCGTCCGGGCGCCGGTAGTCCGGGATGACCCCGTTGTCCCACAGGCTCTCCAGCAGCTGCTCGAAGCCCGGCCGCCGCAGTGTGACGTGACCGCCGCGCTGCTCCGGCTCGCGCGGGCTGACCACCTCGACGCCCAGCGGCGCCAGCCAGCGGTCGGCCAGCTCCAGCGCGTAGCCGGTGAGCAGCACGGACTTGGCCCGTACGGCCTCGATGCCGGCCTCGGCCAGCATGTCGAGGTTGGCGTGCAGCGGGACCATGGCCAGGATCGGCGGCGTGCCGCTGAGCAGCGCCCGTACGCCCTCGGCCGGTTCGTGGCCCGGGCCCATCTCGAACGCCGCCCGGTGGCCCATCCAGCCCTGGATCGGCTGGCGCAGCTCGCCCTGCAGCTCGCGGCGCAGGTAGCCGAAGGCGGGCGCGCCCGGGCCTCCGTTGAGGTACTTGTAGGTGCAGCCCACGGCCAGGTCCGCACCCCAGGCGTCGAGCCGCACCGGCACCGAGCCGACCGAGTGGCTCAGGTCCCACAGCGTCAGGGCGCCCGCGGCGTGCGCGATCCGGTTGATCTCCGCGGCGTCGGCGAGCCAGCCCGACCGGTACGCCACGTGGCTGAACAGCACCAGCGCGGTGTCCTCGTCGACCACCGCCGCGACCTGGGCCGGCGTGATGCCGGTGGCCGGGTCCGTCTCGATCCACACCAGGGTCAGGCCACGCTCGGCGGCGATGCCCTCCAGCACGTACCGGTCGGTGGGGAAGTTGTCGGTGTCCAGCACGATCTTGCGCCGGCCGGGGCGGGCGTCGACAGCCGCCCGGGACAGCTTGTAGAGCAGCACCGTCGTGGAGTCGGCCACCACGACCTGGCCGGCGGCGGCGCCGAGCGCGACCGCTCCGAGCCGGTCGCCGAGCTGCAGCGGCCACTCCAGCCAGCCGTCCGTCCAGCCGCGGATGAGCCGGCCGGCCCACTGCTCGCGGACGAACTCGTCGAGCAGCTGGGCGGTGGCCCGCAGCGGCCGGCCCAGCGAGTTGCCGTCCAGGTACGAGACGACGTCGAAGCCGTCCGGGGTCAGGAAACGCTCGCGCAGGTGGGCCAGCGGGTCGGCGGCGTCGAGGGCCTCGGCCCGGGCCAGCAGGTCGTCGCTCACGCCTCCAGCACCCCGATCTCGGTCCGGACCGCGTACAGCTCGGGGAAGAAAGTCAGGTCCAGGGCCTTGCGCAGGAAGTTCACGCCGCTGGAGCCGCCGGTGCCGGCTTTGAAGCCGATCGTGCGTTCCACGGTCTTGAGGTGGCGGAAGCGCCAGAGCTGGAAGTTCTCCTCCAGGTCGACGAACTCCTCGCAGGCCTCGTACGCCTCCCAGTTGGCGTCCGCGTTCTCGTAGATCTTGGTGAACACCGGGACGAGCTCCTCGTGGTAGCGGTAGCCCTCGGTCACGTCCCGTTCCAGCAGCGCGGCCGGGACGTCGTGGCCGTGCCGGGCCAGGTAGCGCAGGAACTCGTCGTAGACGGTCGGCGCCTCCAGCGCGCCCAGCAGCAGCTCCTGCGCTGCCGGGTCGTCGTCGAAGATCGTCAGCATCCGGCGGTCCTTGTTGCCGAGCAGGAACTCGACCGCGCGGTACTGGTACGACTGGAAGCCCGACGACGTGCCCAGGAAGCTGCGGAACTCGGCGTACTCCGACGGGGTGAGGGTGGCCAGCACCGACCACTGCTCGGTGAGGCAGCGCTGGATGTGCTTGACCCGGGCCAGTCCCTTGAGCGCGGGCCGCAGGTCGTCGGCGGCGAGCTTGCGCTGCACGGCGCGCAGCTCGTGCAGGATCAGCTTGAGCCAGAGCTCCGACGTCTGGTGCTGCAGGATGAACAGCAGCTCGTCGTGGTGCTCGGGGACGCTGACCGGGTGCTGCGCCGAGAGGACCTGGTCGAGCCGCAGATACCGCCCGTACGACATGTTGACCTTGAAGTCGCGGACGATGCCGGCTTCCAGCGGCCGTTGATTCGACGACACGTGCCTGCCCTCCTCAGATGATTCACCTGAAGGAGATCACACCCGTCAGATGTTGGCGAGGGGCCCGTCGGTAAGGATCGGACCCCAGTACACCCACTGACCGTCGTGCCGCACGAAGCGGCTGCGCTCGTGCATCTCCCCAGGCCGGCCGGCGTCGCGGTAGTGGGCCCGGAACTCCACCACGCCTTCGGCGTCGAAGAGCCCGCCGCGGCTGGTGCCCAGCACGTCGAGCCCGGTCCAGCGCAGGCCCGGGTCCGGCTCGACGTCCGCCGGCCGGGTGTCCGGGTGCCAGGACCGCAGCACGTACGCCGCGTCGTCCAGCACGAAGGCGGCGTAGCGCGAGCGCATCAGCCCCTCCGCGGTCGCGGCGGCATGGCCCCGGTGCGCCGGGCCGCAGCATTCGCCGTACGGCTGGCCGAGGCCGCAGGGGCACGAGTTGGCGTCGTCGAAGCCGGTCAGCGTCGTGGTGCGGCGGGATGCGCGTCGGGCCATGGGTTCATTCTTGCTCACCCGTGGTGTCGAGCGACCGGTAGTAGCGGATCTTCCCGCGGATGTGCTCACGCTGCTCGGCCAGCTCGGCCAGGCGCCGGCCGATCTCGCGGTCGTGCTCCTCGAGCAGCTCCACGCGTTCCTGGATGGTGCGCTCGTCGCGGGTCAGGTCGGCGTAGCGGCGCATCTGGGCGATCGGCATGCCGGTGTCCCGCAGGCAGCGCAGGATGCCCAGCCAGGCGATGTCGTCGTCGTCGAAGACCCGCTGCCCGCCGGGGGTACGGGCGATGTCGTCGAGCAGCCCGATCCGTTCGTAGTAGCGCAGCGTGTCGAGGCTGAAGCCGGTCTTGTCGGCGATCTGGCCGGGCGAATAGGTCGGCATACCTGTGATTCTGCCCTTGATCTGGAGCGCGCTCCAGGTGGCACCGTGCCGCCATGAGCGAAATCGTTTTGGGAGCCATGCTGTTCGGCACGCGGATCGGCGAGCGTGAGTCGTTCGCCCTGCTGGACCACTTCACCGAGCGCGGCGGGCAGTGGATCGACACCGCGAACAACTACGCCTTCTGGCTGCACGAGAGCGGCCTCGGCGGTCAGAGCGAACAGGTCGTCGGCCGCTGGCTGGCCGCGCGGCCCGGCCTGCGGGATCGGGTACGGATCAGCACCAAGCTCGGCGCGCAGCCCACCGATCCGGCCATCGGCTTCCCGTCGGCCGAGGGCCTGTCCGCACCGGTGATCCGCCGGGCCACCGAGCAGAGCCTGGACCGGCTGGGCCTCGAGCACGTCGATCTGCTCTGGGCGCACATCGAGGACCGGTCGGTGCCGCTGGACGAGACCGTGACCGCGTTCGGTGACCTGGTGACGCGGGGCGTGGTGGGGCGGCTGGGCGCGTCGAACCACCCGGCGTGGCGGGTCGAGCGGGGCCGGCAGCTGGCCGCCGCCCAGGGTGTCGCGGGCTGGACGGCTCTGCAGTTGCGGCACTCGTACCTGCGGCCGCGGCCGGGGGCGACGTTGCCCGCGTCGGCGCACCGGGTGGTGAGCGACGAGGTGCTCGACTTCGTGCGCGGCAATGACGACGTGGTGCTGTGGGCGTACACGGCGTTGCTGAACGGGGGTTACGTGCGGCCGGAGCGGCTCGACGAGGCGTATGAGCACCGGGGCACGACGCGGCGGCTGGCCGAGCTGGACGCGGTCGCCGCCGAGCTCGGTGCGAGCCGCCATCAGGTGGTGCTGTCCTGGCTGCTGGGTGGCAGTCCCGGCGTGTGGCCGATCGTCGGGGCGACCACGGTGGAACGGCTCGACGAGGCGCTGGACGCGTACGAGATCAAGCTGGACGCCGCCCAGCGCGACCGGCTCGACCGGGCCGCCTGAGGATCAGCGGGCCTGCTGGTCCAGGACGATCGCGCTGATCACCTGCTGGCAGCGGTCCAGCTCCTCGATCAGGCCGCGCATCTCCTCGATCGCCGAGACGGCGTTGCGGGTGTCGCTGCGGATGCCGCCGACCTGCCCGCCGATCTCGCTGGTGGCCACCGCAGTCTCGTTGGCCAGGTCCTTGACCTCGCTGGCCACCACGGCGAAGCCCCGGCCGGCCTCGCCCGCCCGGGCCGCCTCGATGGTGGCGTTCAGGGCGAGCAGGTTGGTCTGCTTGGCGATGGTGGCGATGAGCTCGACGACCTTGCCGATCTCGGTGCTGCTGGCGTCCAGCCGCTGGATCACGTCGACGGCGGTCTGTGCCGCGCGGACCGCCGACCGGGTCGCCGTCGCCATGTCGCTGCTGACGTCGGCGAGCCGATGCGCGGACCCGGACGCCGTGCTGTCCGGGTATTCGTCACCGCTCTGCCAGTCCGTCATCGCGTTCCACCCCTCGCCGGCCCTGCCTTCAACATCGCACCCCCCGGTTGCCGTTCGCGGCGAATTCCCGCTATCGGGTCACGTCCGCCCGGCCGCGCGCGGCCAGCCGGGGATCGGGGTCGACGGCGAGCCGCAGTGCTGCCTTCCGGCGGGTCTCCGGGTCCCGGTCGTTCAGCAGCCGGTAGCCCGCCCGGCGTACCTCGGGGCGGCTGTCACCCAGCAGTTCCCAGCCCAGACCGGGAGGCAGCCGCCGGTCGAACGGGCGCAGCGCCAAAGCCGCCTCCCGGACCACGGCGGCGGCCGGGTCCCGCACCAGCGGCACCACCAGCTCCACCGGTACGGCGCCGAGGTGACCGAGCGCCCGGACCGCCGCAGCCCGGATCCGCCCCGACGGGTGGCTCAGCAGCGCGATGAGCACCGGGGCGTCGCGGTCGGAACCGGCCTCGGCCAGCCCGGCGACCGATCCCGGCGACGGCTCGGCGGTGCGGTAGTGCGCGACGACGTCCGTACCGGCGCGGCGGGCGGCGTCCCGGGCGATCGCGCGGACCAGCGGCGCCGGGTCGTCCAGGGCCGCCACCGCCTCGGTCGCCGGTCCCAGTCGCAGCAGCCCGGTGAGGCCCAGGGCCCGTACGCCGGCCGGCCGCGCCGAGAAGAGCCGCTCCAGGGTGGGCCGGTGCTGCCGCACGACCGCCTGTTCGTAGGCCGCCTGCGCGGCGCGGTTCCGGATTCGCGCGTCGCTCTCCCGCACGGCGAGGTCCGCCAGGGCGGGCAGGTCGAGGCGGCCCTGATGCAGGTCGGCGTCGAAGGCCAGCCGCCGCAGGTCGAGACCGGGCGACGCGGCCAGCTGCCGTCGCACATCGTCCGGTGCGGCGAGCACCGCGGCGGTGACCAGCGAAAGGGCGAAGCGCCCGCGGTAGCGATCGGCGAGCTTGACCGCCATCGGTACGGCGCCCGGCAGGAACCGCCCGGGGTCGTCACTGAGCAGCCGGGTCAGCGCCGCCCGGGCCGGGTTGCGCACCTGCGCGGCCCAGTCGTCGGCCCGCAGCACCAGCGGGGCCACCATTTCCGGGAACGGACGCGCGGCCAGGGCGGCGACGGCGCCCTCCCGGATCCGGCCGTCACGGTGCAGCGCCGCGAAGGCGATCGCGATCGGCGTCCGGCGGCCGTTGGCGAATCGCCGCAACAGCAGGTCGAACGCCGGCGCCGACCGGTCCGCGTACCGCCAGTGATCCGGCGGATGCTCTCGTCGAGGCGCACCAGCAGCCGCGGCCGGGCACCCAGCCGGGCCAGAGCCGTCCGGGCCGCGCACTCGTCGTCCCGGGAGTCCGCCTCGGCGAGCAGCTCGACCAGGTGCAGCATTGCCTCCTCGTCGTAGGCGGGCGTCTGCAGCACGGCGGTCAGGGCGTCGGTCATCGGGACATGGTGTCAACATCGGAGCTCGTCAGCGCGGCAATATCAGCGGCAGCCCGAAGGCCGTGAACAGGCTGTCGTCCATGAAGACGACGGTGCGGGTGACGGCGCCGCGGGCGACCTCGAAGACCTGGAGGGTGTGGGCGCGTCCGTCGACGTAGGCCGCCGCCGCGAGCCCTCCGTTGGCCTCGATCGGCAGCAGCCGCCAGTCGGTGCCGCGCATCGTCCAGACCCGGGCGATGAAGCCGGCGTACGCGTCGGCGCCCACGTACCAGTTGAGCACCGGCGGCATCTCCAGCACCACGTCGGCCACCAGCAGCCGCCGCAGCGCGTCCAGGTCGGCGTTCTCGAAGGCCGCCACGTACCGCTCGACGACGGCCGGATCGGGCGGCGCCCGCAGGTCGTCCTCGGCCACGTCGCCCATCCGGGACCGGGCCCGCTGCAAGCCGCTGTTCACCGCCGCCGTGGTCGTGCCCAGGGTCGCGGCGACCTCCGCGGCGGAGAATTCCAGCACGTCACGCAGCAGCAGGATCGCCCGCTGCCGGGCCGGCAGGAACTGCAGGGCGGCCACGAACGCCAGCCGCAGCCGGGTGCGGGCGGCGACCACGTCGGCCGGGTCGGTGCGCCAGGGCTGCAACCACGGCACTTCGGGCCGGGCCGTCATCGGTGCCTGCGGGTCGTCGAGGGCGCCGACCAGGCCGGACGGCAGCGGGCGGCGGGCCTGGCCCTTGAGCGCGGTCAGACAGGCGTTCGTCGCGATCCGGTAGAGCCACGTGCGCAGGGACGCGCGGGTCTCGTCGTACGTGCCGAAAGCCCGCCACGCCCGCAGCAGCGTCTCCTGCAACAGGTCCTCGGCGTCGTGCGCCGAACCGGACATCCGGTAGCAGTGCGCCAGCAGTTCACGGCGGTACGGCGCGGTCAGTGCCTCGAACTCCACGCCCATGGATACCGCCGGGCGGCCCGGAAGTCATCGCCCGTCCCGCGATGAATTCCCGTGGCGCCGGCGGTAGGTACGGCCGGAACCATCGGACACCCTCGAAAGGACAGGTCGTGACCGACGAGAACGATGTGCGTGCGGTGCTGCGGTCGATCACCGCGGCCTGGGACGCCCATGACGCCGACGCCTTCGCCGCCGCCTACACCCCGGACGCGACGGTGGTGCTGACCGGTGGCGTCTTCCACCGCGACCGGGAGGAGATCCGGGCGTACATGGCCGCGGGCTTCGACGGGCCGCTGAAGGGCACCCGGGGGATCGACGAGCCGGAGCTGGTGCGGGTCGCCGGGGACAGCGCGGTGGTGGTCAGCCGGACCGGCTTCCTGATGGTGGGCGAGACCGAGCTGCCGGCGGCGCGGGAACGGCGGGCGACGTGGACTCTGCGACGCACGCCCGAGGGCTGGCGGGTCGCCGCGTACGCGAACGTTGCAACCGCGAACTGACAGTATCCGCAAGACCAGGCAGCTGTTCGTCTGCCGCTGCAAGGTCCAGTACAGGATTTGCAGAGCACTGACGTAGGATTCCGGACGTGACCAAACGTCTCGCCGAAGTGGCGAAGAAGGCCGGCGTCAGTGAGGCGACCGTCAGCCGGGTGCTCAACGGCCGCAGCGGCGTGTCCGAGGCGACCCGCGCATCCGTGCTGACGGCCCTCGACGTGCTGGGCTACGAGCGGCCCACCAAGCTGCGCGGTGAGCGTGGCCGGCTGGTCGGCCTGGTGCTGCCCGAGCTGCAGAACCCGATCTTCCCGGCCCTGGCCGAGGTGGTGACCGCGTCGCTGGCGCAGCGCGGTTTCACCCCGGCCCTGTGCGCCCGCACGATCGGTGGCGTGCCCGAGCGTGACTACATCGAGATGCTGCTGGACCACCAGGTGTCCGGAGTGGTCTTCGCCGGCGGCTCGTACGCGCTGGCCGGCGCCGAGCACGGGCACTACCGCCAGCTGCTGGACCGGCGGATGCCCGTGGTGATGGTCAACGGCGGTGTGGACGATCTCGGCTTCCCGCACATCTCCACCGACGACGCGGTGGCGGTGGAGCAGGCCTTCGGGCACCTGCGGTCGCTCGGGCACGAGCGGATCGGCATGGTGATGGGCCCGGAGGACCACGTGCCCTCGCGCCGCAAGCTGGCCGCGGTCAAGGAGGTCGCCCAGTGGACCGGCCCCGCGGCCCAGTGGCCGGTCGAGCGCACCAACTTCTCGATGGAGAGTGCCCGGCTGGCCGCGACCCGGCTGATCCAGCGCGGCGTCACCGCGCTGATCTGTGCCAGCGACGTGCTGGCCCTGGGCTCGATCCGGGCCGCCCGCCGGCTCGGCCTCGACGTGCCGCGCGACGTCTCCGTGGTCGGCTTCGACGACAGCGTGCTGATGACGTGCACCGATCCGCCGCTGACCACCGTGCGGCAGCCGATCGAGCTGATGGGCCAGGCGGCCGTCGACGTCCTGGTCAACCAGATCGAGGGCGCCGCGGCCACCACCGACGAGCTGCTCTTCGAGCCGGAGCTCGTGGTGCGCGGCTCGACCGGCCCGGTGCCGGTCCGGACCGGCTGACCAGCACATTCATCCTCATCACCAGGGCGGGCCCGGCGGGCCCGCCCTTCTTTGTGCCCTGGCCCACATCCGTCGAGTTTTTTCTGTTGTTGGTTCACTTCTTGCGGGACACCGTTGGACTTTGTATCGTCACCTCCACGAAACATCGCACCGATGAGTGAACCCCCTTAGGCGCGCATCCCACCCCCAGGAAGGGGTCTATTTCCCATGTTCAGAACCAGGCTGCGCAGTGCCCTCGGGCTGCTGCTCGTCGCCGGGGTCGCGATGTCCGCCGCCGCGTGCGGCGACAGTGACACCCCCGCGGCGACCAAGGACGGCAAGGTCACGCTGGTGGTCAACGGCCTCCCGCCGGCCACCGAGAAGGCCACCCACGAGCGGTTCCTCGCCAACGTGGCCGAGTTCGAGAAGGCCAACCCGAACATCAAGATCGACGCCCGCGAGGGCAAGATGGACCCGCAGACGTTCCCGGCCAAGCTCGCCGGCGGCCAGCTCGAGGATGTCTTCTACGTCTACTTCACCGACCCGGCCAGCCTGATCGCCAAGCGCCAGGTGTCGGACATCAGCAAGTACCTCAAGGACTACCCGGTCACCTCGCAGATCAAGCCCGAGGTGCTGCGGGTGTTCCAGGACGAGGGCGGCAAGACGTACGGGCTGCCGTACAAGAACTACTCGATGGGTCTGCTGTACAACCGGGACCTGTTCAAGAAGGCCGGCCTGGACCCGAACAGCCCCCCGAAGACCTGGGCCGACGTCCGCACCGCGGCCAAGAAGATCGCCGGCCTGGGCAACGGCACGGTCGGCTACGGCGACTACAGCAAGAACAACACCGGCGGCTGGCACTTCACCACCGAGCTCTACTCGCTCGGCGGCGAGATGGCCGTCAACAACGGCGGCACCTGGAAGGCCGCGTTCAACAGCCCCCAGGGCAAGCAGGTCCTGCAGCAGCTCAAGGACATGCGCTGGACCGACAACTCGATGGGCCAGAAGCAGCTGCTGGAGTGGGCCGACCTGCTGCAGCAGATGGGCTCGGGCAAGCTCGGCATGTACCTGGCCACCGCCGACAACATCCCGACCATCGTCAACCAGTACAAGGGCAAGTACGCCACCTACGGCCTCGGCCCGATCCCGGACGGCAAGGGCACGCTGGGCGGTGGCGAGGGCTACATGTTCAAGGCCGGGCTCAGCCCGGAGAAGATCAACGCCGGTCTCAAGTGGCTGACCTTCTGGTTCACCTCGGCCGAGCGCTTCGAGGCCGAGAACAAGTGGTCGAGCGAGACCGACCAGCCGGTCGGCCTGCCCGAGCCGGCCATCTTCACCGGCGCGGCGGCGCAGACCCAGGCCGCGGCCGACAAGAAGTACGCCAACGTCCCGCAGGAGAACTACGCCGCCTTCGTGACCGCCATGCCGGCCATCCCGGTGAAGCTCGAGCCGCCGAACGCCCAGCAGATCTACGCGGCGCTGGACGTGGCCATGCAGAAGGTCCTCACCGACAAGAACGCCGACATCACCAAGCTGCTCACCGACGCGGAGACCCAGGCCAACTCCATCCTGGCCGGCGTCAAGTAATCGCAGCGGGCCGCCGGCGGGCCATCCGCCGGCGGCCCGGACACCCCTGAAGGAGCGAAGATGGCGGTTCTGACGGCGGCCCAGGTGCGGGAGTCCCGCACGGCCCGGCTGCGCCGGAAGATCCAGGACAACCTGCTGGCGTACGCGTTCATGGCGGCGGGGCTGCTGTGCTTCGCCTTCTTCTCCTGGTATCCGCTGGTGCGGGGCGTCATCCTCAGTTTCCAGCAGAACAACTTCGTCGTCCCGCCGTACTGGGTGGGCCTGGAGAACTACCAGGCGCTCTTCGACGACCCGCTGTTCTACACGGCCTGGAAGAACACCCTGCTGTTCACCGGGCTGGCGCTGGTGTTCGGTTTCGTCCTGCCGTTCTTCATCGCGGTGCTGCTCAACGAGTTCCGCCACTTCAGCGGCTTCTTCCGGATCCTGGTCTACCTGCCGGTGATGCTGCCGCCGATCGTGGCGGTGCTGCTCTGGCGCTACTTCTACGACCCCGGCAACGGCCTGTTCAACTCGCTGCTGCGCAGTGTGGGCCTGCCGGAGTCCCAGTGGACGCAGTCGTCCAGCACCGCGATGATCTCGCTGGTCCTGGTGTCCACCTGGGCCAACCTGGGCGGCGCGACGCTGATGTATCTCGCCGCGCTGCAGGGCATCCAGGGTGAGCTCTACGAGGCCGCCGAGCTCGACGGCGCCAGCGTCTGGCAGCGGCTGCGGCACGTCACGCTCCCGCAGATGCGCTTCATCATGCTGGTCCTGCTGCTGCTGCAGATCATCGCGACGATGCAGGTCTTCATCGAGCCGTTCGCGCTGACCGGCACCTCCAACCCCGACACCATCACCGTGCTGGTGCTCGTCTACCGCTACGCCTTCACGGTCAACCAGGACTTCGGCCTCGCGGCCGCGATGAGCATGCTGCTCTTCGTGGTGCTGGGCGCCTTCTCGGCGCTCTACCTGCGGCTGACCCGGACTGCGGACTGAGGGGAATTCCGATGACACTGACCGCCCCGCCGCAGACCCCGATCAGCGGTGCCACCCCGGCGCCGGTCCCGCCGCGCCGCAAGCGCAGGCTGGCCGGCACCAACCCGGCCACCCGTACGCTGATCTCCAGCGTCGACCTGCAACGCCACCGCGGCCTGTACTTCACCGTGCTGGGCCTGACGATCACCGTCTTCGTGCTGGTCTTCCTGGTCCCGCTGTACTGGATGTTCGCCAGTGCGGTGAAGTCGCCGGCCGAGTACGCCCTGAGCACCCCCACCTTCATCCCGCACTCCTGGCACCCGGAGAACTACGCGACCGCGTGGGACAACATGCGCATCGCCAAGTACTTCACCAACACGGTGCTGTACGCGGCCGGCGGCTGGCTCATCGCGCTGATCTTCGACGTCGGGGTCGCGTACGCCCTCAGCAAGCTCAAGCCGATCTTCGGCAAGGTCCTGCTCGGCGCGGTCCTGGCCAGCCTGATGCTGCCGGCCTCGGCCCTGCTGGTCCCGGCCTACCTCACCGTGGTCGACGTGCCGCTCATCCACGTCAACCTGCTCAACACGCCCTGGGCTCTGTGGTTGCCGGCCGCCGCCAACGCGTTCAACGTCTACGTGCTCAAGCGGTTCTTCGACCAGATCCCCGACGACCTGCTCGACGCGGCGTCGATCGACGGCGCGGGCAAGCTGCGCCAGCTCTGGTCCATCATGCTGCCGCTGTCGCGCCCGGTGCTCGGCGTGGTCTCGATCTTCATCATCATCGCGCTCTGGAAGGACTTCCTCTGGCCGCTGCTGGTGCTGCCGGAGCCGGACGCGCAGACGCTGAGCGTGGCGCTGAGCCGGCTGGCCAACACCAGTCAGGTGCCGCCGACCGAGTTCATGGCCGGGCTGGCCATCGCGAGCGTACCCATGATCGTCGTTTTCCTGATCTTCCAGCGCAGCATCATCGGCGGACTCTCCGCGGGCTCGATGAAGGGCTGATCCCCACCCGGTCCCCAGACGGTCAGCGTCGACCGCAGCGTCGCTACCCAAGCCTGGACTGACAGTCGGCGGAGCCCCGTGCGCCCTCCTCGTCCCGTTCAGAAACCCAGAAAGCAGGTCATCGTGGCTCATTCCGACCAGGATCCCTGGTGGCGGGACGCCGTCATCTACCAGGTGTACCCGCGCAGCTTCGCCGACAGCGACGGCGACGGCATCGGGGACATCGACGGGATCCGCGCTCGCCTGGGCCACCTGTCGGATCTCGGCGTGGACGCGATCTGGATGAGCCCGTGGTACCCGTCCCCGATGGCCGACGCCGGTTACGACGTGGCCGACTTCCGCGACATCGACCCGGTCTTCGGCACGCTGGCCGGCGCCGAGGCGCTGATCACCGAGGCGCACGCCGCCGGCATCCGGATGATCGTCGACATCGTGCCCAACCACATCTCCAGCGAGCACGTGTGGTTCAAGAAGGCCCTGGCCGACCCGGCCGCCCCGGAACGGGAGCTGTTCTGGTTCCGGCCCGGGCGCGGGCCGTCCGGCGACGAGATGCCCACCGACTGGGTCGGCGAATTCGGCGGCAGCACCTGGACCCGCACCACCGACCCGGACGGCACTCCCGGCGACTGGTACCTGCACCTGTTCACCCCGGAGCAGCCCGACCTCAACTGGGAGCACCCGACGGTGCGGGCCGAGTTCGAGGACATCCTGCGGTTCTGGTTCGACCGCGGCGTGGACGGCATCCGGATCGACTCGGCCGCCCTGCTCATCAAGGACCGGGACCTGCCGGCCGTGGTCGAGGGCCGGCCGCACCCGTTCCACGACCTGAACGAGGTGCACGACGTCTACCGGGCCTGGCGCCGGATCTCGGACAGCTACCCGGACCGGGCGCTGATCGGCGAGGTGTGGATGCCGGAGGTCGAGCGGTTCGCCAACTACCTGCGGCCGGACGAGCTGCACGCGGCGTTCAACTTCGACTTCCTCGGCTGTGCGTGGGAGCCCGGGCTGATGCGCGAGTGCATCGACCGGACCCTCGACGCGCACCGGGCGATCGGCGCCCCGGCCACCTGGGTGCTGTCCAACCACGACGTCACCCGGCACGTCACCCGGTACGGCCGGCAGATGACCACCTTCAGCTTCGAGAACAACCTCGACGGCAGCCCGGTCGACCTGGAGCTCGGCACCCGGCGGGCCCGCGCCGCCGCGCTGCTGTCGCTGTCGCTGCCCGGCGCCACCTACGTCTACCAGGGTGAGGAGCTGGGCCTGTGGGAGAACGAGAACATCCCGGTGGAGCAGCTCCAGGACCCGATGTGGGCCCGTCGCGGGCACAGCCGGGACGGCTGCCGCGTGCCGTTGCCGTGGAGCGGTGACGAGCCGCCGTTCGGCTTCTCCACCGCGACGCCGTGGCTGCCGCAGCCGCCGGAGTGGAAGGACCGCACGGTCCAGGCCCAGACCGGCGACCCGAGCTCGATGCTCGAGCTCTACCGCGGCGCGATCAAGCTGCGCCGGGCCGAGCCGGGTCTGCACACCACCGACATGGCCTGGCTGACCGTCGCCCCCGGGGTGCTCGCCTACACCCGGGGACCCGGATTCGCCTGTGTCCTCAACATGTCCGACGTCGCGGTCGCGCTGCCGGACCACCACCGATGCCTGCTCGCGAGCGGTCCGCTCGACGGTGACCTCCTCCCCCGGGACACCGCCGTGTGGCTGCACCTGCGCACCGAAAGGAAGTAAGCACCACCGAGGGGGCTTGGCCACCTGATGAAAGGGATCCCCATGGCCAACCGCACCGCCTACCTGTCCCTCGCGATACTCACCGCGGCGTCCGCCGTCACCGCCGTCATCGCCGGGGCGGCCTCCCCGGCCGCCGCGGCGGGGCTGTCCCCCTTCGACATCGCCGATCGCGGCGCCACCGTGCCGTTCACCGAGATCGAGGCGGAGAACGCCGCCACCAACGGCACGAGGACCGGCACCAGCCGCTACTACGGCCAGCTGTCCTCCGAGGCGTCCGGTCGTGAGGCCGTCACCCTGGACAGCGCCGGCGAGTACGTCGAGTTCACCCTGACCAAGCCGGCCAACGCGGTGACGTTCCGCTACAGCCTGCCCGACGGCAACAACGGCGCCGGCCGGGACGCGACCATCGACGTCCGGGTCGGCCCCTCGGTCGTCCGGACCGTGCCGGTGACCTCGAAGTACAGCTGGTACTACGGCGGTTACCCGTTCAACAACAACCCGGGTGACAGCAACCCGCACCACTTCTACGACGAGGCCCGGACCATGTTCGGGACCACGTACGCGGCCGGCACCAAGGTCCGGCTCCAGGTCAGCTCCACCGCGCAGTCGCCCAGCTTCACCATCGACCTGGCCGACTTCGAGAACGTCCCGGACCCGATCGGCAAACCGGCCGGTGCCGTCGACGCCGTGGCCCAGTTCGGCGCGGACCCGACCGGCGCCACCGACTCCACGGCGAAGATCCAGGCCGCGGTCAACGCCGGTGGCACGGTCTATCTCCCGCCGGGCAATTACACGCTCTACAGCCACGTCATCGTGGACCGGGTCAACCTCGTCGGCGCCGGCCCCTGGTACACCGTGCTCGGCGGACGGCACCCCACCCAGCGCAACCTGGCCGCCGGTATCTACGGCAAGTACAACGGCCAGGGCGGTCCCAGCCAGAACGTGACCGTCAAGGACCTGGCCGTCATCGGCGACATCCGGGAGCGGGTCGACGACGATCAGGTCAACGCGTTCGGCGGGGCGATGTCCAACTCGACGATCGACAACGTCTGGATGCAGCACACCAAGGTCGGTGCCTGGATGGACGGGCCGATGGACCGCTTCACCATCAGGAACAGCCGGATCCTGGACCAGACGGCCGACGGGGTGAACTTCCACATCGGCGTCACCAACTCCACGGTCACCAACACCTTCGTCCGCAACACCGGCGACGACGGGCTGGCCATGTGGGCCGAGCGGGTCCCGAACGTGGGCAACTCCTTCACCCGCAACACCGTGGTCGCGCCGATCCTGGCCAACAACCTGGTCAGCTACGGCGGCCGGGACATCGTGATGACCGACAACGTCGTCTCGGACACGGTGACCAACGGCGGCGGCATCCACGTGGCCAACCGCTACCCCGGCGTCAACGGTGCGACCGGCGTGCAGGGCACCTGGACGCTGGCCCGCAACACCCTGATCCGGGCCGGCAACTCCGACTACAACTGGAACTTCGGGGTCGGGGCGATCTGGTTCTCCGCGCTCAACGAGGCGTTCCAGAACCCGACGATCACCATCACCGACACCGACATCCTGGACAGCTCGTACGCGGCACTGATGTGGATCGAGGGGCAGACCAACGGCATCCACTTCGACAACGTCAACATCCAGGGTGCCGGCACGTACGCGCTGCAGGTGCAGGCGCCCAGCCAGGTGAGCTTCAACAACGTCCGGGCCAGCGGCATCGCCCAGCCCAAGCCCATGCACAACTGCGTCGGCTCCGGCTTCCAGATCACCCGGACCGGCACCAACACCGGCTGGTACACCGACGCGCCGGACTGCGGACCGTGGCCGGCCCCGCAGTGGGGCAACACCACCACGCCCCCGACGACTCCCCCGACGACCCCGCCGACCACCCCGCCCACGACGCCCCCGGCGACCGGGAACCTGGCGCAGGGCAAGGCCGTCACCACGTCCAGTACCTCCGGCGGCTTCGTCGGGGCCAACGCGGTAGACGGGAACGCGGCCACGTACTGGGAGAGTGCCAACGGTTCCTTCCCCCAGACCTTCACGGTGGACCTGGGCTCCTCGCAGGCCGTCGGCCGGCTGGTGCTGAAGCTGCCGCCCGGCTGGGAGACCCGCTCCCAGACCATCGCCGTGGCGGGTTCCACCGACGGGTCGTCCTACTCGTCGCTGGTCGGCGCGACCGGCTACTCGTTCAACCCGACAGCGACGATCAACCTGCCCGCGGGGAGCCGTCGCTATCTGCGTCTCACGTTCTCGGCCAACACCGGCTGGCCCGCGGGTCAGCTGGCCGAGCTGGAGGCGTACGCGGACGGCGGCACCACCACGCCGCCCACCACCCCGCCGCCCACCACGACCCCGCCGGCTCCCACCGGCAACCTCGCCGCCGGCCGTCCGGTCACCGCGACCAGCCAGGCCGATGTCTACGCGCCGGCCAACGTGGCCGACGGCAACGCGAACACCTACTGGGAGAGCAGCAGCAACGCCTTCCCGCAGTCGCTGACGGTGGACCTGGGCCAGGCCCGCTCGGTCTCCCGGGTCGTCCTCAAGCTGCCGCCGGCGGCCGCCTGGGCCACCCGGACCCAGACCCTGTCCGTGCTGGGCTCGGCCGACGGCTCGTCCTACAGCACCGTCAAGGCATCCGCCGGCTACACGTTCAACCCGTCCTCCGGTAACACCGCGACCGTCGCTCTGCCCGCGACCTCGCAGCGTTACCTGCGGCTGACGTTCACCGGCAACACCGGCTGGCCCGCGGGCCAGATCTCCGAGTTCGAGGCCTACACCTCGTAGCGAGCCGGGGAGGGCGGGACCCACCGAGCCCGCCCTCCCCGATCCCCCACCCAAGAAGGGCGCGCTCCCACCATGTCCAGAGTCAGAAAGCTGCTAGCCGCCGCCATAGCCACCACCCTGATCCAGCTCGTCCTCCCCGCCTCCTCCGCCGCCGCGGCGGGCCCGAACCTGGCCGCCGGCAAGACGTTCACCGCCAGCAGCGTCGCCGACGTGTACGGCGCCGGCAACGCGGGCGACGGCAACGCGAACACGTACTGGGAGAGCCAGAACAACGCCTTCCCGCAGTGGCTGCAGGTGGACCTGGGCGCGTCCGTCAGCGTCAATCAGGCCGTCCTCAAGCTCCCGCCGGCCGCCGCCTGGCAGACCCGCACGCAGACCCTCACCGTGCAGGGCAGCACCACCGGCTCCGGCTTCGCCGATCTCAAGGCGAGCGCCGGCTACACCTTCAACCCGGCCTCGGGCAACACCGTGACCATCGACTTCGGCGCGGCGACCGCCCGCTACCTGCGGCTGAGCATCACCGGCAACTCCGGCTGGCCGGCCGGCCAGATCAGCGAACTCGAGGTGTACGGCCCCACCGCCGGTGACACCCAGGCGCCCTCCGCACCCGGCGGACTGGCCCTCACCCAGCCGGCGAGCGGGCAGATCCGGCTCACCTGGAACGCGTCCACCGACAACGTGGGCGTGACCGGCTATGAGGTCTACGCCAACGGCACGCTGCGCACCACCGTGGCCGGCAACGTGCTGACCTATCTGGACAGCCAGCCCGACAGCGCCACGGTCGCGTACTACGTGCGGGCCCGGGACGCCGCCGGCAACGCGTCCGGCAACAGCAACACGGTGACCCGCGCCGGACAGGGCGGGGACAACACCGCGCCGTCGACGCCGGGCACGCTGTCCTACACCCAGCCGGCCGCCGGGCAGATCCGGCTCGGCTGGGGCGCTTCCAGTGACAACGTCGGCGTGACCGGCTACAACGTCTACGCCAACGGCACGCTGAAGACGACCGTCACCGGGCTCACCTACACCGACAGCCAGCCCGACAGCGCGACGGTGTCGTACTACGTCAAGGCGCGCGACGCGGCCGGCAACGAGTCGGCGGCGAGCAACACGGTGACCCGTACCGGCACGGTGACCAACGGGACCAACCTGGCGGTGGGCAAGCCGATCGAAGCGTCCTCGTCCATCTTCACCTTCGTGGCCGCCAACGCCAACGACAACGACACCGCCACCTACTGGGAGGGCAGCGCGTACCCGGCCAACCTGACGGTCAAGCTGGGCGCCAACGCCACCACCCAGTCCGTGGTGGTCAAGCTCAACCCCGACACCGCGTGGGGCACCCGGCAGCAGACCTTCTCGATCCAGGGACGCGAGCAGAGCGCCACCGGGTTCACCACGCTGGTCGGCTCAGCGACGTACACCTTCAACCCGGGCACCGGCAACACGGTGACCGTGCCGGTGAGCGCGACCGCCGCGGACATCCGGCTCAGTTTCACCGCCAACACCGGCGCGCCGAGCGGCCAGGTCGCGGAGTTCCAGGTGATCGGCAACCCGGCGCCGAACCCGGACCTCACGGTGACGGGCCTGTCGGCCTCGCCGGCGTCGCCGGTCGAGACCGACACGGTGACCCTGTCGGCCACCGTGCGCAACGCGGGCAGCGCGGCCAGCCCGGCCAGCAACGTCAACTTCTACCTGGGTACGGCCAAGGTCGGCACCGCGAACGTGGGCGCCCTCGCGGCCGGAGCCTCGGCCACGGTCACGGCGGCCATCGGCGCGCGCAACGCCGGCACCTACGTCGTCAGCGCGAAGGTCGACGAGGCCAACACGGTCGTCGAGCAGAACGACGCGAACAACTCCTACACCAGCCCCACCAACCTGGTGGTGGCCCCGGTCAGCAGCTCCGACCTGGTCGCCTCCGTGGTGAGCTGGTCGCCCGGCAACCCGTCGGCGGGCCAGACCGTCACCTTCTCCGTGACCATCAAGAACGAGGGCACCCAGGCCTCGGCCGCCGGCGCGCACGGGGTCACCGTCACCGTGCTCTCCGACTCGGGCGCCACCATCAAGACGCTGACCGGCTCGTACTCGGGCACCCTGGCCGCCGGCGCGTCCTCGCCGGCGATCAACCTGGGCACCTGGACCGCTGTCAACGGCAAGTACACCGTGCGGACCGTGCTCGCCGACGACGGCAACGAACTGCCGGTCAAGCGGGCCAACAACACCAGCGAGAAGCCGTTCTTCGTCGGTCGCGGCGCGAACATGCCGTACGACATGTACGAGGCCGAGGACGGCCAGACCGGTGGCGGTGCCGCTGTGGTGGGCCCGAACCGTACCGTCGGTGACTTGGCCGGTGAGGCGTCCGGCCGCCGGGCCGTCACGCTCAACTCGACCGGCAGCTACGTGCAGTGGACGACCCGGGCCAGCACCAACACCCTGGTGGCCCGCTTCTCCATCCCGGACAACACCACCAGCTCGATCAACGTCTACGTCAACGGCACGCTGAACAAGACGCTCCCGCTCACCTCGAAGTACGCGTGGCTCTACGGCAACGAGACGGCGCCGCAGAACTCGGGCACCGGCCCGCGCCACATCTACGACGAGGCGAACATCATGCTGGCCGGCACGGTGGCCGCGGGCAGCGTCATCAAGCTGCAGAAGGACTCCGGCAACGGCGGGAACATCGCGATCGACTTCATCAACACCGAGCAGGTCGCGCCGGTCGCCAACCCCAACCCGGCGACGTACGTGGTGCCGGCCGGCTTCGACCAGCAGTCGGTGCAGGCGGCGTTCGACGCGGCCCGGATGGACAGCGGCAAGACCGGCGTCTACCTGCCCGCCGGTGACTACCAGACCTCCAACAAGTTCCAGGTGTACGGCAAGGCGATCCAGGTCGTCGGGGCGGGCCCCTGGTACACGCGGTTCCACACGCCGGAGAACCAGTCGGAAACCGACGCCGGGTTCCGCGCCGAGGCCTCGGCCAACGGCTCGACGTTCAAGAACTTCGCGTTCTTCGGCAACTACACGATCCGCCAGGACGGCCCGGGCAAGGTCTTCGACCTGGCCAACGTCTCGAACATCACCATCGACAACATCTGGGCCGAGCACACGGTCTGCCTCTACTGGGGCGCCAACACCGACCGTATGACGATCAAGAACTCGCGGATCCGCAACCTGTTCGCCGACGGCGTCAACATGACCAACGGCAGCACCGACAACCTGGTCGACAACAACGACGCGCGGGCCACCGGCGACGACAGCTTCGCGCTGTTCTCGGCGATCGACGCGGGCGGCTCCGACGAGATCAACAACGTCTACTCCAACCTGTCCACCACGCTCACCTGGCGCGCCGCGGGCATCGCGGTCTACGGCGGCTACGCCAACACGTTCAAGAACATCTACATCGCGGACACCCTGGTCTACTCGGGCATCACGATCAGCTCGCTGGACTTCGGCTACCCGATGAACGGCTTCGGCGCCGACCCGCCGACCGTGTTCGACAACATCTCGATCGTGCGGGCGGGCGGCCACTTCTGGGGCGCCCAGGTGTTCCCGGCGATCTGGGTCTTCTCCGCGTCGAAGGTCTTCCAGGGCATCCGGGTGAGCAACGTCGACATCGTCGACCCCACCTACTCGGGCATCATGTTCCAGACCAACTACACGTGCCCGACCTGCCCGCAGAACCCGATCAAGGACACCGTCTTCACCAACGTCTCGATCACCGGGGCGCAGAGGAGCGGTGACGCGTACGACGCCAAGTCCGGCTACGGCATCTGGGCCAACCCGATGCCGGAGAGCGGTCAGGGGCCGGCGGTCGGCTCGGCCACCTTCACCAACCTGCGCCTGAGCAACAATTTCAAGGACATCGAGAACCCGACCAGCACGTTCACCATCATCCGCAACTAGCCACCGCGGCGAGAGAGGCCCGCACCGATAATGGTGCGGGCCTCACGCGTACGCCTTGCTAGGGTCCCTCGGTGCCCTCTCACCGCCCGCTGTTGCCCCGTTCGACGCCGGCCGCGTCGGGGGTGTCGTCCCGCGCGATCGGGGCGCTGCTGGACCGGCTCGAGGCGCGGTCCGTCGAGGTGCACTCGATCATGGTGGTGCGCCACGGGCACGTCGTCGCCGAGGGCTGGTGGGCGCCGTACGCGGCCGCCCGCCCGCACCTGCTCTACTCGCTGACCAAGTCGTTCACCTCGGTCGCCGTGGGGCTCGCGATCGCCGACGGGCTGCTCTCGCTCGACGACCGGGTGGTGGACGTGCTGCCCGACCACGTGCCGGCCGGCCTCGGCGAGCAGGGCCGCCGGCTCACCGTGCACCACCTGCTGTCCATGACCACCGGGCACACCAGGGACAGCCTCGCCGAGGCCTGGGAGCTGGAGCCGGCCGACCTGGTCAAGGGCTTCCTGCGCGTACCGTTCCCGGAGCCGGAGGGGAACCGGCACGCCTACGACAACGCGACCACCGGCGTCCTGGCCCGGATCGTGGAGCGGGTCACCGGCCGGGGTCTGCCGGAACTGCTCGACGAGCGTCTCTTCCACCCGATGGGCATCGACCACGCCGAGTGGGACCGGTTGTCCAGCGGCGCCGTCTTCGGCTTCCACGGGCTGCATCTCACGACCGAGGCCGTCGCCGCGTTCGGCCAGGTGCTCCTGCAGGGAGGCGCCTGGGGCGACCGGCAACTGATCCCGCGCACCTGGGTCGACCTCGCGACCAGTAAGCACGTCGCGACCCAGCCGGACCCGGAGCTGCTGCCCAATCCCGACGGACTGGCCGGGTACGGCTACCAGTTCTGGATGTCACGGCACGGTTATCGCGGTGAAGGCGCCTACGGGCAGCTGTGCGTGGTCGTCCCGGCCCACGATCTTGTGGTCGCCGTGACCGGCGGCGGCGACCCGAACCAGGAGATGCCCGGCGCATTGTGGGAGCTGCTGCTACCGGGCCTGGACAACCCGGGAAGCGCCCGGGACGACGAGGTCCTCGCCGAGCGGCTGGGCCGGCTGTCGTTCCCGCCGCCGGCCGGCCCGGCCGGCCGGTCCCGATCCGCCACGGCCGCCATCGACGCCTCGGCCGAGGGTTCGGCCCTGCCCGACGGCACCACGGTGGTCGCCGAGCCGGTCGACGGGGGATGGCATCTGCAGCTCGGCCCCTCGCTGAAGCTCGCCGCCGGTCACGGTGACTGGCGGGAGAGCTCACCGCTCGGCCGTCCGGTCGTCGCCGCCGGCGCCTGGCAGGGCGACACGTTCATCGCCGAGCTCTTCGTCATCACCAGCCCGCACCGGGTCCGGCTGGTGCTCGACGCCGGCGCCGGCGTAGCCATCGCCACGTGGAGCACCGTGCCGCTGACCACCTCGGACCTGAGGTCGCACCTGCGGTCGCCGCTGATGACCCGGCCCGACGTCGCGTAGGGACGCCGAACTCAGCCGGCCCGGAGGCGGCCGAGGCCGGCCAGGCGGACGAAGATGCGGCGCCGGGCCACCGCGCGACCCCGGTTGTCGAGCTGGTAGCCGTCCAGCCAGGCCCAGCCCGCGTACGTCGGCCGGGCGTCCACCGCCACCACCCGGAACGTGAAGCCGAGCCGCCCGGCGAACTGCACGCTCGCCGCCCGGCCGACGACCACCACGTCGCCGGCACCGACCATCCGCTCGAGAGCCGCCACGTCAGTCACCTCCGGGCGGGTGACGCCCCGACCAACTCTGTGCCGTCCCGGCCCGCAGCTCAAGGCCCCGGACGGATGTCGCACAAAGTTGGCACTCAAAGTGCAGAAACGGGGCTCCGGACGCCGCGCCGGGGCGAACGTCAGCGCCGGGGTCCTGCCCGGCGGGCGCCGGCCCGGGCGATCGGCGCCGCCGCCCGCACCAGCAGGGCCATCCGCCGCGGGTACGAGACGACCGCCGCCCGGGTCCGCACGCAGCGCATCAGCACCTCGACCGCCCGGTCCACCGTGATCATCATCGGCTTCACCGGCCCCTTGGCCATCTTGGTGTCGACGAAGCCGAACCGCACGGTGCTGACCGCCACCCCACGCGGGCGCAAGGTGGCACCCAGCGCGAGCAGGTACGCCGACATGCCCGCCTTCGATGCCGCATAGCCGGGCGCCTGCGGGGTGATGAGCGCGTCGGCCAGGCTGGACAGGCCGATCAGGTGCCCGCCACCGGCCGCCAGCAGGTGCGGCACGATCACCTCGACCGTACGGGCGACGCCGAGCAGGTTCACCTCGATGGCCCGGGTCTGCGCCGCGAGGTCGTCGAGGTCGAGCAGGTCACCGACCCCGGCGGCGTAGACGCACAGGTCGACGCGGCCCGCGGCGGCCACCGCCCGGGTCAGCTCCTGCCGGTAGCCGGCGGCGGTGACATCGGCCGCCAGGTGCGCGTACCGGTCGTGCTCGATCGTGGCGGACCGCCGGGACAGGCCGGTGACCGCCCAGCCGTCGCTGAGCAGCCGCCGGGTCAGCGCCAGCCCGATGCCGTCGGTGTTGCCGATGATGATCGCGTGTCGCACGGCCCGGGAGCCTACGCGCCCGGCCGCGTCAGCGGCTGTCCGAATCCCCCGCGGTGATCGCCGCTCGGCCGGCCTCCAGTCGCGCGACCGGCACCCGGAACGGTGAGCACGAGACGTAGTCCAGGCCGACCTCGTGGAAGAAGTGCACCGACTCCGGGTCACCGCCGTGCTCGCCGCAGACGCCCAGCTTCAGGTCGGGACGCACGGCCCGGCCCTCCTCGGCCGCGATCCGGATCAGCCGGCCGACGCCGTCGCGGTCGATCGACTCGAACGGCGAGATGCCGAAGATGCCCAGCTCCAGGTAGCGCCAGAAGAACGCGCCCTCGACGTCGTCGCGGGAGAAACCCCAGCCCATCTGGGTGAGGTCGTTGGTGCCGAAGGAGAAGAAGTCGGCCGCCTCGGCGATCTGCCCGGCGGTCAGCGCGGCCCGCGGCACCTCGATCATCGTGCCGATCAGCACCCGTACGCCGCTGCCGGCGACGACCTCGGCCACGATCTGCTCGCACTCGCGGCGGACCGTCTCCAGCTCCTGCACGGCGCCGACCAGCGGCACCATGATCTCCGGGTGCGGGTCCAGGCCCTCGCCGGCCAGCTGCACGGCGGCCTCGGTGATCGCCCGGACCTGCATCGCGAACAATCCGGGAATGACCAGGCCCAGGCGTACGCCGCGAAGGCCAAGCATCGGGTTCTGCTCGTGCATCCGGCGGACGGCGTCGAGCAGCTCGGCGTCCTCGGCGTGGTCCTCCCCGCGTTCCCGGGCCACGGCCACGTTGACCGCGAGCTCCTCCAGCGAGGGCAGGAACTCGTGCAGCGGCGGGTCGATCAGCCGTACGGTCACCGGCAGGCCGTCCATGGCCCGGAACAGGTCCACGAAGTCCGCCCGCTGCAACGGCAGCAACGCGGCCAGCGCGTCCGCCCGCTCGCTGGGGTTCGCCGCCAGGATCAGGCGCTCGACCAGCTCGCGCCGGTCGCCGAGGAACATGTGCTCGGTCCGGCACAGGCCGATGCCCTCGGCGCCGAAGCGCCGGGCCCGGGCCGCGTCGTCGGCCGTGTCGGCGTTGGTGCGCACGGCCAGCGTCCGGGCCGCGTCGGCGTGCGAGACGATCTGGTGTACGGCCTCGACCAGCGGATCCTCGGTCTCCTGCGGGGTCAGCGTGCCCTCGAAGTACTGCACGACCTCGGACGGGCGCACCGGCACCGCGCCCAGGTAGACACAGCCCGTGGTGCCGTCCACCGAGATCACGTCCCCCTCGGCGACCGTGCGGCCGGCCACGGTGAAGCGGTCCGCCGTGATCTCCAGCGAGTCCGCGCCGCAGACGCAGGTGCGGCCCATGCCGCGGGCCACCACGGCCGCGTGGCTGGTCTTGCCGCCCCGGGCGGTGAGGATGCCCTGAGCGGCGATCATGCCGGACAGGTCCTCCGGGTTGGTCTCCCGGCGCACCAGGATGACCTGCTCACCGGCCGCGGCCAGCTCGACGGCGCGCGCCGCGCTGAAGACGGCCCGGCCGACCGCCGCACCGGGGGACGCGCCGATGCCCTTGACCAGCGCGACCGGGTCGCTGTCCAGGTCGAAGCGCGGGAACATCAGCTGGGCGAGCTGCGCCCCGGAGACCCGGCGCAGTGCCTCGTCGAGGCCGATCATGCCCTCGTTGACCAGCTGGGCGGCGATCCGGAAGGCGGCGCCGGCGGTGCGCTTGCCGACCCGGGTCTGCAGCATCCACAGCTTGCCGCGCTCGATGGTGAACTCGATGTCGCACAGGTCCCGGTAGTGGCCCTCCAGCTTGGCCATGATCTGAAGCAGCTCCTCGTACGAGCGGGGGTCGAGGGTGGCCAGCTCCTGCAGCGGGACCGTGTTGCGGATGCCGGCCACGACGTCCTCACCCTGCGCGTTGGCGAGGTAGTCGCCGTAGATGCCTTGGGCGCCGCTGGCCGGGTCGCGGGTGAACGCCACGCCGGTGCCGGAGTCCGCGCCCAGGTTGCCGAAGACCATCGCGACCACGTTCACGGCCGTGCCGAGATCGGCCGGAATGCGTTCCTGGCGGCGGTAGAGAACCGCCCGCTCGGCATTCCAGGAACGGAACACGGCGGCCGTCGCCAATTCCATCTGCTCGCGCGGATCCTGCGGGAAGTCGTAGCCGGTGTGCTTGGCGAAAATGTATTTGTAGCGATCCACCAGGGCCCGCAGATCATCGGCGTCCAGATGCAGATCATCGGTGGCGCCGCGCGCGTTCTTGGCCTCGTCCAGAGCCGCGGAGAATTCCTCACCGGGTACGTCGCAGACCGTTTTGCCGAACATCTGGATCAGCCGGCGGTACGAGTCCCAGGCGAACCGGTCGTTGCCGCCGGCCTGCGCCGCCAGCCCCACCACACTGGCGTCGTTGAGCCCGACGTTGAGCACCGTCTCCATCATGCCGGGCATCGAGAAGGCCGCCCCGGATCGCACCGAGACCAGCAACGGATCGGCCGGGTCACCGAGCCGCCGGCCCATCGTGGACTCCAGCGCGGCAAGATGCTCGTCGATCTCCCCGGCCAGCCCGGCGGGGTTGCTGCCGGTCGCCAGGTAGGCCTGGCAGGCCCGGGTGGTGATCGTGAATCCGGCCGGCACCGGCAGGCCCAGTCGGGTCATCTCGGCCAGGTTGGCACCCTTGCCGCCGAGCAGCTCCTTGAGCCCCCGATGACCTTCCGCGAAATCGTAGACGTACTTCTCGCCGGCCATTGTCACGACTGCCTCCCCTTCAGGTGATGCGTCATCGAACGCCTGCGCTCGAACGTTCGTTAATGGTGTCCGGAGAGTAGGGGGCGCGCCACCGGGCACCATAGCGCCGGTGAGTAATTGCACAAGCACAAGCGCGCTCGGGCTCAGTGAACCGGTTTTTCGCGCAGCCGCGAGCAGGATCGCGCACGCCGGACCGGCTTGCGCGCATCGGGGTACGGGCGGGCGAGCATCGGGGTGTCAGGATCGTCATGCTTGGTCGGCGCCGGAAATGGGCACGTCACAGGTTCGGTACATGAGCTGGCAAGGCTCCGGGCAACGGACGAGGACATAGGCGGTCGCAGGCATGACGGAGTCACTCAAGGTCTCGGAGGACGACGGCGCGAAGGAGGCGGACAGCAGCACCGGCACCGAGCTCACCCTCGGCGTCGAGGAGGAGTTGCACGTCGTCGACCTCAAGACCAGGGAGCTCGTGCCCCGGGCCCCGGAGGTGCTCGACCAGCTCGACGAGGCGCACTTCTCGGCCGAGCTGCACCGGTCGGTGGTCGAGACGAACACCCCGGTGGCGGCCACGCTCGACGAGCTGCGCGACGGGATCGTGTCGCTGCGCCGCCGGGCCATCGGTGTCGCCGAGTCGCTCGGCCTCGGGCTGGTCGCCGCGGGCACGGTCCCGCTGGTCGACCTCGACTCCCTGCCGGTCACCCCGACCTCGCGGTACCGCCGGATGCTCGACGAATACCAGATGCTGGCCCGGGAACAGCTCATCTGCGGCGCCCAGGTGCACGTCGGCATCCCCGACCGCGACGAGGCGGTGTCGATCGCCCAGCGGGTCGCCCCGGCCCTCCCGGTGCTGCTGGGGCTGTCCGCCAGCTCCCCGTACTGGATGGGTGAGGACAGCGGCTACGCCAGCGTCCGCTCGCTGGTCTGGCTGCGCTGGCCGACCGCCGGCGACAGCGGCGTGGTGACCTCCGCCGCCGACCACGACGCCCTGGTGGCCGACCTGATCGCCTCGGGCACGATCACCGACCCGAAGATGGTCTACTTCGACGTCCGGCCCTCGGCCCACCTGCCGACCGTGGAGCTGCGCGTCACCGACTCCAGCCCGGACGCCGACACCGTGGTGCTGCTGGCCGGCCTGTTCCGCGGGCTCGTGCTGCGGGCCCGGCAGGACTACCGCGCGGGCCGGCCGATCGAGGCGATCCGGCCACCGCTGCACCGCGCCGCGATGTGGCGGGCCGCCCGGTCCGGCCTGGAAGGTGACCTGCTCGACCTGCCCCGCTCCCCCGTGCCGGTGCCCGCGGCGGTCGCCGTCGAGCGGCTGATCGCCGAGCTGCGGCCCCAGCTGGAGGAGCTCGGCGACTGGGAGCAGGTCTTCGACCTGTCCGTGCAGGCCCTCAGCCGGGGCAGCTCCGCGGCCCGCCAGCGCCGCGCGATGACCCGCCGCGGCCGCATCTCCGACGTGGTCGACCTGGTCATCGCCGACACCCGGGGCGGCGCGACCGGCATCGGTCCGGACGGGCAGACCGTCCCGGCCGGGCTGACCCCGTACGCGGCGGCCGGCGACGAGGCGTTCCCGGACGGCGACGTCATGCCGGACTACCAGGGCATCGTCAACGTGCTCAGCGCGCTCGGCCCGGCCGGGCTGCGCCGCCGCGAGGACGCCAAGGACGACGAGCAGCGCGCCCGCGGCATCACCTTCAGCGTGGCCGGCGAGGCGGCGACCCGGCTCTTCCCGTTCGACCTGGTGCCGCGCCTGGTTCCGGCAGCCGACTGGCGGGAGCTGCGGATCGGCCTGGTCCAGCGGGTCCGCGCACTGGACGCGTTCGTCAACGACGTCTACACCGACCGCGTGGTGGTCAAGGACGGCGTCGTGCCGGAGTGGGTCATCGACGGCTCCCCGGAGCTGCGCCCCAGCGGCGCCCTGGTCAGCCGGCCGGGCGTCCGCGCCCAGGTGGCCGGCGTGGACCTGGTCCGCGACGGCGAGGGCAACTGGTGCGTGCTGGAGGACAACCTGCGGGTGCCCTCCGGCATCGGGTACGCGATGCAGAACCGCCGGCTCACCGAGAGCGTGCTGCCCGAGCTGCCCCGCCCCGACGACCTGCTCAGCATCGAGGAGACCCCGCGGTTGCTGCTGCGGGCGCTGCTCGACGCGGCCGGCCCGGCGGCGGGCGACAACCCCGCGGTGGTCGTGCTCAGCCAGGGCCCGGACGACTCGGCCTGGTTCGAGCACCGGATGCTGGCCGAGGAGATGGGCGTACCGCTGGTCCGCAGCACCGAGCTGCTGGTCGACGAGGGCCGGGTGCACCGGATCCGCAACGGCCGCAAGTATCCGGTCGACGTGATCTACCTGCGGATGGGCGAGGACAGCCTGGTGCACTCGCCCGGCGCGGACGGCATGCCGCTGGGCCCGAGCCTGGTCACCGCCCTGCACGCGGACACCGTCGTGCTGGCCAACGCGCTGGGCAACGGCATCGGCGACGACAAGGCCGTCTACGCGTACGTGCCCAAGCTGATCGAGTACTACCTGGGCGAGAAGCCGCTGCTGGCCGACGTGCCGACGTACCTGTGCGGCATCCCCGAGCAGCGTGAGCAGGTGCTCGGCCGGCTGGAGGAGCTGGTCTGCAAGCCGGTCGACGGCTACGGCGGCGACCGGATCGTGATCGGCCCGCACGCCTCGCCCGAGGACATCGCCGCGGTCCGCCGGCAGATCCGCACCGCGCCGCACCGCTGGGTGGCCCAGGAGGTCGTCGACCTCTCCACCCACCCGGTCTTCGACGGCCACCAGCTCGCCCCGCGCCACGTCGACCTGCGCGCGTTCGTCTTCACCGGCAGCCAGTCGGTGGTCGCACCGGCCGCGCTGACCCGGGTCGCCCCGGCCGGCAGCATGATCGTCAACTCGTCGCGCGGCGGCGGCTCGAAGGACACCTGGCTGTTCGGGTAAGGCCGGTTGCTCGGGTAAAGAGCGTTACGGCTGCGATACACAACCGAAACGGGAGAAGCACACCCTGGTCAGTCTTGGGTGCGCCTCCTACTGCCCCCAAGGAGGTTCAGGCCATGTGTGGAATCGGCGGCGAACTGCGGTACGACGCCCAGGCAGCGGACGGCGACGCCGTCCGGCGGATGATGCCGTGCCTGCAGTCCCGCGGGCCCGACGGCGAAGGAATCTGGCAGCGCGGCCCGATCGCGTTCGGGCACCGCCGGCTCAAGATCATCGACCTCTCCGAGGCCGGCTCCCAGCCGATGACCGACGCCCAGCTCGGCCTGACCCTGGTCTTCAACGGCTGCATCTACAACTACCAGCAGCTGCGCGACGAGCTGCGAGGTTACGGCTACACCTTCGCCTCCACCTCCGACACCGAGGTGATCCTCAAGGCGTACCACCGCTGGGGCGCCGACTGCGTGCAGCACTTCCTCGGCATGTTCGCCTTCGCCATCGCCGAGCACGCCACCGGCCGGGTCATGCTGGCCCGGGACCGTCTCGGCATCAAGCCGATGTACCTGGCCGAGACCCCGGGCCGGCTGCGCTTCGCGTCCACCCTGCCGGCCCTGCTGGCCGCCGGCGACGTCGACACCTCGATCGACAAGGTGGCCCTGCAGCACTACATGACCTTCCACTCGGTCGTGCCGGCGCCGCGCACGATGGTCAGCGGCATCCGCAAGCTGCCCCCGGCCACGGTCCGGATCATCGAGGCGGACGGCACGTCGGTCGAGCGCGTCTACTGGGAGGCCGACCACACCCGCACGCTGATCAAGTCGCGGGCCGAGTGGGCCGAGGCGATCCACGAGTCGCTGCGGACCGCCGTCGAGCGCCGGATGGTCGCCGACGTGCCGGTCGGCGTGCTGCTCTCCGGCGGGCTCGACTCCAGCTACATCGTGGCGCTGCTGGCCGAGCAGGGCCAGCGCGGGCTGACCACGTTCAGCATCGGCTTCGAGTCGGCGGCCGGCGAGAGCGGCGACGAGTTCGCCTACTCCGACATCATCGCCAAGCAGTTCGACACCACCCACCACCAGATCCGGATCGGCAAGGACCGCTTCCTGCCCGCGGTGGCGCGCACGGTCGCGGCGATGAGCGAGCCCATGGTCAGCCACGACTGCATCGCCTTCAACCTGCTCAGCGAGGACGTCTCGCAGCACGTCAAGGTCGTGCAGTCGGGGCAGGGCGCGGACGAGATCCTGGCCGGCTACAGCTGGTACCCGCCGCTTCGGGACGTGCCCCGCGAGCAGGCCGTGGACGCGTACGCCCGGGAGTTCTTCGACCGGCCGTACGCCGAGCTGGCCCGCCAGCTCTCCCCGGAGTGGCTGCTGGACAGCGACGTCAGCCGCGAGTTCGTCGCGGCGAGCTTCGCCCGGCCGGGTGCCACCGCGAGTGTCGACGCGGCGTTGCGGCTGGATTCCCAGGTCATGCTCGTCGACGATCCGGTCAAGCGGGTCGACAACATGACCATGGCGTGGGGGCTGGAGGCGCGCGTGCCGTTCCTCGACCACGAGCTCGTGGAGCTGGCCGCCGCCTGCCCGCCCGAGCTGAAACTGGCCCAGGGCGGCAAGGGCGTGCTCAAGGACGCGGCCCGCGGCGTGGTGCCGGACGAGGTGATCGACCGCACCAAGGGCTACTTCCCGGTTCCCGGGATCCGGCACCTGGAAGGGCCGATGCTGGAGCTGGTCCGCGACGCGCTGCACGCACCGGCGGCCCGGGCGCGCGGACTGTTCCGGCAGGAGTACGTTGACGCGCTACTGGCCGACCCGAACACTGCTCGTACGACGCTCGGGGCGAACCAGCTGTGGCAGTTGGCGCTGCTCGAGATGTGGTTGCAGGACAAGGGGATCTAGCAGATCGAGGGAGGACCCGTATGACCGGTCAGCTGAACCGCGTCGACGTCACCGTGCTGCCCGTGGGGTGGATGAATCGGCAGTCCGGGGACCTCCCGTCGGAGGTCTCCGGCAGCTGGTCGGGGGCGCTGTCGCCCGACGGCCGGCACGCGGCGTACGTCTCCGACCGCAGCGGCTCGCCCAAGGTGTGGGTGCAGCCGGTCGGCAGCGACCTGACCTTCCTCGTGGACACCGGTGAGCACCCCGTCGTCTCGGTGCAGTGGTCGACCGGCGGCGGGTGGCTCGCCTGCCTGATCGCTCCGGGTGGCGCGCCCCGCACCGAGGTGTGGCTGATCCGCCCGGACGGCTCGGCGCTGCACCAGGTGGCCGGCTTCGGGTCCGACAGCGCCGACAACGTGCGCTGGCTGCCCGGGCGCCCGCTGCTCGCGGTCACCGAGAACCTGGAGACCACCCTGCTGGTGGACGCCGAGCACGGCACCCGCGAGGTCATCACGACCGGCGAGCTCGTGACGCTGTTCGACGTCTCGCCCGACCGCAGCCGGGCGCTGCTGCGCCACGGCCCGCGCAGCGGCCGCTACATCGTCGTGCGCGATCTGGCCACCGGTGTCGAGGAGTACGTGACCAGCGGCGAGCAGGCCTGCTTCGGCCCCGACGGCGCGGTGTACGCCCGCAGCGACGCCGGCGAGCTCCCGGTGCTGATCCGGGTGGCCGACGGCAAGGTGGAGATCCTGGCGTCATCGGAGACCGCCGAGGTCGAGTCGTTCGCGCTGACCGCGGACGGCCGGGCGGTCGCGGTGCTCTGGAACGTCCGCGGCGGCGAGTCCGAGCTGACCGTGCTGCGCGGTGGCGACACGACGAAGGTCGAGCTGCCCGGGACCGTGGCCTCCGGAGTCTCCTGGTGCTTCGACGGGAGCACCCTGGCGTTCACCGCCGAGGGCCCGGGACAGCCGCACGGCGTGTGGACGTACGACGGTGACCTGCACCCGGTCTCGGTCGAGGAGCCGGCGCCGGACGCGGTCCGGCCGGTGCTGCACCGCTTCGCCTCGCACGACGGCCTGGAGATCAGCGGCTGGCTGTTCCGGCCGGCCGGGGCGGGCCCGCACCCGACCGTGCTGTGGCTGCACGGCGGTCCGGAGGCACAGGAACGCCCGGGTCACGGCCCGCTGTTCCAGTCGCTGGTGGACCGGGGCATCGCGGTCTTCGCGCCCAACGTGCGCGGCTCCTCCGGCTTCGGCCGCAGCTTCGTCAACGCGGACAACGGCGCCCTGCGCTACGCCGCGATCGGCGACGTCGCCGCCTGCGTGGGCTACCTGGTCGAGCAGGGCGTGACGGATCGGGCGCGGGTCGGCTGCATGGGCCGCTCGTACGGCGGCTACCTGACGCTGGCCGCGCTGACCACGTACCCGTCGATGTTCGCCGTGGGCATCGACGTGTGCGGCATGTCGAACTTCGCGACCTTCTACGAACACACCGAGCCGTGGATCGCCGCGGCGGCGGTGTCGAAGTACGGCGACCCGGTGGCCGACGCGGAGCTGCTGCGCGACCTGTCCCCGATCACGCACATCGACCAGCTCCGGACGCCGCTGATGATCGTGCACGGCGAGAACGACAGCAACGTGCCGGTGATCGAGGCCGAGCAGGTGGCGGCGGCGCTGGCCGAGCGCGGCGTCCCGCACAAGTATCTGCTGTTCCCCGGCGAGGGTCACGAGCTGCAGCACCGCAGCTCCCGCGCGGAGTATCTGCGGGAGACGGTCGGCTGGCTCACCGCCCATCTCACGCCGGCGCTGCTCGGCTGACGCCGCGGAACCACCCGGTCGAGTGGCGTGACGGGTCCCACGTCCCATTTGTGACCCGGATCGTTGTCGTGCCCCCGCCTTCGGAGAAAGGGTGGGGGCACGCGATCGGATGGAGTTGTTGTCATGCTGGGCAGTGCCCGGGCCTGGGCGGTATGGGCCGTGGGGCTGTCGGCCTACGTGGTCGCGGTTCTGCACCGCACGTCCCTCGGTGTCGCCGGGCTGGACGCGCAGGCCCGTTTCGACATCGGCGCCGGCGCGCTGGCCTCGTTCGCCGTCCTGCAGCTGCTGGTCTACGCCGGCCTGCAGGTGCCGGTGGGCGTGCTGCTCGACCGGTTCGGCTCGCTGCGGCTGGTGGTCGGTGGCGCCGTCATCATGGCGGCCGGCCAGGCGCTGATGGCGTTCTCCGACGGGATCACCGGGGCGGTCATCGCCCGGGTGCTGGTCGGGGCCGGCGACGCGATGACCTTCATCAGCGTGCTGCGCCTGGTGCCGCAATGGTTCCCCGGCCGGCGGGTGCCCGTGGTGACCCAGCTGACCGGCCTCGTCGGGCAGCTCGGGCAGGTGCTCAGCGCCGTACCGCTGGCGGCCCTGCTGGCCGGTCCGGGATGGACCACCGCGTTCGTCTCGGCGGCCGCCGCCGGGATCTTCGTGGCGGTCGTCGCGGGGGTCGCGTTGCACGACAGTCCGCAGCGCCGGGTCAGTTCGGGTGAGGCGCTCACGCTCCGCCAGCTCGGCAGCGACCTGTCGAGCGCGTGGCGGCATCCGGGCACCCGGCTCGGGTTGTGGACCCACTTCACCACCCAGTTCCCCGGCACGGTCTTCGCGCTGATCTGGGGCTATCCGTTCCTGGTGGCCGGGGAGGGACTGTCGCGCGGCACGGCGAGCGCGCTGCTGACCCTGTTCGTGCTGACCGGCATGGCTGCGGGCCCGCTGGTCGGGGTGCTGGTGCAGCGCCATCCGCTGCGCCGCTCGTGGCTGGTGCTCGGGGTGATCGCGGCCAACGCACTGGGCTGGGGCCTGATCATCGCCTGGCCGGGGCGGGCGCCGCTGGCCGTGCTGGTGGTGCTGGTGCTCGCGCTCGGGCTCGGCGGGCCCGGCTCGATGATCGGCTTCGAGTTCGCCCGCACGTTCAACCCGCCGAACAGGCTCGGCACCGCCACCGGCATCGTCAACGTGGGCGGTTTCGTCGCCTCGCTGGTGTCGATCCTGCTCGTCGGCCTGATCCTGGACGCCCGCACCGGCGGACAGGCGACGTACGGCATCGCGGATTTCAAGGTCGCGATGTCGGTGCAGTATGCGATCGGCGCGATCGGCCTGATCGGCATCCTGCGCACCCGCAAGCTGGCCAGACGGCGCCTCGCCGAGGAGCAAGGGCTGATCGTCCGGCCGCTGCGGGAGGTGCTCGCCGAGAAGGGTTGGTTTAGCGGCGAGCGCATCGGTAAACATTGACGTTTTGCCCGCTTACAGCAGTTCGATGCGAGGAGGACATGAGCGAGCACGCACCGGACCGCATCTGGTCCGGCATCGAGATCACCAAAATCATCGCGGGCACACTCGCGGCAGTCACCGCAGCCGTCATCGGCTCCTTCCTGGGAGTAGCCGGCACACTCGCCGGTGCCGCGGTCGCCAGTGTCGTCGGCTCGGTCGGATCGGAGATCTACCAGAGGTCCTTGAAACGGGGCGCCGCACGGCTCAGCACCATCGCGCCCACCTTCATCAAGGCGCCGGCGGCGGTGGGCACGCCGGAGGTCGCCGCGGCGACCGAGGAGGACCTGCCCTCGCACACGGTCCCGGAGCCGGCCCGCAAGCGGCAGGTCCGCTGGGGACGGGTGGCGATGCTCGCCGGCGCGGTGTTCGTGCTCGCCATGGGTGCGATCTGGATGTCCGAGAAGGCCTTCGGGGAGCCCCTGTCCACCAAGGTCGGCGTCACCGACACCACCGGCACCAGCCTGGGCAACGCCGTCGGCAACAACTCGTCCAACGACCGGCCCGCACCGGCCCCGTCGGTCGCGCCGAGTGAGCAGCCGGCGACGGATGCGACCGACGACCCGGAGCCCACGGCGACGACGGAGCCGACCGCGACCCCGACGGACACCACGACGGAGCCGACCACGGCCCCGACGACCGGGCCGGCGGACACCGGCACGGAGCCGGCCACCCCGGACGGCACCGGCCAGCAGGACCAGCAGCAACAGCAGCAGCCGAACCAGGACGTCGCCCCGGACCAGGGCGCGACCGAGTAGCACCACGGAGGGCGTCAGTGCACAGCAAAGATCTGCTCATCGAGGCCTTCGACCGGCTTCCCGAGCTCGTACGGTCGGCCGTCGACGGGCTGAGCCCCGAGCAGTTGCGGACGCCCCCGGCCGAGGGGGCCAACACGGTCGCCTGGCTGGTCTGGCACCTCACCCGGATCCAGGACGGCTACCTGGCCGAACTGACCGGTCAGGACCAGATCTGGGTGACGGGCGACCGGGCCCCGCGCTTCGGCCTGAAGCCGGACCCGGACGACAACGGCTATGCCCACGCGGCAGCCCAGGTCCTGGCCGTCCGGCCGGAGAGCGCAGCGGTGCTGGTGGAGTACTACCAGGCGGTGCACGAACGCACGCAGTCCTACCTCGCCGGCCTCACGGACGGCGACCTGGACCGGGTGGTGGACGATTCCTGGGATCCGCCGGTGACGCTGGGCGTGCGCCTGGTGAGCATCCTGAACGACGACACCCAGCACGTGGGCCAGGCGGCCTACGTGCGCGGGCTGCTCCAGCACTGACGAACGCCGGCCGTCGGCGCCCCCACAATTTGCGGGGGCGCCGACGGCTGTCGTCTATCCGGGAGCGGCGAGCTGGCCCATCACATCGGGCGCGTGCAGCTGCGTCCAGGGCTCTCCCGGCCGGCCGGTGACCGTGAGGGCCACCGAGCCCGCGGCGACCCGGACCGGGACGAGCCGATCCAGCGCCGCACCGTCGGTGGTCGCGGCCAGCACGGTACGACCCTCGACCGCATCCGCTTCAGCCGGCGCCCCGGTGCCCACGGCGGCGGCAGCACGAACCGCCGCGACGGTGGGCGCGACCTCGGTGCAGGTCCCGTCCGCGTGGACGACGATCACCCGGTCCGCCCGGCCGGCCGCCTGCCACGCCATCAGATCGAGCAGGGTCGCCCGGTTGCCGCCGGCGAAGTGCTCCCACTGATCCGCGGCGGCCCGCGCCAGCTGTCCGCCGTGCCGGCCGACGCTGTGGCCGTAGCCGTGCCCCGGCAGGGTCAGGTCGGTCCAGAGCAGCCGCCGGTCCGTCAGGTCGAGCACCATCGGCATCAGCACCCGGGCGTCACCCCGCAGGTCGAAACGCTGCTCGACCCGCGCGGCATCGAACTGCGCCCCACCGGCGAGCGGCCGCATCAACCCGGCGAAGGCCTCGGTGAGCAGCTCGAACGGCACGGCGTTGTAGCTGAGCACCACCGGCACCGCGTAGCGCACTCCTTCCTGCGCGAGCCGGGTCAGCTCCAGGTCCAGGAACTCGGTCGCCCCCAGCGGCGCGGGCGCCGAGGTGAGGTCACCGGAGTGCACGGCCGCGTCGACCGCGAACCGCAACTCGGTGTAGTCGCACAGCCCGACCTGCTGCCAGTCCGCGTCGAAGAACGCGCAGGAGAGGTCGAGATCGACCCGGGCGGCGTCATCGGTGTCCTGCCAGTGCAGGAACAGCCGCAGCACCGCACCGTCGGGAAGCGGCCGGACGCTGCCGCGCGGCCAGCCGGCGAACTGGGCGGAGGCGGCCCGCTCCCGCATCGGCGCGGGCACGCCGGCGAGGGCGGCGTCGATCACGGCCACGTCGAACCGATCGAGCCGGGCGGCCCGGCGGGCCAGCTCATCGTCCACGACGGTACGCACGGCGGCGATCGCTGCGGCGGGCAGCGGCTCGCGGCGCTCGGGCTCCGTCCACGTGGTGACAGTGCTGCCGCGCGGGAAGAAGACACGCCGCGGCATCCCGGGCCCGGGCCGTCCACCGACGACCCCGGCGGCACCGTCCCCAGGCGTGCCCTCGGCTTCCGGCGCGACGTCGCCGGGCCGGCGTGCGGCACCCGCGTCCGGGCGTCGTCCGCCGTCCGCGGCGGATCGGCCCGTGACAGCTCCGAGAGCAGCCCGGAGCGCCCGACCCAAGTTGTTGCCCATTGCCTCGGCGGAGGCGGCAGCCGGGACGGCCGTAGTGGCGGTCGAGTAGGCCGCACCGCGAGCACGCACCACACCCGCAGCCCGAGCCGCCGCCACCGCGGCCAGCTGCTCTGGCGTCGCCGCCACCGTTTCGTCCCGCCCGTTCAGCTCCGCGGCCGCTGCGGCCAGCACGCCCGGCGAGACCCGCCCCGCGCTGTCCCGCAGCACATCCGTCAGCGCCCCGTGCCCATCTGGCCCGCACGCCCGCAGCAGCTGATCCACCCGCCGCCACAGGTCACCCGGACGTTCGCTGAGCAGCCGCGCCGCCCGGCCGGCATCACCCTCGGCGAACGCCTGCTCCACCAGGGCCGCGTGGGAACGGACCCGGACTGTGACCGTACCGTCGTCATGCCCGGTCAGGATCAGGCGGCGCGGATCCGCAGCGCAAGCGGCCACGATGGCCGCGCCGAGCGCGGAGTCCCGCGCCGTCCGGGTCTCCCGCAGCGCCGCGAACGCCACCGCCGCGCCCGGGTGGGCCGCCACCCGCTCGTACGGGTGCAACCGCTCCCCGAGCCGCTTCCACACCGCAGCATGCCGCCGCAGATCCTCCGCCGCCGCTCCCGCCCCGCACGCGTCCAGGTGGGCCAGCACCACCCGCCGCAGCGCCCGTGGCAGGGCCCGCACCCGGGTGACCGGCACCGGCGTGGCCGGCTCGTCCACCGGCCGCCAGGCCTCCCCCGGCGCGGACGGCGCGTCGGCCCGCACGGGCAGGATCAGCCCCGGGTCTCCCCCGGAGTACGCCCACAGCGTCCGCCCCGCATCGGTGGCCGTCTCCCAGCGCCGCCGCACCTGGGCCAGCACAGCCGGGTACGCCTCGGTGAGCGCGCTCGCGTGCAGCGCCCAGGCCAGGACCAGGGCCAGCGTCTCCCGCGCGGGCACCGTTTCGGGCAGCCAGTCGAGCCGGGCCCCGGCGGTGGCCTTGACCAGCACCGCCAGGTCGTCCCGGTCCGCCTCGCCCAGCGCCGCGGTCCGGGCCACGAGTTCGTCGCGCAGCGCGGTCGCCGCGCCGACCGGGTCCGGTTCGAGGCGCAGCAGCCGTACCTGGATCGGGGGTCCGGCCGGCGGGCGCCCACTCGGCGCGACCATCGGCAGGTAGGGCGTTCCGGCCGCGGGCCGGCGCCCGCAGATCGGGCACGCGCTGAACTGCTCGGGCGAGAAGCAGGCCCGGCACACCGGGTGCCCGCACGGCTCCAGCGGCTCGCCGCCCTCGTCGCGGCCGCAGAGCACGCAGGGCGCCCCGGGCACGGCCAGCAGGTGGGTCAGCAGCCGGCGGACGAAGACCGCGTCGGTGTCGCGCGGGGTGTCGGGGAACGAGCGGTACTGCGGGATCATGGTGCGGTCGGCGCCGACCATCTCCTCCACCGTGGCCAGCAGCCAGTCCGCCCACTGCACCCGCAGCGGATGCGGCAGGCGCGCGGCCGCGGACCGCAGCTCGTGGTGCAGCAGCCAGCCCCGTTCGGCGAGGTCGGCCTCCAGGGCTCGGGCCCAGGCCGCGCCATCGGTCGTGGCGGGCCCGGCCGCGGAGACCGCGACCTTGGCGGTACGGCGCAGCAGTACGACTGCGAGTGCATCCATGGCGCGACCCTCCCCCGGGACATGCGGAAGCGGTGGGCGGAGAGTCGCGACGCTAGGTTGCGATTAAGAGTCGTGGAGAAGGAAGCACCGCGGGGAGCCGCCCACCGCTGTGCCTGATCATAGGGAGCCGGAGCTCGCGGCTCACCTCATTAACGGGACGCCTGCTCGGCCAGCGGCAGGCTGACCAGGAACTTGGTGTCACCGGGCTGCGACTGCAGCACGATGTCCCCGCCGTGGCCGTTGACCACGATCCGGTACGAGATGTCCAGGCCCAGCCCGGTGCCCTCGCCGACCGCCTTCGTGGTGAAGAACGGTTCGAAGACCCGCTTGCGCAGCTCCTCGGGCACGCCCGGCCCGGTGTCACCGATCGACACGATGACGTGGTCGTCCTCGCGGTACGTGCGGATCGTCAGCGTGCCGGCGCCGTGCATGGCCTGCACCGCGTTGTCGATGATGTTGGTCCACACCTGGTTGAGCTCGGCCGGGTGCGCGGGCACCTGGGGCAGGCTGCGGTCGTAGTCCTTGACCACCTTGACGCCATCGCCGATCTTGTGGCCGAGCATGACCAGGGTGCTGTCCAGCCCGGTGTGCACGTCGATCCACTGGTGCGCGGCCCGGTCCAGCTGGGAGTACTGCTTGGCCGAGGCGACCAGGGACGAGACCCGGCCGGTCGCGTCCTCGATGTCGCTCATCAGCTGCTCGGTCTCCAGCGCGTACCCGATCCAGTGGATCGCCTGGTCGAGCAGGCCCGGCTCGACGACCTTGGCCTTTATCTCCTCGAGGCAGTCGATGTCCAGGCCGCCCTGGGCGAAGACCGGCGCCAGGTCCCAGCCGCCCGTGACGTGGTGCTCCTCCATCCAGTCGCCGAGCTCGTCCTCACGGTCGGCGGCCTGCATGGCGGTCAGCGCGGGCGCCTTGGCGGCGCGCTCGATGACGTCCTCCTGCAGCTCCACCAGCGCGTCCAGCCGTTCCGGGGCGACCTTGCCGGCGGCGAGCATGCCGAGCTTGTGCCGCATGCCGGCGACCCGCTGACGCAGCGCGCCGGTGGCCCGGGACGCCGCCGCGGCGGGGTTGTTCAGCTCGTGCATCAGACCCGCCGAGAGCGCGCCGAGGGCGACCAGCCGCTGCCGTTCGGAGATCGCCGCCTGGGTGCTGCGCATACCCAGAGTGAGCCCCTCGAGCAGGTGGATCGCCATCGGGAACCACTCGCGCATCATCCAGCCGAAGTCCTCGGCGGTGAGCACGAAGAAGTCGGAGTCGTCGAGCGCCCGCATCGAGGCCATGTACTTGCGTTCGAGACCTTCGTCACGGATGTACGCCTGGGTGGCCCCCATGTACACGCCGCGCTGCTCCGTACGGATGGTCTGCACGTCGTCCTGCCCGACCCGGCGGGTCAGTGCGATCGTGCCGCTGAGCAGGAGGAAGAAGTGATCGGCGGGCGCGCCTTCCTCGATCACCAGGTCTCCGGCCGCGACGTGCTGGGTGCAGCCGTGATCGGCGATCCAGGTGAGCTGCTCGTCGGTCAGCTTCTCGAACAGGAACAGGGTCCTGAGCTCGGCAGGGGTCAGCTTGCCGGGTTCACAGGGCTCGAGTTCGATCTCCTCGACCGCGTCGATGTCGGACATCTACTGTGCCTCCAGGTAACGATGGACCAGCGTGACGGCCATCGCGCCCTCGCCGACCGCCGAGGCCACCCGTTTCACCGAGTTGGCCCGGACGTCGCCGGCGGCGAAGATGCCGGGAACACTGCACTCCAGGTAGAACGGATCCCGGTCCCGATCCCATCCCGCCGGACGGGTGCCATTTGCCAGCAGATCCGGGCCCGTGTAGACGAAGCCCTTCTCGTCGCGGGCGACGGCGTCGCCGAGCCAGTCCGTGCGCGGCTCGGCGCCGATGAAGACGAACAGGTAGCCGCACTCGACGCTGGTCACCGTGTTGTTCTTGCTGTCACAGATGGTGATCGCCTGCAGGTGCCCGTTGCCCTGGGCGCCGACCACCTCGCACCGGGTCCGGACATGCACGTTGTCGATCTTGTTGAGCTGCTGGATCAGGTAGTACGACATCGACGCCTCGAGGGAGTCACCGCGCACGAGCAGGGTGACGCTGCGGGCGTACCGGGCGAAGAAGAGCGCCGCCTGACCGGCGGAATTCGCCCCGCCGATGATGTAGACGTCGCTGCCCGCGCAGGACGGCCCCTCGGTCGCCGCGGAGCCGTAGTAGACGCCGGAGCCGGTCAGCTCGGCGACGCCCTCGGCGACCAGCGGCCGGTAGGCGACGCCGGTGGCCAGCACGATCGAGTGCGCGGAGATCTCGCCGCCGTCGGCGAAGTGCAGCGTGCGGGCCGAGCCGTCGGTGCGCAGCCCGACCACCTCGCGGGTGTTGAGCACCTCGGCCTCGAACTTGCCGGCCTGCCGACGGGCCCGGTCGGTCAGCTGGGCGCCGGAGATGCCGTCGGGGAAGCCGAGGTAGTTCTCGATGCGGGAGCTCTGTCCCGCCTGCCCGCCGACCGCCTGCCGCTCCACCAGCAGCGTCTTGAGGCCTTCCGAGGCGCCGTAGACGGCCGCGCCGAGCCCGGCCGGCCCACCGCCCACGATGATCAGGTCGTAGAAGTCACGCTCGGGTGCCGTCGACAGCCCGACCGCCTCGGCGACCTCCGAGTTGCTCGGCTGCGCCATCGCCCGGCCGTCCGCGGTCACCACCAGCGGGATCGACTCGGGCCCGACCCCGGCGGCCTCCAGCAGGCGGCGGCCCTCCGGGTCGTCGGCGGCGAGCCACTTGTACGGCACCAGGTTGCGCGCCAGGAAGTCCCGGACCTGGTAAGACGGCTCACTCCACCGGTGCCCGACGACCCGGATGTCCTCGACCTCGCGATCCCCCGTGGCCTGCCAGGCGTCCAGCAGCGCGTCGAGGACCGGGTAGAGCTTCTCCTCCGGCGGGTCCCAGGGCTTGAGCAGATAGTGGTCGACGTCGACCACGTTGATCGCCTGGATCGCGGCGTCGGTGTCCGCGTACGCGGTCAGCAGGGCGCGCCGGGCGTTCGGGAACAGGTCCATCGCCTGCTCGAGGAACTCGATGCCGTTCATCTGCGGCATCCGGTAGTCGGCCAGGATGACGGCCACCCGGCCGCCGCGCAGCTTGATCTCCTTGAGGGCCTCGAGGGCCTCGGCGGCGGACGCGGCGCGGATGATCCGGTACGCCTCGCCGTAGCGGCGGCGCAGGTCCCGGGCGATCGCCCGGGACACCGAGGCATCGTCGTCGACGGTCAGGATGGCGGGGTGGCCCATGCGTCAGTCCTCAGGGATGCGTGAACGAGGGGGCGTCCGCGACCTCGAAGGCCACGTTGTCCTGGTAGCACCACCACCAGTCCTCACCCGGCTCGTACGACTGCACGATCGGGTTGCCGGTGGCGTGGAAGTGGGCGGTGGCGTGCTTGCCGGGTGACGAGTCGCAGCAGCCGACGTGCCCGCAGGTCATGCAGACCCGCAGGTGCACCCAGCGGCCACCTTCGGCGAGACACTCCACGCAGCCGTCGCCGGACGGCTTGACGTCCTGGACCTGGTCGAGGTGGGTACAGACGGGCTTGGTCATCCGGGGTTTCCTTCCGCGGCGAGCAATTCTTTGTACTCCGGGTGCCGGTCGAGGTAACCGGCGACGAAGGGACAGGTCACCACGACCGGCGTGGACCGGCCACGGGCGTCCTCGAGCGCGGCCGAGGCCAGCCGGCCGGCCAGCCCGCGGCCCTCGAAGGCCTGGTCGATCTCGGTGTGCGCCAGCTCGACCTGCCCGCTGTGGCGGCGGTAGTGCAGGACACCGGCGAGCTCCCCACCGAGCAGGATCTCGTAGCGGGACTGCTCGAAGCTGTCCACGACGGTCGCGTCCGTGGCGTCACCGGAGCCCACCTGGGCGCTGCCCTCGACCCGCAGCTTGCGCCGGGCCCGCTCGTAGAACGAGGTCTGGCCGAAGCGGATGACCTGGGCGGCGCCGGGCACCGGGACGATGGCGAGCTGCTGGCCGGCCTCGGCGTAGCCCTGGATGATGCCGTCGACCTCGATGGCCAGCCGGCCGCTGGTCGCCAGCACGTCCAGCTCCAGCTGCTCGTCCGGGGAGAGCACCAGCGAGCGGTTGAACGAGGAGTGCGCGGCGGCCGCGGAGACCAGCAGTCCCTCGACGTTGGGCGAGACGATCGGGCCGCCGGCCGAGAAGCTGTACGCCGTCGAGCCGGTCGGTGTGGCGACGATCACGGCGTCGGCCGCGTACCGGACGAAGTTGCTGCCCTCGACGTTGATGCCGACGTGGGCCAGGCCGTCGCCGGGCACCCGGACCAGCGCGATGTCGTTGAAAGCGGAGACTTCCTCGCCGCCCGGCAGGACGGTGCGCACGGCCGTACGGGGCTCGATGGTGAACCGGTGCTCGTCGATCGAGGACAGGGCACCCGGCAGGTCCGGCAGATCGACCTCGGCGAGGAAGCCCAGCCGGCCCACGTTGACCCCGAGGACGGGCGTCTTGCGCCCCTCGACCAGGCGCATGGTGCGCAGCATGGTGCCGTCGCCACCCAGGCTGACCAGCAGTCCGGCGCGCTCGACCATCTCCTCGGCGTCGACCGCGACGGCGTCGCAGTCGATCCGGTTGATCTCGTCGTGCAGGCCGAGCACAGTGACATCCCGCGACGTGGCCCATCTGACGATGGCGTCGATGGCGGCACCGCAGTCCCGCCGCGGGTGCAGGACGAGCCCGACCACCTTGATCATGCCCACGACTTGTACCCCACGATCATCCAGCAACCCCCGGTCGCACGCGTGTCAGCGTTCAGCCTTGCACGTCCGACCGGGAAACCGCGAGGACCGTCAGCTGGTGAGTGCCACAGCCACCGGGGTGAGCACGCTGGTGCGGTCACGCTGGCCGTCCTCGCCGGAGACCAGGGGGGCCGACTCGTACGTGGTGAGGGTGCGCAGCAGCCCGGGCGGCGCGTAACCCCGGCCGGGGTCGCCGAGCAGCACGGTCACGCCCCGCTGCATCGCGCGGCCGATGAAGGGCAGCATCACGGCGGCTACCTCGGCGGTGTAGAGGCAGTCCCCGGCCAGGATCACCTCGAAGTCCGCGCCGTCACCGTCGGTCATGTCCTCGGCCACGGTGGCGATCTGCACGCCGTTGGCGTTCGCGTTCGCCTGGATCGCGGCGATGGCGTAACCGTCCGTGTCGTTGGCGGTCACCTCGGCGGCGCCGGCCAGCGCGGCGGCGATGGCGACCAGGCCGGAGCCGGACGCGAGGTCGAGAACGCGGCGGCCGGCGACGACCTCCGGGTTGTCCAGGACGTACCGGGCCAGGGCCTGACCGCCCGGCCACGGGGTGGCCCAGTACGGCGCGGGCAGCGGGCCGCCGTCCTCGGCCTCGAGCCGGGCCCAGAGCAGCACGGAGTCCTCGGCGAGGAAGAGGTGGACCTCCGGGACCATCGGCACAGGGCCCATCTTGAGGGCGTCCTGCTGCACCGTGCGCGGCGGGAATGAGGCGTTGCGCAGCAGTCGCCGCTGGAGGGCGCTGTGGGTCGCGGCCGCGTAAGGGGCTCCGGAGTACGTCTTCACAGAACTCGTTTCATAGCAGGAGTCGAGCCGGGGGGAAAACGACCGAGGGCCGTACCCTCCGCTGCGATGCGGAAGGAACGGCCCTCGCCGACGTTCGTCAGATGGGACGGATGTTCGCCGCCTGCAGGCCCTTCTGGCCCTGCTCGATGTCGAACTCGACCCGCTGGTTCTCCTCGAGGGTGCGGTACCCGTCAGAGGCGATGGCGGAGAAGTGGGCGAACACGTCCGGCGCACCGCCGTCCTGGGTGATGAAGCCGAAGCCCTTGTCCGCGTTGAACCACTTCACTGTGCCGACAGCCATGCTGAACCCTTTCAAGACCACAGGGAGCTCACACCTCGCGAGCTCCGTCGCCGCCCGCAGAGAACCGGAAACCGGACCCATTACGACAAAAGCCCAGTGGGTTCGGATACCCACCAGGCTCTGGCAAATATGAGAAATCGGAACGGCAACTCGACCAAGTTAGCACGTTCTGCCGGCCGGCGGCGTCGTGCGACGTCATGACATCGATGGACAACGATCATCGAAGTTTCTTGACACTTCGTTAACAAATCGACAGACTCCGATTCAGAGAGCGCTCTCCGTTCCCCGGCGTTCCCCCAGCTCAGCGGAAGGATCCCCCATGTCCCGTGCTGTCCGTTCCCTGGGCGTCGCCACCGCGGCGCTCACCGTCGTGGGCCTGTTACCGGCCGCCGGCTTCGCCGCCGACACACCGGCGCCGGCCGCACCCACCGCGGCCGCCCGATTCGACATGGCCCCGGGCATGGTCGCCGCCATGCGCCGCGATCTGCGGCTGACCGACGACCAGATCGCGGCCCGGCTCGCCACCGAGGCCGCCGCCCCGGTGGTCGAGAAGCAGCTGCGCACCCGGCTCGGCGCGAGCTTCGGTGGCGCGTGGATTCCCGCGGGCGGCTCCCGGCTGACCGTGGCGGTCACCGATGCCGCGGCCGCGGACTCGGTCCGCGCGGCCGGCGCGACCCCGAAGGTCGTCGCCCACAGCGACGCCGACCTGACCGCTTCCCGCCGCAAGCTCGACAAGAACGCGGCAAAGATCAAGAACACCGTGGTACGCGGCTGGTACGTCGACGTCGCCGCCAACAAGGTCGTGGTGACCGCGGCACCCGGCAAGGCGGCCGCCGCCCGCGCCTTCGCCGAGAGCAGCGGCGCCGGTGCGGTCACCGTGGTCGAGTCGGCCGAGGCGCCCAAGCCGATGTACGACATCCGCGGCGGCGATCAGTACGTGATCAACGGCAACACGCTGTGCTCCGTGGGCTTCTCGGTCGCCGGCGGGTTCGTCACCGCCGGGCACTGCGGCGGGGTGAACAGCCCGACCCTGGGCAACAACAACGTCGCGCAGGGCACCTTCGCCGGCTCGTCCTTCCCCGGCAACGACTACGCCTGGGTCCGGACCAACGGCAACTGGACCCCGCAGCCGTGGGTCAACAACTACGCCGGTGGCAACGTGCTGGTGGCCGGCTCGCAGGACGCCGCGATCGGCAGCTCGGTCTGCCGCTCGGGCCGCACCACCGGCTGGCGCTGCGGCACGATCCTGGGCCGCGACGAGACCATCGTCTACTCCCAGGGCGCTGTGTCCGGCCTGTCCCGCAGCAACGCCTGCGCCGAGCCGGGCGACTCCGGCGGCTCGTGGATCTCCGGCAACCAGGCCCAGGGTGTGACCTCCGGCGGCAGCGGTAACTGCTCGTCCGGCGGCACCATGTGGTTCCAGCCGGTCAACGAGATCCTCGGCGTCTACGGCCTGTCGCTGACCACGAGCGGTGGTGGCAGCGGGGGCAGCTCGCTGATCAGCAACCTGAACAGCAAGTGCATCGACGTGCCCAATGCCAACTTCGCCGACGGCGTGGGCCTGCAGATGTGGACCTGCAACAACACCGCCGCGCAGAAGTGGAACTTCGTCAACGGCACGCTGCAGACCTCCAACAACAAGTGCATGGACGTCGCCTGGGGGTCGACGGCCAACGGGGCGGTGATCCAGATCGTCACCTGCAGCGGCAACCCGGCGCAGCAGTTCGTCCTGTCAGCAGCCGGCGACCTGGTCAACCCGCAGGCCAACAAGTGCGTCGACATCGACGCCTGGAACGCCAACGACGGGGCCCGGCTCATCCTCTGGGACTGCACCGGCGGCGCCAACCAGAAGTGGCGTCGCGCATAGCGAATAACTGTTATCGCCCGCCGATCGCGCTGTCCGCGATCGGCGGGCGACTCTTTGTGTGCGGCTTCTGTTAGAAAAACTTTAATGACTGTCTTAATTAACGGATCCGCAGTTAGGAGTCCTAATAATTAGGCGCATCCCCGCACATCCCCCTCCGGAGGCAGTCCCCCCATGAGCCGCAAACGAACACTCATCCTCTCCGTGGCCGCCGTGCTCGCGGCCGCGGGGACGACCTGGATCGCCCTGCCGGCGTCCGCCGCCGCGGCGACCGCGGCCTTCACCAAGACGTCCGACTGGGGCTCCGGCTGGCAGGGCGACGTCACCATCACGAACGGCGGCTCGTCGGCGATGACCTCCTGGAAGGTCGAGTTCGATCTGCCCGCCGGCGCCACGATCGGCAGCTTCTGGGACGCCGAGATGGTCGCCGCCGGCAGTCACCGGACCTTCACCAACCGGGCCTGGAACGGCACTGTCGCGGCCGGCGCCAAGGTCTCCTTCGGCATGGTCGGCGCGGGCGGCACGCCCCTGAACTGCCTGCTCAACGGCCAGCCCTGCGGTGGCGGCCCGACCGCCCCCACGGTCGCGCCGACCACGAACAACCCCACGGTGGCGCCCACCACGCGGCCGCCGGCGACCGCACCGGCCACCCGGCCGCCGACCACGGCGCCCACCACGGCCCCGGCCGGCAACCCGTCACCGCCGCCGGCCTCGAACCTGCTGCCGGTCACCGTCACCAACAACACCGGCCGCTCCGACGCCGTCTACCTCTACCTGCTCGGCGTCAACCTGAGCACCGGCAAGCTGGGCTACGTCAACGGCGCCGGCGCGTTCACCAACTGGACCGGCGGCCAGCCCACCCCGGTGCCGGCCCCCGACGTGTCGATCCCCGGACCGGCCAACGGCGCCAGCACCACCATCAAGATGCCGAAGAACCTCTCCGGCCGGCTCTACATGTCCTTCGGCAAGAAGCTCGACTTCCGGCTCAGCACCGACGGCCTGGTCCAGCCCGCGCCGTGGGCCGGCGCCGACCCGAACAAGGACACCCTGTTCGACTGGAGCGAGTTCACGCTCAACGACTCCGGCCTGTGGCTCAACAGCTCACAGGTGGACATGTTCGCCGTGCCGCACATCGTCTCGGTGCAGGGCGGCAACGGGATGACCAGCAAGACCGGCGAGCTCAAGGCCGGCGGGCGGCAGCGGGTCATCGACCGGATCAAGGCCCAGCCGGGCTTCGAGAAGACCGTCTACACCCGGGCCGACGGTACGGTGCTGCGCGTGCTCGCCCCGGGCAAGGCGGCTGACGGCGGACAGTTCAGTGCGACGTATCTGGACCCGTACATCACGTCGGCGTGGAACGCGTACGCCGGCCGCACGCTGACCGTGGTGCCGTTCGGCGACCGCCCGGACACCAAGTTCCTCGGCCGCACCTCCGGCAACGTCATGAACTTCACCGACACCACCGGCCGGACGGTGGCCTCCTTCACCAAGCCCTCGACGGCCAACGTGTGGGGCTGCGACGGGGCCCTGGGCGCGCCGAACGACCAGGTCGTCGGGCCGATCGCCCGGACGCTGTGCGCGGCGCTGCACCGCAGCACGCTCGGCACGCTGGACACCCAGCCCAGCGGGACCGCGGCGGACTTCTACAAGGGCACGCTGACCAACCACTACTCGCGGATCATCCACGAGCAGATGGTGGACGGTAAGGCGTACGGCTTCGCCTTCGACGACGTGCAGAACCAGGAGTCGCTGGTGCACGACGGCGACCCGCGGCAGGCCGGCATCGTGCTGACCCCGTTCTGATCCTCCGACAGTCGGCACCGGGCCCGGCGTGTCAACCGAATTACCATTTCTTCGGGAGGCCCGCCGGGCTTTTTCGGCAATTTGTTTTGACTGTGACGGGCGGCACCAAATTGCTGCCCGGGGAATCACCGCCGGAGACCCGAACTTGTCATACCTGTGTCGGACGCTGGACAGCGACCGACCGGACGACGAGATGGGATCCACTTTCATGACCCAGGCGCCCGAACGCCTCGCAGCACCGCCGACGGCGCAGACGCCCGGGGAGCTCATGACCCCGCGCGAGCGGCTGCAGCTCGTGCTGGTGCTCGGCTTCCTCATCGCCCTCGGCCCGCTCACCATCGACATGTATCTGCCGTCGCTGCCGACGATCACCGACGACCTGCAGACCACCACCGCCGCGGTCCAGCTGACCCTCACCGGCACCCTGGCCGGCCTGGCCCTGGGCCAGCTGCTGATCGGCCCGGTCTCCGACGCCGTCGGGCGCCGCGCGCCGCTGCTGGCCGGCGTCGCCGTGCACATCCTGGCGTCGGTCCTCTGCGTCATCGCGCCCAACCTGGCGCTGCTCGGCACGCTGCGGGTCCTGCAGGGCCTGGGCGCCGCGGCGGCCGCGGTCGTCGCCATGGCGATCGTGCGTGACCTGTTCACCGGTCTGGCCGCCGCCAAGCTGCTCTCCCGCCTGATGCTGGTCATGGGCGCCGCGCCGATCCTGGCCCCGACGCTGGGCGGCATCACCCTGAACTGGACGTCCTGGCGGGGCGTCTTCGTGGTGCTGGCCCTGTTCGGCATCGCGATGCTCACGGTGACCGCGCTGGCGCTGCCCGAGACGCTGCCCGCCGAGCGACGTCGCAACGGTGGCGTGGTCGGCACCCTGCGTGACTACGGCCGGCTGTTCGGTGACCGGGCCTACCTGGGGCTGATCCTGGTGGCCGGGCTGGCGATGGCGGCGCTGTTCGCGTACGTCTCCGGCTCCTCGTTCGTCTTCCAGGAGCAGTACGGCCTGAACGAGCAGGAGTTCGGCTACGTCTTCGGCGCGGGCGCGGTCGGCCTGATCACCGCCACCCAGCTCAACGTCCGGCTGCTGCGCCGCTGGACCCCGTCGCAGATCCTGATCAGCTCCCTGGCCGGCGGCGCGCTCGCCGGACTGGTCCTGCTGCTCTTCGCGGCCACCGGCTTCGGCGGCCTGGTCGGCGTGCTGGTCCCGCTGTGGCTGGTCCTGGCCGCAGCCGGCCTGGCCCTGCCGAACGCCCCGGCGCTGGCCCTGTCCCGCCACGGCGAGGCCGCGGGCACAGCGGCGGCCCTGCTCGGCGCGGTCCAGTTCGGCGTGGGCGCGCTGGCCGCTCCGCTGGTCGGAGTCCTCGGCACCGGCGCGGTCAGCATGGCCCTGGTGATCGCCGGCGGCATGCTCGCCGCCAACGTGGTGCTGCTGCTGGTCGTGCGCCCATGGCAGCTCCCGGTCGAGGACGCCGACCCGGCGCTCGCCACCGCTCACTGACCGGCCCACCGCCGCAGTCAGCGGAGGTCGGCGAGGTCGCTTCCCCAAGCGGCCTCGCCGCCGGGCTCAACGGCGTAACCCTCGGCTGTCCGGCGGCGGAAAACGGCAACGAGGTTGCTGGGCCGGTACTCCACCGCGCCATTGACCACCTCGCCCAGCGCGACGGTCAGGCTGGGCCCGGTGCCGGTCTCCAGCCGGACCGACCACAGCAGCGTGCTGCCGTCCTCAGCCTCAGCCGTGGCTGCGCCCACGCCCGTGACGGTCGCGCCGATCAGCCCGCGCCGGGGGCGGCGGCCGGACACGTCGACCAGCCGCTCAACTCGGGCAGCCGGGCTGGCGGCGGGATCACCGACGACGCTGAGATATTCGCGGTAGCCGTCGATCCGCCAGGCCAGCGCCAGCTCACCCGCCGTGGTCGAAACCACGACGCCGTGATCAACGTCCACGACGCCATGATCAACGCCGGCGAGCTCGTCGCCGGACCGGTCGGCGCCGGATCCGTCGGACCCATCAGCGCCGGACCCGTCGGCGTCGGCGTCGGCGTCGGCGGGCAACCAGAGCCGGATCCGCTCGATGCGGCCGCCGACCACAGCTCGCAGAACCTGCTCCTTCGAGTCACTCATCCGTGACTCCACTGCCGTCCGCCAGGGAAATGACCATCGGGGGTCGGCCCGACTGTTCGACGGTCACTGCCTCTTCGGTCCACCGCAGATCCTCGATGAGATCGGTGTCGGTCCTCCACCGTTCGGAACCGTCATTGTTGAAACAGCGCATTCCCGATTCATGGACAACCGCGAGCACGTCCAGCTTTTGCGAGACGAAGAATTCCATGAACGGCGACTCGAAATTGCTTGCCGTCACCCGGCCGGAACGCAGGTCCACGGCATAGGCCGCCAGGTCCGCGCCGATCCAGACCGCGCCGGCCCACGTGCGGCCCAGCAGGGTCGGCGCACTGGACGGCCGGGCTCCCCAGAGCCCGAGGCCGACGGTGGTCCTGGGCTCTGTGACCCGGTCGATCCGCACCGTGAAGAAGGAGCCGTCGCCGGAAGCCGGACCACCCAGCATCGTCATGCCGGCCGGCCCGGACACCTCAGCAACGGTGGCGTCGGCCCATGCGCGCACAATCGCCGTGGCGTCGCCGAGACAGATGATCAAAGTAAGAGACCTCCACTGGGCCGACGCTCGACAGGTCACCGGAAGGCCGTGCTACCGCGAGCGCTTCACCGCTGCGTCCAGCTGAGACTCTGTGGCAGCACACCGCTGTCCCACAGCCGGTCGAGCCTACCGAAGAGCCGGGGCAGGCTCGTGTCGAATTCCTGCCACGCTGCCGGGTCCAGCGTCTGCCAGGGATCAGCGATGAGGAGACCACGCGGCAGAGCGCCGGTGGAGCCGGCCATCCTGCGACAGGCCGCGCACCACGTGTAGCTGATCACCGCCGGCCGACCGGCGTGCTTCGTGTTCCTCAGGTACGTGCGAATGGCCACCTTTCCGCACGCGGGACAAGGCGACTCGGACTGATCCCTGAGGAAATTCCGCTTCCGCCCCAGAACCTCGAGCTCCGCGGGGGTGAAGCAGCGCATCTGGGTCATCAGCCCGCCCTTCGTATGCAGACGGCCCGATTCCGGATCCGGTCGACCCGGCATCAAGGAAGATCGGCCCAGGCACTGCCCACACTTCCCGCGGTGACGTAGTCGCGGGCCGTCGAGTCATCGAAGATCACCAGCAGGGCGTCCGCACTGTAGGTCGGTCGCTCCGATTGGTCCAGTTCACCCAGGCAGCAGACCACGTGCCCGCCACCAGCGACGGCGAGTCGCAGGGTCCACAAGTCGTCCGGTTCGGCGGCGTGACCCCGCTGCCAACCGAAGGCCACCGTTTGAATCTCTCTCCCGGTCAGACCGGCCCATTGATCCGTTCGCGTCACGTCGACCGTGACCGTGTCGCTGCTGGACACATCATCGGCGCCACCACTGTGCGGCGTCACCTCCACGGCGAGGCACTCGCTGCGACCCACCTGATCCCAGGTCAACAACACCGAGGTGCCGGCGAGGTCCAAGCGGATGGTCGAATCGACCTCGTGCACCGGCCCCTCCGGCATGCCGGTCAGGCCGCCCCAGCGGAGTTGCTCGTAGGTGACCCGCTCAATCGCCGAACCGAGCAACGCCTGCTCAACCCGGTGGAGAAGGTCGCCGCGTCTGCGCATCACGACTTTCCCCCGGGCAAACGATCAAAGCAGGTGACCCCCCCCGGACGCCGGACGCCAGGAGCCATCGGAGCAGCACGCCGCGATGGCTCCCGCGTCGGCGGACATGCGGACAGTCAGCCGAAGTCGGTGCCCCAGGCGCTCTGGCCACCGGGCTCGGCGGCATAGGCCTCGGCGACCCGGCGGTCGAGAACGGCGACGAGGTTGCTGGGCCGATACTCGACCGCGCCGTCCTCGGTCTCACCGAGCGCGACCGTCAGACTGGGCCCGGAATCGGTCGCCAGCCGGACCGACCACAGCTGCCTGCTGCCGTCCTCGGCCTCAGCCGTGGCCGTGCCCACACCCGTGACGGTCGCCCCGATCAGCCCCCGCCAGGCCCGGCTGTCGGACACGTCGACCAGCCGGTCCACCCGGGCGGCCGGGCTGGCGGCGGGATCACCGACGGCACTGAGGTACTCGTAGTAGCCGTCGATCCGCCAGGCCAGCGCCAGCTCACCCGCCGTGGTCGAGACCACGACGCCGTGATCGACGTCCACGACCCCGGCCGGCGCGTCGCCGGACAGCTCCTGGTCGGCATCCTCGGGGAGCCAGAGCGAGAGCCGCTCGATGCGGCCACCGACCAGGCTCCGCAACGCCTGGGCCGAAAGCCCTCTGACCTCTCCGTCGCGGATCATAGGAACATCCCGAAATACTCCACTCGGCCGGAACTGCTGAACACGACTCCGATGAATCGTTCCTGAACCGCACCATTGTCGTCGACGAAAGACATGATCTTATTGCTGATGACCCGGGTGCCGCCGAGATTGGTCTTCGAGGTGATCGGCTGGAAGTCCGAGTGCGGGTCGGTCAGGATGTCGTCCAGCAGATTCTGCCCGACCGAGTTGTGCTCCTTGCCGGGGACCTTCGGCACCTCACCGCGGTCGCTGTGCTTCTGGTAAGCGCGGCCGGCCGAGGTCTTGCCGCCCTTCTCCTTGGTCTGCCCGGACTTCGACATCGCGTCCAGGTCCGGCTTGCCGCCGCCCTTGCCGCCACCGCCACCGCCGCCGCCGTTGCCGCCGCCACCGTTGCCGCCGCCGCCCTTGCCGCCGCCACCGCCGGGGCCGCCACCGTTGCCGCCGCCACCGTCGGCCTTCGCCGGTGACGTGTCCTTCGCACCTTCCGGGGCCTTCTTCGGAGCAGCCGGCGGGTCGGGCTTCGGCGGTTCCGCCGCCTTCGGCGCGGCCGGCGGGACCACGTTGTCCGCGGCCTTGGCCGCGTCGGTGGCGTTGTCGGCGGTCTTGGCCGTGTCGACAGCCACGTCGACCGCGTCGATCGCCTCGTCGGCGTACTTCGCGCCCTTGGCCGCCGATGCGCCGTATCCGGCGATCGGGATGGCCGAGGCGAAGGACAGCGCCGAGTCCATATAGTTGCCCTCGGCCGCGTACCAGACGCCGTTGACCAGGTCGGCGGCCTCGCCGAAGGCCGGCACCAGCCCGATCACGTCCAGGGCCAGGTGACCGGTGTTGCTCCAGCCCCACCACATGCCGGACGGGTCCGGGAAGGCGAACGGGTTGTTCCGGCCGTAGGCGTAGGCGTTCAGCTGCTCCGGATCGCTGAAGTCGATCACCGGGTCGACCGACAGGAACCGCCCGGTCGCCGGGTCGTACTCGCGGGCCCCGAGGTGGATCAGCCCGGTCAGCGCGTCGTTGGTCCCGCCGACGAAGCCCCGCTCCCCCGGCCAGGTCCCGGTGCTGCCGCGGACGCCACCGAACGGCAGCGTGCGGCGCTGGACCACCTTGGAATCGGCGGCATTGACCGACAGTTCCGCGGTGCCGTTCTGGCCACCGGCCAGCCAGGTCACCGCGGCCTTGGTCCGCACGGCCACGGCCATGCCGGCGTACGTGTAGTAGCGGGTCGCCGTCACCTTCTGGGTCTTCACGTCAGCCGTCGACGTGTCGAGCTTCAGTTCCATGCCACCGAGGTAGAGCGTCACCGCCTTGCCGGCGATGTCCCGGCGGATCAGGCGGTTGCCGTTGGCGTCGTAGACGAACGACGCGACCACCACGCCCGCCTTGAGGACCTCGGACACCCGGCCCTCGGCGTCCCAGTGGTACGCCTCACCCGGCTTGCCGGCGAGGTTGCGCTCGACGGTGTTGCCGCTGGCGTCGTACTTGTAGGTGTCGGCCGTGGCCACCGCCTTGCCCGCGGTCGTGCTGGTGACGTCCGTGCGGTCGACCGCGTGGGCCGGCTGGGCGCCCTTGCCGTACGGCTTGAAGACCTTCTTGACGTCCGTGCCCGTGGCGACCGTCCGGTGGGTGACCTCCTCGGTCCGGTTGCCGGCCCCGTCGTACTTGAAGCTCTGCCAGTACGGGGCCGCGCCGCCGAGCACCGACTCGACCGGCGTAGCCGCGCACGCGGTGGTCGCCTGGGACCACGCCTCGGTGAGTCGGCGCAGGTAGTCGTACTGGAAGCACTGGACGTCGGCCTTGGTCCCGGTCTGGCTCGGCTGGTCCGCGATGCTGGTGATGTTGCCGGCCGCGTCGTAGGCGTACGTCGCGTTGGTGTCGGTGCCGGTCACCGCCTCGCGGTCCACCCGGGCGTTCTGCAGGCGGCGGGTGCCTTCCTCGTACGCCTGGGTCAGCCACGTGTACTTGCTCGCCGTGCTGGTGCCCAGGGTGTACTGCAGCGCCTCACCGAAGTCCGAGTACGTGGTGTCCCGCACGTAGCCCGAGGTGCCGGTGATGAACGTCGGCATGCCGCGCGCGTTGTAGCCGTAGCGGATCGTCTCGGCGGTCAGGTCACCGGCGGCCGGGCTGGTGATCGTCTCCGGGCTGCCGTCGACGTTGTAGGTGGCCTTGGCCGCGTAGGTGCCGGCCAGGTTGTTCTCCGACGCCGGGATGGTGACCGAGGTGCTCTTGGGCCGGCCCGCCACGTCGTACTCGGCGATCGTCGAGGTGTAGGCGTTGGTGCCGACGTAGCGGGTGGCCGTCGCCGCCCGGCCCTTGCCCAGGATCGCCGTGTCGTAGGTCCAGGCGGCCAGCTTGGTCCGGGTCGTGGCCGGCGCCGCCGGCACCTCCTCCAGCAGCTCGGGCCGGCCGAGCTTGTCGTACTTGTAGGCCAGGGTGCGCTTGCGGGCGTCGGTCGTCGACTCGATCTGATCCAGCTTGTTGTACTTGATGGTGCTGGAACCGGCATCCGGGTCGGTGGAGCTGGTCTGGCGGCCGAGCAGGTCGTAGCCGTACTTCCAGACGTTGCCCGCGGCGTCCTCGACCTCCTTGAGCCGGTCCGCCTTGTCATAGCTGTACTTCGTGGTGTCCGCCGGGCCCTCGGCCTTGGCCCCGTGGTACTGCAGCAGGCGGGTGGTGAGGCCCTGGGCGTTCGCGTACGACGTCGTGGGGGTCTGGCCCTTCGGCGGCGTCACGTCGGTGTGATCACCGTGGTACGACGTCGAGGTACGCCACTTCTCCGTCTGGCCGACCTTGAAGATCTCCTCCTTGGCCCGGCCGGCGGCGTCGTAGACGGTCTGGGTCAGTGGCAGCTTGCCCTCGGCGGAGGACGTGTCGGCCAGTGTCGTACCGGCCGCCTCCTTGTTGTAGAACGGGCCTGCCTGCTCCACGGCCAGGCCACGCGAGTCGTACTGGGTGTCGGTGATGATCCGGCCGACGTTGGGCGACGGCTCCTGGTTCTGCCGGGGCCGCAGCATGCCGTCGTAGATCGCATACGAGGTCCGGACACCACCGTTGGGGGTGAGCTTCCTCGTGGTGACGGAGACCGGCTTGTCGGTCTGGATGGAGTAGACGTACTCGATGTCGGGCACGTCGTCGCTGACCGAGCGTCCGGCCAGCCACACCTTGACCAGCCGGCCGAGCGCGTCGTACCGCAGCGCGGTGCGCTGGTCGTTGGGGTCCTCGGTCTGGGTCACCAGCCCGAACGCCGGGTCGACGGTCGAGGTGGTGTCCTGGCCCAGCGGGTCGACGACCGTCATGCTGGTGACCGGTCCGCCCTCGGCGGGGACGTACTTGGTCTCGGTCTGGTTGTTCGCGGCGTCGTAGGAGTACCGCAGCCGGCCGTACTTGTCGTAGCTGGACCGGGCCACGGTCAGATAGTCCGGCTTGCCGTCGGTGTACGACTCGGCCTGCTCGGTCCGCGTGACGTCACCGTTGGCCGGGGTCTCGTCGAAGTCCTTGCCGTTGTACGACGTCCGCACGTCGGAGACCGCGTCGGCCGGCAGGCTCGGGGTGGCGTCGCAGCCCACCGAGACCGTACGGACCCGGCTGACCAGAGTCAGCAGCCGCTTGTCGACGTTGCGGTTGTACCAGTTCTCGGTGCAGGACTCGTCCCCGCTGACGTCGAGGTCGCCGTGGTCGTCGGAGGACCGCAGCATGCCGTAGCCGTCGTACTCGTGCTCCACCGACGTGCGCCGGACCTTGCCGCCGTCCAGAGCGGTACGGCTGGTGGCCTTCTTGATGGCCAGCAGCCGGGCGTCGTCGGCGCCTTCGCTCGCGGTCGGCTCCGACAGCCACGGCGTGTTGACCAGCCCGGAGATCTCCGCGCCGGACTCGCCGTTGAACGTCCGCTGTTCCAGCAGGAAGCCCTGGTAGCGGTCGTGGTCGGTGACCTCGGTGCCGTCGCTGGCCGTCACGGTCACGGCCTTGCGGCCGCCGTCCTCGCCCTTGCGGTCGCCGTCCATGCCGCGCAGGAAGGTCGCCTCCGTCCGCAGCCGGTCGGCGGTGCCCGTGCCGCCCACGATCGTGCGTACGGTCTGGTAGCCGCGGAACTGGCCCCAGGTCTTCTTGTCGGCCTTGGTGATCTCGCTGTCGTCGTAGTGCCAGGCGGCCCCGCCGAGGTACTGGTAGCTCGTCACCTTGGCGGCGCTGTTGGCGGTACGGCCGTTCTCGACGATCGACTCCACCACGTACTTGTGGAACCAGTCGGTGTCCTCGCCGATCTGTCCCTCGGTCGACCAGAACGACGGGTAGCACCGCCGGGTGTTGGTCTCCGGGGTCGGCAGATCCTTCCAGGTGCACTCGGTCTTGGCGTAGTTCACCGAGATGAGGCCGCCGGACTCGGACTGGATGCCGGTGATCCGGAACTTCTTGAACGCCAGCCGGTCGTCGCCGTCCCGGTCGACCCGGTTGTCCAGCGCGGTCTTGGTGAACGTCGTCTTCGGCAGCGTGATGTCGGCCCCGGAGGCCTTGCCGGTGTGGGTGATCGAGTCCAGCCACAGCGAGGCGGTCGACGCGTCGGCCGGGTCCGGGTAGGACTGGGCGAGCTCCCAGGTGTCGACATCACGGTAGTCGGCGCCGCCGAGGACCTGGGTGGTGACCGACTTCAGCCGCTTGCGGGTGAAGAACGTCGGTGACCACTGCTCCTCGCAGCTCTCGTCATCCGTGCAGATCTGGTCGAAGGGCACGTCCGGCCAGCGGGTGGCGGTGCCCTCCTTCAGGTCCCCCGGCTCGCAGTCGGCGTCGTCGCCCTTGCACCGCTCGGCCACCGAGAACAGCACGCGCGCCGGGGCCTTCGTCTCCCGCTCGTCGCCGTAGCGCTCGCCGTACTCGATGCGCTTGAGGTAGCCGCCGCGGTCGTACTGCACGGACTTGTCGTCACGGTTGGCGCCGTAGCGGTTGGTCTCGGTGTTCCAGTAGTAGGTCATCGTGTTGCCGTGCGCGTCGACGACGTAGTCGAGGTTCCAGCGCCAGGTCTGCAGGCAGCGCGAGTCGGCGAACTTGTCGTCGTGGCAGGGCTCGCCGGCGTCGTCGCCGTAGACCGGGACCTGCCAGGCCGACTCGGTGCTCTCGGTGTCGTCGGCGGTGCGCTTGCCCTTGCCGAAGTAGTACCGGGTGCCGTCGGTGGTGGTGACGACCCAGTACTGCTTGTCGTGCCCGTCGTGGAAGCCGCCGGTCTCCCGGGTGATCTTCGTGCCGTCGTCCGACTTGAGCCGCCACTCGTCGGCGGACTTCTTGACCAGTTCGCCGTTGCGGCCGGCGAACGACATGGTCGCGTTGTCCGAGTGCCAGCAGAGGTCGTACTTCTCCTCGCCGCGCTCGTCGTGGCCGTCGTCGGTGCAGGAGCGGTAGGAGCGTTCGATGTAGCCGACCGCGAGGTCGAAGCCCTCACCCACCACGGAAGGCTGGTTGTTGGTCGAGCCGACCCGCCCGTCCACGCTCGCCGAGGAGTAGCCGAAGCTCAGCTGCGGTGACGGGCCGGCCAGTGCCGGCGGCACCCGCAGCGGGTACTGCCAGGAGAAACCGCCGGTGTTGCCGCTGTTCTGCCAGCTGCCCGAGGGAGCAAGCGACGTGGCCGCGTAACTGCCGGCGCTACCGCTGGCGCCACTCGTGACGGCGAGCAGGCCGGCGCCGGCCGCCGCGGCGGAGGCCGAGGCCACCCGCGACCTGGTGCCGCCCGTCGCCACCGGCGGTGCCGGGACGTCGGCGACGACGCGTTCGTTCTCCAGGTCGTTGTGGGTGTCCAGGGGCGTCCTGGTGCGGCACTGCGGCTCGTCCGGGGTGGTGAGCGCGCAGGCGGGCACGCTGGCCAGGCGCAGGCGGCTCGCCCAGTTCCCGCCGTAGGCCCGCGCGAAAGCGGAGTAGTCGAGGCCGAGGTTCACCTCGGCGCTCGCGGCTCTGCCGTCCGAGCGGGACACCGACAGCAACAGGCCGTCGATCCCGGCGCGGTCGGCGGTCGCCCGGTCCAGCACTTCCACCCGTACGGCGCTGGGCGCCGGCGTGGTGGCCTCGTCCGGGGCCTCGACGGTGACCGGCAGGCCGCCGGGTGTCGCAGTGCCCTGAGCCGCCGTGGCCGGCACGGCGACTGTGGCCGCGGCGGGGGTGGGCCACGCCACCCGCGTCGGCGAGTTGTCCTCGCCGCCGGTGAGCGGCGGCTGCATGCCCTCCTCACCGACGTCGATCGAGACGGACTGCTGCGTCTTGGGACGGCGGGCCTCCCGGGCCGCTTCGTCGACGACGTCATCGGCCCGGGCCGGTACCGCCGCGAAGGTCGCGAGCAGCAGTCCCGCCAGGCCGGCAGCCATACAGGCGCGGCGCATGGATGTTTCCTTCCGGAGAGTCGGCACGGCGGATCAGGCCGCCGGGGGGCGGCTGGCGAACCAGAGCCCGTCGATGTCGGCGGGGTCGAGGACACCGGCGAAGACCCGGACGTCGTCGATGTCACCGGCGAACAGGTCGGTCCACTTGTCGTTCGCGCGGGCCCGGCCCAGCTGGAGGCTGCCGGTGGCGTCCCAGATCGTGCCGGTGTACTTGACCGCGCCCTGTTCCCGGCCGTCGACGAAGATCCGCAGCATGTTGTCCGCCGGGTCGAAGACGCCGGTCAGGTAGGTCCACTTGTCCAGCTCCGGGGCCTCGATCGTCCCGGATGCGACCTGCACCAGGTCACTCGCGACCGGGTTGGCCTTGTCGGACTTGTGCCGTCCGAAGACCCAGCGCTTCGTACCGGCCGAGTAGCCCAGCGCGAAGCCGTTGCCGTACGTGCCGGCCTGGCTGATCACCGTGCCGTTGTGCGCGAAGCTCGACGGCTTCACCCAGGCGGCCACGGTCACTCCCTGCCGGGTGTCCACGACCGCCGCGGTGGACGCGAAGTCGGCCGTACCGTCGAAACGCAGTGCCTTGTCGCTCGCGCCGAGCTGGCCGGAGGACCACTCCGCTCCGGAGACGGTCAGCGAGTGGCCCTTACCGGAACCGTCGGCCGTTGTCGTACCGCTCCCCTCGTCGAGCAGCCACACCCCGGCGGCACAGGTGTCCGCCGCCGGGTCGTCGCAGGCCCGCGCCGGACGGAAGACGTAACGCAGCTGCGGGCTGGAGTTGCCGGCCCGGTCGAAGCTCTGCACGTAGAGCACGGTGGGGCCGAAGCTGGTCGGGGTGATCGGCGGCGAGACGCCCGGTCCGCCCAGCGCGGCGTTGTTGACCGTGTTGGTCGGTACGTCGGTGGTGAGCGACCACTTGTAGTAGTCGATGTCGTTGCCGTAGGCCGGGTCCTGGACCGCACCGGAGCTGAAGCTGAACACCCCGCTCTGGCCGACCGGCTTGCCGCGTCCCTCGCTCGGGAAGTCGTCCGAGGTGACCACCGGCGCGACCGTCGGCTCCTCCAGGTCGATCGACAGCTCGCACCAGTCCGACCAGGCGATGGCGTCGTCGAGGCCGTCGTTGCTCAGGGCGTGCCACTTGTACGAGTGCCCGTGCACGAGCTTGCCCGCGGGAACCGGGGCGATGAAGGAGCCCTGCTGCTTCTGCGGATCAACCGTGGCCTTGTGGGCCGTCTTGCCGGTGGCGATGTCCAGCACCTCGAAGGTGACCTTGAGGTTCTGGCTGGTCTCGTCGTCGACCGCGGTCACCTGCAGGTCGGGCGTGGCGTCGCGGACGAACGGGCGCGCGGCGCCGGTGACGCAACCGGTGGTGGGGCTGGTGGTCTTCTCGCCGTACGGCTTGCCGGGCCGGGTGTTGAACGTGACCGACAGCGCGGCCGTGTCACCCTCGAAGCGCTTCCAGCTGTTGCCGTCGCTCTCGTCCTTGGCGTTCAGCGAGAAGGCGATCGGAGACCCGGCCTTGAGCTTCGCCTTCACCGTCGCGGTGAGGTTCTCGTTGGTCTCTTCCTTGTTGTCGGCGAACTCGACCGGCGACGGCGGGGCATCGGGATCACACGACTTGCCCCGTCCGTACGCCACCTTGCGGTCGACCATCAGGTCACCGTCGGCCGGCTTGTTGTTCCAGTTCGTGCCCGAGTCGACCTGACCGGCGTCGACGAGGTTCAGGTTCACCCAGCTCGCCGTGCAGGAGAAGGACCAGGTCTCGACCGCGGTGAACTTCACCCTGCTGACGACCCGGTCGGCCCAGTCGGCCTTGACCGGGGTGAACTTGAAGTACATCCGGTTGGTGTACGCGCTGCTGCTGCACACGTAACCGCCCCAGTTCGAGCACCGGCCGACGCCCTCGTCGTCCTTGAACTTGTAGTACTCCGTGCCGGGGTGGGCGCTGCTGACGTACATCCAGTCGGTGCGCTTGACGCCCTGATCGGGGTCGATGTAGACGGGATACACCGTCTTCGGGTCGGCCAGCAGGGCGGCGTCCGGCACCAGGGTCAGGGTCCCGGCGGCGACGCCCAGGTCGACGTCCGCCACCCGGTCGCCGGCGCTGGGAGCTACCGACTCGTCAGCGGGGACCGGGGCGTCGGCCGGGACAGCCGGGACGTCGGCGGCAGCCGTCGCCCGGGCCGTGGCCGCCGGTGCCGCACCGGTCAGGGTGGCGGCCGAGTCCCACATCACCGGCTGGTCACCCTCGAAGACCGCCGAGCCGTTTTCGTCCACCATGGACAGGCCGCCGGATCCGGTCTCGCGCATCGCCAGGCCGTGACCTTCGACCGGCAGGCTCAGCCGGGCCAGCGCCAAGTCGGCCGCGGCCTCGGCCGTTTTGACGACCATCACGTACGAGTAGCCGGTGCCCGACGCGCTCACCTTGACGTCGACACCCGGCAGAGCCTCCACATAGGTGGCTGTGTCACCGGAGAGCACGGGGGCCGGCAGCTTGCCCGGCCAGCCGATGGCCACCGCCTTGCCGTCGTCGGCCAGCCGGATCAGCTGCTGGTCGCTGCCACCACCGGAGAACGCCAGATCCACGGCGGCGGCCCGGGGACCCACCGAGCCGTCGGGCCGGCGTACGAGGGTGGTGTCGATCGCCGACCAGGACCCGTCGGCCTGCCGGGCCCGCTGCGGTCCCGCGGTGATCTCCGCGGTGAAGGTGCCGTCCGGGTTGGCGAAGAGCATCTCGTCCTCGGCCCGGCGCTCGACCACCTCCACGGGCCGGCCGGTGTCGCGAGCCTGCCGGGTCGCGACCTCCTCGGGAGACGGACCGGGGTCGGCCGGCGCCTCGGCGCGGGCCGGGACCGGCGGTGCGGCAGCGACCGGCTCGGCTTGCCACGCGACTGTGAGCCCGGCGGTGAGGGCCGGAACCAGGCCCCACGTCAAGAGGGCAGGAAGGAGCGAACGACGATTGACCAGCACAGACTTTCTCCCCGTGAAAGCGCCCGGCGTCGACCGGGCGTCAGGAAGCTAGCTGGCCTCGGGTGATCTTCGCTGCCCCGAAGATCGTCTATGTGACGCGGACCACTAAGGAAGAATTAAGTCAACGTTTGAACAAAGAAGGGGGACGCGGGACCGCGCCGTGCCTGGCGCACCGACCTCCGGGTACGCGAGGATCGCAGCATGCGTGATCTCTCGCGGCGGTGGGCGTGGCTGGGCGTGCTGGTCATCGGCCTGATCCTGTACGTCATCGTGCTGCGCACCCTGGTACGGACCCAGAACCCCAACTTCATCCCGTCCCTGCTGCTGCTCGGCGCGACCGTGGTGCCGCTCGCGTTCCTGACCTTCGCGCAGGCCCGCACCGGCCACTGGCAGGTGCCGCCGTCAGCGCTGGTGGTGGCCGCCTTCTTCGGCGGCGTGATCGGCGTCGTCGTGGCCGGCACCCTGGAGTACGACGCCCTGCGCGGGCTGGGCGCGCTGCCGATGGTGTTCGTCGCGCTCATCGAGGAATCCGCCAAGATGATCGTGCCCATCGTGCTGCTGTTCGCGCTGCTGGCCCGGCACGGCCGCCGGCTGCCCTCGGACGGTCTGGTCATCGGCGTGGCGTCCGGGATGGGTTTCGCCGCGCTGGAGACGATGGGCTACGGGTTCAACGCGCTGCTGTCCTCACAGGGCAACATCGGCGCGGTCCAGGAGACGCTGTTCGTCCGCGGCCTCACCGCCCCGGCCGGGCACACCGCCTGGACCGGCCTGACCTGCGGGGCCCTGTGGGCGCTGGTGGCCAGCCCGTCGGCCAAGAAGCTGCTGGCGTTCATCGCCACCTTCATCGGCGCGGTCGCGATGCACACCGCCTGGGACACCTTCGGCGGCGCCATCGCCTTCGTCATCCTGGCGATCATCAGCCTGGGCTGGCTGTTCCTGGCCCTGCACCGCTACCGGGCCTTCGCGGAGCACAGCACCTGGGCGCCCCGCGAGCCCCTGACCGTCTAGGTGCGCCGGGCGCGACCTCGTTTCCAGTAGCCCATGAAGGCAACCGAGGCGCGGTCCACGCCCCGTTCCCCGACCAGGTGCCGGCGCAGGGCCGCCACCGTGCCCGCCTCGCCCGCCAGCCAGGCGTAGAAGGCGCCCGCGGGCACTTCCGGCACGTCCCAGACCTCGTCCTCGGCGGCGTCCACGGCGGCGGGCGGCCCGCACGGCGCCGCGAGGTCCAGGTGGGCCCGGACCACCGGCTCCAGCCGCTGCCCGGCCGCGCGGACCAGCCAGGTGACGGCGGCCGGGCCGCCGATCGGCAGGCAGTCGTCGCGGCTGGGCACCTCCAGGAACGCGGTGGCCGGGCGGTCCAGGCTCTCCAGGATGGCGGCGGCGGCCGGCAGCGCCGTCTCGTCGGCAGCCAGCAGCAGCCGGGTGGCGCCCGCCGGTGGGCGCCAGGCGACATCCGTGACCGGGTGGCCGTGCGTGGCGCCGATCATCACCACCTTGTCACCGGGCCGGGCCGCCGACGCCCAGCGCGACGCCGGGCCGCTGTCACCGTGCAGCGCGAAGTCCACGTCCACCTCGAGGGCGGCCGGACGGAACGCCCGGACCGTGTAGACCCGCAGCGGCGCCCACGAAGCCGGTGGGCCGCAACGCCAGGCGGCCGGCCAGTCCGGGCGGCGGGCGAACTCCTCGTGGTCCGCGTCCGGGGGCAGCAGGAGCAGATTGACGCGCTGGTCGAGCCCGTGCCCGGCGAACCCGGCCAGGGACTCACCGGTCAGCGTGACCCGCAGGAACGTGGTGCTCAGCCGGACCGCCCGGGCCACCCGGAGGGCGAACGGCCGGTAGGGCTCGACGGCGGGGCGCAGCGTCGGCGCGGCGGCATGCGATGTCGTCGTCAAAAGACCGGTCCGATCGGTACGGGGTCACCAGCAAGCTAAGGCTACCCTTACCTACCGGCGGGGCTAGGAGTGCCGTCCCGCGAAGAGGGCTCGGGCCCGGGCGACCAGGGCGGGCGAGCCGCATTCCTGGGCCAGCTCGAGCCCGTCGCGCAGCACCCGTCGCGCCTGCGGCCGGCGGCGTGCCGCGTTGAGCAGAGCGCCGTGGTCGACCAGGGCCGTGGCCAGCTCGAAGCGCCGCGGCGTACCCCGCAGCACCCGGATCGCCTCCTCGGCGGCGGCCATCCCGGCCGTGCCCGGGCGGACCTGGCCCTGGATCCGCAGCGCGCGGCCCAGCGCCGAGGCGAGCCCGTGCCGCCGGGTCAGAGCGACCTCCTCGGCGACGAGCCGCTCGGCCGCCTCCCGGGCGCCCAGTCCGACCAGGACGGACGCGGCCGCCGAGCGCCACGGCAGCACGCCGGGGTGGTCGGAGCGCCGCACGGCCAGCCGCTCGCCGCACTTGTACAGGTCGGCCAGCCCTTCGCCGGGCCGCTCCGCCGCGGTGTGCAGCCTGCCGCGGACGTAGCGCAGCAGCAGGAACTCGGGGTCGTCGGGCAGGTCACCGTCCAGCCCGGCCGCGGTCAGCAGGCTGTCGGCGAGCGCGATGTCGCCGAGGTCCAGCAGGACCGCGAGGCGCCGCGACAGCACCAGCGAGCCGGCCGGACCGGCCGGATCGGTGCCCGAGACCGCGAGCAGTCCCGCGGACGCGTCGGCGTCGCGGACGGCGTCGGCCAGCCGGCCCAGCCGCCGGGCCACCGAGCTGCGCTGCGAGTAGGCCATGGCCAGGCCCGCCGCCGAGCCGTCCCGGCCGGCGACGTCGATCGCGAGCGTGCAGCCGGAGTGGGCCGCCGCGAGGTCGTCCGCGTCGGCCAGCCGGCGCAGGGCATGCAGGTATCGCGGGAGGTCGTCCACGCCGACCGGCGGTGCCAGGGGCACCGGGCGGGTTGCCGGGGGAACGGCGTTGTCACCTGAGGTGATGTCCCGGCCGAGGTCCGCCAACCCCGGCCGTTCGTCACTGACGGTCATGCAAGCGTGTGTACCCTTCCGGGCGTCCGACCCACCATCGATCGGGCTTCGATCCTTCGTGGACCCCAAGGTTTTCCCAACCACGAGAGATGCACAATGCGGCATGCGCAGTCCGACCCAACGCAATCTCGACTTTTCCGCGATCGACGGCCTGCTCAGCGGCGTTTTCGGGGTGAATGTCAGCGAAGCCGAGGAATTGTCCGGCGGTGGTTTCGCGGCCGTGTGGCGCGCCCGGCTGGCCGACGGACGGGACGTGGTGGTCAAGGTCGGCCCCCGGCCCGGCGTCCGGCTGCTGCGGTACGAGCGTGACCTCATCCCCGCCGAGGCGGCATACTTCCGGACCGTCCGAGCCGGCGCGCCCGGGGTGCCGGTGCCGGAGGTGCTGCATGTCGCGGACGACTGGATCGTCACGACGATGCTGCCCGGCAGCAGCCTGAGCGAGCCGGCGGACCCCGCCGGGACGGCCGCGGCGGCAGGGGTACGCGAGCAGCTCGGTTCCGCGATCGCCGGCCTGCACCGGATCACCGGCCCGCACTTCGGCTACACCGGCGACCGCCCGGCCGGCACCGACTGGCCGACGGCGTACGGCGCGATCATCGCCGCCCTGCTCGCCGACGCCGCCGACTGGGAGGTGCCGCTGCCGCCGGGGATCGACGCGCTCGCCGCCCGGCACCACACGAACCTGGCCCAGGTCACCCGGCCGGCGTTGCTGCACTTCGATCTCTGGGACGGCAACGTGCTGGCCGCCGGCGGCCGGCTGACCGGGCTCGTCGACGGCGAACGCTTCCTCTGGGGCGACCCGTTGCTGGACCTGGTGTCGCCGGCCCTGTTCCACCGCATCGAGGACGAGCCGGAGCATCCGTTCCTGCGCGGCTACGCCGCCGCGAGCGGCCTGGTGCTCGACGACGCCGCCCGGGCCCGGCTCGCGCTGTACCGGGTCCTGCTGTACACGCTGATGCTGGCCGAGGGTCCGAGCCGGGGCATCCCGGTCGGCAGCGAACGGCACGACTATCTAACCGTGCTGCTCGAAGGAGAGCTGCGCGACCTGACGTGACGCAGATGCCAGCCCGAACGGCTCGACGGCCTCGCATCTGCGGCCTAGGCTGGCGGTTGTGACGACGTACCGGATCGGTGAGGCGGCCGAGCTGCTCGGGGTCAGCGTCGACACCGTGCGCCGCTGGATCGACGCCGGCCGGCTGGCGGCCGAGCGGGACGGCCACGGGCACCGCACGGTCGCCGGCGCCGACCTGGCCGCGTTCGCGCGTTCGCTGGCCGACGAGCCCGCCACCGGGTCCCGGCGCTCCTCGGCCCGCAACCGGCTGCGCGGCATCGTCACGGCGATCACCCGGGACGCGGTGATGGCCCAGGTCGACATCCAGGCCGGGCCGTTCCGGCTGGTGTCGCTGATGAGCCGGGAGGCCGTCGACGACCTGGGCCTGGAGGTCGGTTCCCCGGCGACCGCGGTCATCAAGTCCACGACTGTGGTCGTGGAACGAGGGGACGACGCATGAGGGCACGACGATGGGCTGCCGTCGTGGTCGCCGCGGTGCTGGCCACGACCGGATGCGGCGGCTCGGCCGCAAACGACGCCGGTCCGGGAGCGGCTCCGGCGGGCTCCGCCGGGAGCGGCGCGGCCGGACCGGTGACGGTGCTGGCGGCGGCCTCCCTGACCGAGGCGTTCACCGCCATCGGCACGAAGTTCGAGCAGCTCAACCCGTCCGCCGAGGTGAGCTTCTCGTTCGGTGGCAGCGCGGGCCTGGCCCAGCAGATCACCGCGGGCGCCCCGGCCGACGTGTTCGCCGCGGCCAGTGCCACCACCATGAAGACGGTCACGGACGCGGGCGCCGCCACCGGCACCCCGGTCACCTTCGCCCGCAACCAGCTCGTCATCGCGGTGCCGAAGGGCAATCCGAAGCGCCTGACCACCCTGGCCGCCCTGGCCGGCTCCGGCGTCAAGGTGGCTCTCTGCGCCGAGCAGGTCCCCTGCGGTGCGGCCGCCGGGAAGGCGTTGTCCGCGGCCGGCGTCCGGTTCACGCCGGTGACCCTGGAGCAGGACGTCAAGGCCGCGCTGGCCAAGGTGAAGCTCGGCGAGGTGGACGCCGCGCTGGTCTACCGCACCGACGTGAAGGCGGCGGCGGCCGACGTCGACGGCGTCGAGTTCCCCGAGTCCGCCGGGGCGGTCAACGACTACCCGATCGTCGCGCTCGAGGACGCGCCGAATCCGGGCGGCGCCACCGCCTTCCTCGCTTTCCTCCGGACCCCTGAGGCGCAGCGGATCCTCACCGACGCAGGGTTCCAGCAGCCCTGAGCCGGTCACCGTCCCGAGCGCCGCTGGCCCTGGCGATCCCCGCGATCGCCGGGCTGGCGTTCCTCGTGCTGCCGCTGGCCGGGCTGGTGATCCGGGCACCCTGGACGACCCTGCCGCAACGGCTCACCGAGCCCGGTGTGCTGGCGGCCCTGCGGCTGTCCCTGCTGACGGCGACCCTGGCCACCGTGGTGTGCCTGCTGCTGGGCGTACCGCTGGCCTGGTTGCTGGCCCGGGCCCGGTTCCCCGGCCGGCGGCTGGTCCGGGCGCTGGTGACCGTGCCGCTGGTGCTGCCCCCGGTGGTCGGCGGGGTCGCGCTGCTGCTGGTCTTCGGCCGGCGCGGCCTGGTCGGCGAGTGGCTGGACGCCACGTTCGGTTTCAGCCTGCCCTTCACCACCGCCGGGGTGGTGGTGGCCGAGGCCTTCGTGGCGATGCCGTTCCTGGTGATCAGCGTCGAGGGGGCGCTGCGGGGGGCGGACCCGCGCTTCGAGGAGGCCGCGGCGACGCTGGGGGCGAGCCGGTGGACGGCGTTCCGCCGGGTCACGCTGCCGCTGATCGGGCCGGGGGTCGCGGCCGGGGCGGTGCTGTGCTGGGCCCGGGCGCTGGGCGAGTTCGGCGCGACGATCACCTTCGCCGGCAACTTCCCGGGGCGCACCCAGACCATGCCGCTGGCCGTGTACCTGGCCCTGGAAAGGGACCTGGACGCGGCCATCGTGCTGAGCCTGGTGCTGCTCGTGGTCAGTGTGGTGATCCTGGCCGGGCTGCGTGACCGTTGGCTGGGTGCCCCGTGAGCCTGGACGCGCGCCTGGTCGTCCGGCGCGACGGGTTCACGCTGGACGCCGTGCTGCGCGCCGAGGCCGGCGAGGTGGTGGCGCTGCTGGGCCCGAACGGCGCCGGCAAGACCACCGCGTTGCGGGCGCTGGCCGGGCTCGTCCCCCTCGACGACGGCTCCATCGAGCTCGACGGCGAACGCCTGGACGACCCGGCGGCCAAGGTGAACACCCCGCCCGAGCACCGGCACATCGGCGTGGTCTTCCAGGACTACCTGCTGTTCCCGCACCTGTCCGCCCTGGAGAACGTCGCCTTCGGGCCGCGCTGCCGGGGCGTGCCGCGCGCGCGGGCCCGGGCCGAGGCAGCCGAGCTGCTGGGCCGGGTCGGACTGGCCGAGCACACCGGCAAGAAGCCGCGGCAGCTCTCGGGTGGGCAGGCCCAACGGGTGGCACTGGCCCGGGCGCTGGCCACCGGGCCGCGCCTGCTGCTGCTGGACGAGCCGCTCGCCGCGCTGGACGCCCGGACCCGGCTCGACACCCGGACCCACCTGCGCGGCCACCTCGCCGGGCACGCCGGGCCCACGGTGCTGGTCACCCACGATCCGCTGGACGCGATGATGCTCGCCGACCGGCTCGTCATCCTCGAGCACGGCCGGGTGGTGCAATCCGGCGACGCGGCCGCGATCACGTCCCGGCCGCGCACCGACTACGTGGCCCGGCTGGTGGGACTCAATCTCTACCGCGGCCGGGCCGAGGGCGGGCTGGTCCGGATCACCGACGACTTCGCCCTGACCACAGCGACACCGCTGCACGGTGACGTGTTCGTGGCGTTCCCGCCCGCCGCCGTCGCCCTGTACGCGGCGCGCCCCGACGGGAGCCCCCGCAACACCTGGCCGGCGACCGTGGCGTCCGTCTCCCGGCACGGGGACGCGCTGCGCATCGAGCTGACCGGCGGGATCACGGTGGCCGCCGACGTGACGCCGGCGGCCGCCGTGCAGCTGGGACTCGAGCCCGGTCGTGAGGTCTGGGCCAGCCTCAAAGCGACCGAGGCGACGACCTACCCCGCCGTGAAGGTGTAGCTACCGGAGGCCAGGCTGTAGGACGCGACGCCACCGCCGTAGCCCTGCGGCACAGCCTCCGCCGGGGCGGTGACAGCAGCCGCGGACGGCGCCGGGACCTGGACCGTGGCCGTCGCGTTCGGCGGGACCACCACCTTCAGCGTCAGCGTGGAGCCGGTGCGGGTCCACTCCGAGCGCGTCTGGCCGTACCGGGTCTGCAGCGACGCGGTCGCGGAGGTGACCGTACCGCCGGGTTTCGGGGCGACCAGCACCTGCCGGTAGCCCGGCGCGGCCGGGGCCACCCCGCCCACCGTGCGGTAGAGCCAGTCCCCCACCGAGCCCAGGCCGTAGTGGTTGAACGAGTTCATCCCCACGTCCTGCAGCGAACCGTCGGGCCGGATCCCGTCCCAGCGCTCCCAGACGGTGGTCGCGCCGCGTGAGTTCATGTAACCCCAGCCGGGATAGTCCGGCTGCTGCAGGATCCGGTACGCCGTGTCGGTGTGCCCGTGCCCGGCCAGCACCGGCAGCAGATTCTCCACGCCCATGAAGCCCACGGACAGGTGCCCGTTGCGGCTGTCCACCTTGGCCGCGAGCTTGTCCGCCACCGCCTGGGCGCGGCCGGCGGGCACCAGGCCGAAGGCGAGCGCGAGCACGTACCCGGTCTGGCTGTTGCTGCCCACGGTCCCGTCGGCGGCGACGAAGCGGTTGGTGAACGCCGCCGCGATCCGGTCGGCCAGCGTGCCGTACCGGGTCGCCTCGGCCGTGCGGCCGGTGGCCGCGGCCATCCGCGAGAGCAGGCGCGCCGACCAGCCGAAGAACGCCGTGCTGGAGACGTCGTTCGGGGTGTTGTCGTCGACGTTGAGCCAGTCACCGAAGGTCTCGTGGTCGCGGATCAGGTCCGCCCCCGCGGTCGAGGAGAGGTAGTCGACGTAGCGGGCCATGGCCGCGAAGTGCTTGTCCACGACGGACAGGTCGCCGTAACGCTGCCACACCGTGTACGGCACGATCACGCCCGCATCGGCCCAGCCGGCCTTGCCCGCGCCGTCGATCACGGCCGGGGCCACGTCGGTGAACGCCCCGTCGGCCCGCTGGGCATCGACCAGGTCGTCGGCGAACTTGGTGAGCAGTCCGTGGGTGTCGAAGTTGAACGTCGACGTGGCCCCGAACGCTGCGATGTCGCCGGTCCAGCCGAGCCGCTCGTCGCGCTGCGGGCAGTCGGTCGGAATGGACAGCATGTTGGAGCGGGCGCCCCAGAGAATGTTGTGCTGCAACTGGTTGACCAGCGGATCGCTGGTCGTGAAGGTGCCGGTCTCGGCGCCGTCGGTCCAGGCGGCGAGCCCGGTGAGGCTGTCGGCGGTGGGGGTGCCGGGGAAGCCGGTCAGCTCGACGTACCGGTAGCCGTGCACGGTGAAGTGCGGCTCGAAGACCTCCGGCGCGCCGGTCCCGGCGAGCGTGAAGGTGTCCGTGGCCTGGGCGGCGCGCAGGTTCGCGGTGTAGAGCGTGCCGTCGGCGTTGAGGATCTCGCCGTGCCGCAGGGTCACCCGGGTGCCGGCCGGGCCGGTCACGGTGAGCCGGTTCCAGCCGGCGAAGTTCTGCCCGAGGTCGGCGATGAAGACCCCGGGCCTGGGCTGGGTGATGCTCCTGGGCCGCAGCTGCTGCTGCACGGTGACGCCGGGGTCGACCTGGGCGACCAGCCGCGGCTCGGCGGCGGTGCGGACGGTGACAGCGGTGCCGGCCCCGGGCCGGATGCGGGCATCCTGATCCTCGCCGTGGTACAGGTCGTCGGCGACGATCACGCCGGCGGTCGCCGACCAGGAGCCGTCGGTACGCACGTCAGCCCGCGTCCCGTCGGTGTACTCGATGGACAGCTGCGCCGAGTACCACGGCGAGGTGCCGTACCGCCGGCTGCCGGCGAAGCCGATGTTGCCCGAGTACCAGCCGTTGCCGACGAGTGCCCCCAAGGTGTTGCTGCCCTGCTTCAGGCTGCCCGTGACGTCGTAGACGCGGTACTGCAGGCGGTCGTCGTAGTCGGTCCAGCCGGGGGCGATTCGTTCGGCGCCGACCTTGGTGCCGTTGAGATAGGTGTCGTGCAGGCCCAGTGCGGTGGCGAAGAGCCGCGCCCGGGCGACCGGCTTGCCGACGCTGAAACCCTTGCTCAGGTACGGCGTCGGGTTCGGCACCGTGACCTGCGCGCCCCACGGGCCGGCGCCGTAGGCAGCCGTCACCTTGGCCGCGGCCCAGCCCGAGTCGTCGAAGCCGGGCTGCTCCCAGCCGGCCGAGCCGGACTGCGCGGCCTTCCACGCACTGCCGGTCGCCACGGTGGTCGTGCCGCCGGCCAGCTTGGCGATGACACCGGCCGGTCCGGCCTCGTTGTTGGCCGCGGCGATCGCGATGGTGTTCGTCCCGGTACGCAGCTGCGCCGTGACGTCCACTGTGGTGGCCCGCTTCCACGAGTCGGTGACGCGTCGCGAGGTGCTGACCCGGGAACCGTTGACCCACACGTCGGCGGTGTCGTCCCCGGTCACCACGAGGGTGGACTTCGCCACCGCGGCCAGGTCGAAGGTGCGCCGGAAGAACCGCTGCTCGGCCGGAGCGGTGGTCGCCGGGTCGCCCTCGGGATACCAGATCCACTCGGCGCCGGTGAGGTTCGCCGTGGCCGGGCCGCCGATGAAGTCCGCCTGCCACTCGGCCGCCGGGTTGAACAGGCCGGTGTCGAAGCGGGCGGCGGAGCTCCACGGGCTGGGCCGGCCCTGGGCGTCCCAGACCCGTACCCGCCAGTGGTAGGTGCGGTTGCTGAGCAGCGCCGGTCCGCCGTACGGGATGTCCACGCTCTGCCCGGACGTGACCTGGCCGCTGTCCCAGATGTCCGCGGCACCCGGGGTCGTGCCGACGGTGACCTGGTAGCGGCCCTGCAGCTGGCCGGTGGCGGCCGAGACGAGCCGCCAGCCGAAGCGCGGCTTGGCCGTGTCGAGGCCGACCGGGTCGGTCCGGCGCTCGGTGGTCAGGCCGGCGAGGGTGACCGGCGAGCCGGCGCCGGGGTCGGGACCGGCGACATCGCTGCGCCAGGGACCGGTGCCGTACGCGCCGAGGTCCTTGGCGGCGGTCCAGGTCTGCGGCACCGAGTCGGCCGCCTGCCAGCTGCCGTCGGTGACCAGGTCGACAGTGCTCTGCGCGGTGGCGACCCGGATCCGGCCGAGGACACCGGCCGGGCCCGTACCGGTGTTGCGCGCGGCGATCGTGAGGGTGTTGCTGCCGGCCTTGAGGGCGGCGGCCAGGTCGACGTAACGGGCGGTCTTCCAGGAGTCGGCGGTCCGGGTGGAGCCGGCGAGGTACGTGTCGTTGAGCCAGACGTCGACGGTGTCGTCTCCGGTCACGACCAGCTGGGCGTCGGTGTAGGGGCCGGCCGGGACGGTGAAGGTGCGGCGCAGGTAGCGGGTGGCGGCGGGGGCGCTCTGGGCGGGCTCCCCCTCGGCGAACCAGATCCAGTGCGCGCCGGCCAGGCCGACCGGCGCGGTGATCAGGGCGGCGGGGCGGGAGACGGGCGGCGCCGCGGCGGCCGGGGAGCCGGGCAGCAGCAGGAGGGCCGCGGCGAGCAGCAGCGGTTTCCGGGCATGGGGGGACAGGGACTTGGCCATGCGATTCTCCTCGGTGGGGGGAGGTGCGCGGGGCAGCGGATCAACGCATTTAAACGTTTCAATGCGCTGACCTTTCGAGCGTAGGACGAACTACAAGATCCACTCAAGGGGTCCGGGATACGGTGGTCCGCGTGCAGGCACTCGAACTCGCCGACTACCGCGCGGCGGTGGCCCGGATCTACCTGACCGCGACCGACCTCTCCGACTTCCGCGCCCGGCGTGACGAGCTGTTCGCGTACCACCCCCAGTCACCGATCCCGAGCACCGGCGACTTCGAGGGTCTGTCCTACTTCCCGCCGAGCGAGGAGTTCCGCGCCGAGGTGGAGCTGCGGCCGGCCCCGGGCGAGATCGACATCGACACGGGCGGGCCGGACGGCGTGTGCCACTACGACCGGGTGGGCATCCTGGACACCCCGTGGGGCGAGCTGTCGCTGTGGTGGCTGGCCGCGTACGGGGGTGGCCTGTTCCTGCCGGTCCGCGACTCGACCTGCGGCCCCCAGTCGTACGGCGGCGGCCGCTACCTGACGGACACGGTGAAGGGCACTCACGGCCGCGGCCTGGAGATGGTGTCCCGCACCCGCGTCCTGCTGGACCTCAACTACCTCTACAACCCGAGCTGCGCGTACGACGACCAGTGGCTCTGCCCCCTGGCACCCCCGGAGAACAGGCTGACCACCGCGATCACCGCCGGCGAGCTCAAGTACCACTGACCGCGCGTCCGATTTCTTCAAGACGGTGCCACCGGCGGGCTCCTACGCTGCGGCCATGGATGATGTCTTCGCCGCCGCCGAGCGGTTCGTCCGGGCCGAGGCCCGGCTGCTGGAGCAACGCCTCTTCAACACTCTGTTTCACGGTGCCCCGGCGACCGGTGTCGTCGACGCGCTCCGCGGCTACCGCAACGACGACGGCGGCTTCGGCCACGGGCTCGAACCGGACACCCGCTGCCCGGCCAGCCTGCCCATCGACGTCGAGGTCGCCCTGCGGACCCTCGCCACCGTAGGCGCTAGCGATCCGGACCTCCTGCGAGGCGCGGCGGACTTCCTGCGGCGCGGTGCCGTCGACGGAGCGGTCTCGCTGGCCGCGCCGGTCATCGAGGCCTATCCCCGCGCCGAGCACATGACGGACTGGACCTATGTGCCGGGGCTGAACCCGACCGCCGGCCTCGCCGGGTTGCTGTACCAGCTGAACTTCGCGCACCCGTGGCGCGACGAGGCGACCGGCTACTGCTGGCAGGCCCTGGCGGAGGGCCGGATCCCCGACGACGAGGTGCACGCCCTGTCCGAGGTGCTCGTGTTCCTCGCCCACGTACCCGACCGGGAGCGAGCGGACAAGCAGGTGCCCGCGGTGGTCGAGCGGCTGATGGCTTCCTCGGGGTTCCACCTCGACCCCGACGCGGAGGGATACGGGCTGACCCCGCTGCACCTTGCCCCGGTTGCCGACTCCCCCTGGCGTTCGCTGTTCACCGACGAGCAGCTCGACGGCCACCTCGACCACCTGCTCGCGGCCCAGCAGCCGGACGGCGGCTGGCAGCCGACCTGGAAGCCGCCGAGCGCCGCGTCACGGCTGGAGTGGCGGGGCATGATCACGGTCGAGGCGCTCCGCACGCTGGAGTCGTACGGCCGGCTGCGACGATGAGGTCATGCGTGCGGTGATCTACGACCGGTTCGGTGACCTGCCCGAGCTTCGCGACGTCCGCGACCCCGAGCCACCCGGCGGCGGGGTCGTCGTGGCCGTCCGCGCGACCGGGCTGTGCCGCAGCGACTGGCACGGCTGGCGCGGCCACGACACCGACATCCGGCTGCCGCACGTCCCGGGGCACGAGTTCGCCGGGGAGATCGCCGCGGTCGGTGCGGGCGTCCGGGGCTGGCGGGCCGGCGACCGCGTCACCGCGCCGTTCGTCTGCGCGTGCGGCACCTGCCCGGCCTGCCTGGCCGGCGACCAGCAGGTCTGCCACCGGCAGGAGCAGCCCGGCTTCACCTACTGGGGCTCGTTCGCCGATCTCGTCGTGGTGCCGCACGCCGAGACCAACCTGGTGCGCCTGGACGACCGGATCAGCTTCGCCGCGGCCGCCACCCTGGGCTGCCGGTTCGCGACGGCCTTCCGCGCGGTGCTGGCCCAGGGGCGGGTCCGGCCCGGCGAGTGGGTCGCGGTGCACGGGTGCGGCGGTGTCGGGCTGTCCGCGGTGATGATCGCGGTGGCGGCGGGGGCCCGGGTGGTCGCCGTCGACGTGTCGGCCGAGGCGCTGGCCCTGGCCCGGCGCTTCGGCGCGGCGGCCACGGTCGATGCCACCACACCGCCGGTCGAGGCGATCCGGGAGCTCACCGGCGGCGGCGCGCACGTCTCCCTCGACGCGCTGGGCAGCCAGGTCACCCTCACCGCCTCGATCGAAGGGTTGCGCCGGCGGGGGCGGCACGTGCAGGTGGGCCTGCTGCCGGCGGTGACCGGCCGCCCGACGGTGCCGATGGAGCTGGTCGTCGCGCACGAGCTGGAGCTCCTGGGCAGCCACGGGATGCCGGCACACGCGTACCCGGAGATGCTGTCGCTGGTGGAGTCGGGCGCGCTGCGCCCCGGCGAGCTGGTCACCGGTGAGCTCGCGCTCCCGGACGCCCCGGCGGCCCTGGCCGCCATGGACGGCGCCGCCCCGGCCGGCGTCCAGGTCATCGTGCCCTGAGCCCCTAGTACTTTGGGACGATCTGGTGGCGGTGGGCCATCCGTACGATCAGCACGTGCTCGAACTGCTGCGCTCGATCCGGGACGAGCCCCGCTCCCCGCACCCGCCGGCGCGGGTGTGGCGGGACTGGGCTCTGGTCGCCGTGCTGATCCCGCTCGCCGTGCTCGAAGGGCTGCTGCGTCCTGAGCTGCCGTGGCGGTTCGTGTCGGTCGCCGTGGTCGTCGCGCTGGTGCCGACCCTGCTGTGGCGCCGGACCCGGCCGCTGCTGATGGTGGTGATCGGTTTCGGGGTCAGCGGGCTCCTCCCGGCCCTGGAGATGTACACGGTCGCCTTCGTGCTGATCCTGCTGTACGCCCTGCTGCGCTGGGGTTCCGGCCGCGAGGCCGTGCTGGGGCTGGCCGTCGTTTTGGCCAAGGGCGTGCTCGCCGCGGCCGCCGGGCAGCTCGGCGGGGCCGATCTGGTCGCCGGTCCCGCCGTCATCTCCGCGACCGTGGCCCTCGGCCTGGCCGCGCGGTACCGGGCCCGGGCCCGGCAGCGCGAGCTGGAACAGGTCGCCCTGCTCGAACGCGAACGGCTGGCCCGGGACCTGCACGACACCGTCGCCCACCACGTGTCCGCGATGGCCATCCGGGCCCAGGCCGGCCTGGCCACCGCGCCGCACGACCCGGCCGCCGCCACCGACGCCCTGCGGATCATCGAGGCCGAGGCGTCCCGGGCGCTGGCCGAGATGCGCAGCATGGTCCGGGTGCTGCGGCACGACCGGCCGGCCGAGCCCGACCCTGGTCCCCGCCTGGAGGACCTGGCCACGCTGGCCGGCCGCTCCCGCACCGGCCCGCCGGTCGACGTCGGCGTCACCGGCGACCTCACCGGCATCCCGTCCCCGGTCGGTGCGGCGATCTTCCGGCTGGCCCAGGAATCGGTGACCAACGCCCGGCGGCACGCCCGGCACGCGACCCGCATCGAGGTCCGGGTCAGCGCCGATCCCACCGCGGTGCGGCTGCGGGTCAGCGACGACGGCGAGAGCCACCCGCGCCGGACCGGCTCACCGGGCTACGGCCTGATCGGCATGGCCGAGCGCGCCGGGCTGCTCGGCGGCACCTGCGAGGCCGGCCCCGACCCGGGCCGCGGCTGGACCGTCACCGCGGTGCTGCCCCGCGGCGAGGCGCCGGCGTGAGCATCCGGGTGGTCGTCGCCGACGACCAGGAGATCGTCCGGACCGGGCTCACGATGATCCTCAACTCGCAGCCGGACATCGAGGTCGTCGGCCAGGCCGCGAACGGCCGGCGGGCCGTCGAGCTGGCCCGGCACCTGCGTCCCGACGTGTGCCTCTTCGACATCCGGATGCCCGGCGTCGACGGCATCGCGGCCACCCGGGCGCTGGCCGGGCCGGACGTCACCGATCCGCTGGCGGTGGTCGTCATCACGACCTTCGACCTCGACGAGTACGTGTACGCCGCACTGCGCGCCGGGGCCCGCGGCTTCCTGCTCAAGGACGCCGGAACGGCCATGCTGGCCCAGGCCGTGCACGCCGCCGCGGACGGGGAGGCGTTGATCGCGCCGAGCATCACCGCGCGGCTGCTGCGGACCTTCGCGAGCTCGGGACCCGCGGCGGCGGTGCAGCCCGTCGACCCGCTGACCGACCGCGAGGAGCAGGTGCTGGGCGCGGTGGCCCGCGGGCGGACCAACGCCGAGATCGCCACCGAGCTGCACATCACCCTCAGCACCGTGAAGACCCACGTCACCAGCCTGATGAACAAGCTCGGCGCCCGGAACCGGGTGGAGATCGCGATCTGGGCCTACGAGACGCACCGCGTGCACGGGCGCTGACGCCGAAAGTACGGCCCGGCCACCGGACCTGGGACCGATGAGCCGACCGGCGCCGACCGACACCATCGGGTCATGACGAATTCCTCCCCCCGGTCCGAGTGGCGGGTCACGGCGGGTCTGCTGCTGCTCAGCGCCGTACCGGTGCTCGCCGGCGGCGTCCGGGTGACCGAGCTGGCCTCCGGCGCCGAGGCCACGTCGGCCAACGCCCGCTTCCTCGCCGTGCCGCTGCCGGTGGTCGTGCACATCATCGGCGCCTCCCTCTTCTGCCTGCTGGGGGCGTTCCAGTTCCACCGCGGGCTGCGCCGGCGCCGGCCCCGATGGCACCGGATCGCCGGTCGCGTCCTGGTGCCGTGCGGCCTGGCCGCGGCGGTGACCGGGGTGTGGATGACCCTGTACTACCCGCTGCCGGCCTTCGACGGCCCCCGCTTCGGGGTCCTCGGAGTGGCCCGGCTGGGCTTCGGGACGGTCATGGCGGCGGCGATCGTGCTCAGCTTCCTCGCGATCCGGCGGCGCGACATCGTCCGGCACCGCGCGTGGATGATCCGGGCCTACGCCATCGGTCAGGGCGCGGGCACGCAGGCGCTGACCCACGCGCCGTGGGTGCTGACGGCGGGTCAGCCCGGCGTCGGCACCCGGGCGGTGCTGATGATCGCCGCCTGGGCGATCAACCTGGCGGTGGCGGAATGGATCATCCGGCGCCGTCCCCGCCCGGTCAGGTCACGCCCGGGCGCCGCCGTCGACCGGGAGCACGGCACCGGTCACGAAGGAGGCCCGGTCGCTCAGCAGCCACGCCGCGGCCTCGGCGATCTCGGCCGGATCGGCTGAACGGCGCAGCGGCGTCGCGGCGATGAGGCGGTCCGTCAGGCCGGGCGAGTCCGCCTCCCAGGTACGGATCATCTCGGTGCTCGTGTTGCCGGGGGCGATCGCGTTGACCCGGATGCCCTGCGGGCCGTACGTGACGGCGGCCGACTCCGTGAGGCTGTTGACCGCGCGCTTCATCGCCCCGTACGCGGGCAGCGCCGGATTGCCGCGCAGGCTGCCCACGCTGGAGTTGTTGACGATGGCCCCGGTGCCGGCCGTCTCCCGGATGGCACCGATCTCGGCCACCATGGCCAGCCACACGCCGCGGAGGTTCACGGCGTACAGCTCGTCGAAGTGCTCCTGCCGTATCTGGTCGAACGGCACCGGCGGGGTGATCGTGGCGCCGTTGTTGAAGGCGACGTCGAGCCGCCCGAAGACCTCGACGGTCCGCGCGACGGCGGCCCGCACGCTGTCGGCGTCGGCCAGATCGCAGACCACGTGGTCCGCGCGGCCGCCGTCCCGCCGGATCTCCTCGGTCACGGTCTTCAGCTGTTCCTCGGTGCGCGCGGCCAGCAGCACCCGGGCGCCCTCGCGAGCGAACAGGCGGGCCGCGGCGGCCCCGATGCCCCGCCCGGCGCCGGAGACGAAGGCGACCTTGCCGGCCAGCAGGCCCTCAGTGGTTTCTTTGTCCATGGCCCCGACCCTGCGCCCCGGCCCAGACCCTATCCAGGCATCGCCGGTACCTGGATAGCCACCGCCGGGCGCGACGACACTGGGCCGGTGGACAAGCGACAGCTCGCGGATTTCCTCCGTTCCCGGCGGGAGCGGATCACGCCGGCCGACGTGGGGCTCCCGGCCGGCCCCCGCCGCCGCACCCCCGGCCTGCGCCGCGAGGAGGTGGCGCAGCTGGCGTTCATCTCGACCGAGTACTACACCCGGCTGGAGCAGACCCGTGGCCCGCACCCGTCCCGTGAGGTGCTCGCCGGCCTGGCCCGGGCCCTGCGGCTGTCGGACGCCGAGCGTGACCATCTGCACCACCTGGCCGGTTACCCACCGGGCCCGCCGCCCGGCCCGTCCCGTGAGGTCCGGCCGAGCATCGTGGACCTGCTGCGGCGCCTGCCGCTCACGGCCGCGATCGTCACGTCCGCGACGTACGAGGTGATCGCCTGGAACGACCTGGCCGCCGCGCTGATGGAGGACTTCTCCGCCCGCTCCCGCCGGGAGCGCAACCTGGTGCGGCGCGTCTTCCTCGGCCCGCACCTCGACGGCCGCCGCTTGTACGGCGTTTCCGACGCGGACGCCTTCGCCCGCAGGTCCGCCCTGCACCTGCGGGCCGCCGCCGCCCGCTATCCCGGCGACCCGGAGCTGAACGAGCTGATCCACGATCTCCTCACGGGCAGCGAGGACTTCGCCCGCTTGTGGGACTCGAACGACATCCGCACGGTGCCCGCTCTCATCAAGACGTTCCACCACCCGCAGGTCGGGCCGGTCACGGTCAACTGCGACGTGCTGGACATCGCGGACCGGGACCAGCGGGTGGTCATCTACACCGCGGCTCCGGGCTCGCCGTCCGAGGCGGCCCTGCACCTGCTCTCGGTCATCGGCACCCAGCGCATGACCCCCGCGGTCAGGCCGTGATGCGGTCCAGCCATTCGCCCAGCAGCACCTTTTCGCCCGTCGAGAGGCTGTCGACCGCGGGCAGGGCGGCGTGCAGCGCCACGGCCGCGGTCACCGGCCCCGGCTCCCGGCCGACGGGCCGGTCGGTGCTGATCGCCGCGATGACAGCCTCCCGGGCGGTGACGGACAGGGCCGGCTCGCGCTGCTCCGCCGGAGTGGCGATCAGCGCGAGGGTGACGCCGGAACCGGCCGCGTGCACGAGCGAGGCGGCCAGTGCCTCGGACACCCGTAGCCGGCCGGCCTCGGCGATCCGCCTGATGTGCCCGGCCAGCACGTCGGCCGCCGCGCGGGTGGCGGCCGAGGCGGCGTGACCGGTGCGGGGCCGGCCGTACATCAGCGTGTAGAGCGCGGGGTTGGCCAGACCCAGCTCGACGTGCAGGTCCCAGCCGCGGCGCAGGTCGGCGACGGGATCGTCGGACAGCGGGGCCGTGGACTTGGTGGCCAGATACTGCTGGAGGCCGTGGGTCGCGATCGCGTCGAGCAGGCCCTGCTTGTCGCCGAAGAACCGGTAGATGGTCGGCGGCTGCACCCCGGCGGCGGCGCTGACGGCCCGCGTCGAGACGGCGTCCTCGCCGCCCCCGGTCAGCAGGTCCAGAGCCGCGGCCACGATGCGCTCCCGCGTGCTGTCACTCACATCAGCAACGATAACGCACTCTTGTTTCCACCGGTATTACCGGTGGTACGGTCTCCTTGTTATCACTGGAAAGGACATCTCATGATCATCGTTACCGGGGCAAGCGGACAGCTGGGCCGCGCCGTCCTCGACAACCTGCTGGAGCACGTGCCGGCCGAGCAGCTCGGGGCCAGCGTCCGCGATCCGCAGCAGCTCACCGACCTGCACCAGCGCGGTGTCCGGGTCCGGCCGGGCGACTTCGACGACCCCGCCGGCCTGGGCGACGCCTTCGAGGGCGCGTCCACCGTGCTCATCGTCTCGGTGAACAGCACCGGGGCGGAGTCCGTGCGCCGGCACCGCAACGCCGTCAACGCCGCCGTCGCAGCGGGCGTGAAGCGCATCGTCTACACCAGCCACATGGGTGCCGACCCGGCTTCGCCTTTCCCGCCGATGCCCGACCACGCCGCGACCGAGGACGCCTTGCGGCAGGCCGGCGTCGCGTTCACCGCACTGCGCAACGGTTTCTACGCCAGCACGGTCCCGATGCTGCTGGGGCACGCCTTGCAGACGGGCGAGCTGCGGGTGCCCGAGGACGGCCCGGTCGCCTGGACCACCCACGCCGACCTGGCCGCGGCCGCCGCGAAGATCCTGATCGACGGCGGCTTCGACGGCCTCACCCCGCCGCTGACCGGCCCGGCGGCGGTCGACATGACCCGGGTGGCCGAGATCGCCACGCAACGCACCGGCCGGCCGATTCACCGGGTGGTCGTCCCGGACGAGGAATACCGGCAGGGACTGCTCGCCGCGGGCCTGCCCGAGTCCGCCGCCGACATGCTGGTGGGCCTGTTCGCCGCGAGCCGGCGCGGCGACTTCGCTCCGGCCGGCCCGACGCTGGCCGGCCTGCTGGGCCGCCCCGCCACCAGCATCGAGGACTACCTGGTCAGCTCGCTGCCGGCCGGTCCGGAGCGATGAGCGACCACACCTCGGTGTCGTGGCGGACACCTTTGTAGAGGAACTCCCCGCGCAGCACACCGTCGAGGCGCATGCCGAGGCGGCGAGCGACGTTCGCGCTCGCGGTGTTGTCGGTGCGGCACAGCCACTCGACGCGGAAGATGCCCCGCACCTCGATCGCCCAGTCGATGATGAGCCGGGCGGCGCGGGTGATCAGGCCGCGGCCCTGGGCGGCCGGCTCCAGCCAGCAGCCGACCTCACAGGTGCCCGCGGCCACGTCGAAGTGGACGAACATGACGCCGCCGACGAGCGTGCCGTCGAGCCAGATGCCGTGCAGCCGGCCGCTGTCGCCGGCCGCCTTGTCCGCGTAGCGCTGCAGGGTCGCCGTCGCGGACTCCAGGTCGGTGCTGATGCCGGCCCACGGGATCCACGGATCCACGGTGGCGCGGGCCCGGTCCATGTGGGCGAGGAACTCCGGCGCCTGCCACGGCTCCAGCGGCCGCAGCTGCGCTCCCCCGCCAAGATCGATCGCGTACATCCCGGCAGCCTACCCAGGGGTCACCACAAGCCCGGGCACCGCGACACCGATCCGGCCGCGGTATTCGGCCGCCGCCTCGGCAACGGCGGCACGGTGGTCGGTGCCGGGCCACAGATGGGCGAGCAGCAGGTGCCGTACCCCGGCTTCCCGGGCCTGCCGGCCCGCATCCCGCGGGCCACTGAGCAGACCCCGATCCTCCAGCGGTACGCCGCCCAGATGCGTCGCGTCGGCGATCAGCAGATCCGCGTCCCGGGCCAGCGCCACCACCTCGGCACTCGGGCCGCAGTCCCCCGTGTACGCCAGCACCCGCCCATCAACGGCCAGCCGGATGCCCGCGTTGGGCACGAAATGCGGCAGCAGCCGGGTCGACGCGGCGAACGGGCCGACCCGGAAGGTCTCCCCCGGCGTGAGCTCGTGCAGCACGTAGGCGTCGTCCAGCATCCCCGGCCGGTCCAGGGCCAGCACCACATCGAGCGCGCCCGGCAGGGCGTGGACCGGCAGCGGTGCCGGCGGATCCGCGCTCAACGCCCGGGCGCGCAGCAACGGGTTGAGGTCCGCGCAGTGGTCGGGGTGGCCGTGGCTGACAAAGACCGCGTCGACCGGCCCGGGCAGCCGCGGCATGGTGGCGTAACCGAGGTCGAGCACCAGCCGGAAGCCGTCGTGCTCCACCAGGTAGCCACTACAGGCCGAGCCGGGCTCCGGCCAGGCGCCGCAGGCTCCCAGGACGGTCAGCCGCATCCGCAACCGCCACTCAGCGAATTCACAACAAAAAGCCGCATAGTGGAGAGCGCCCCCGTCCGGCCTTGGAGGTCTTCATGGGTCTCGTGCTCGCCCTCGTGAGCTTGGTGTTGCTGCTGCTGCAGGTGTTGCTGATCGCCCGGGCGGTGCTCGACTGGACCGTGGCGCTGGCCGGGCCGTCCGCGTACGGGTCCGTGCGTTCCCGGCTCTCCGCCGGGGTGCACGCGGTGACCGAGCCGATCCTGGCTCCGGTGCGCCGCGTGGTGCCGCCGCTGCGGCTCGGCGGGATGTCCATCGACCTGGCGTTCATCGTGGTCTTCCTGGCCATCGTGATCATCCGCTCGCTGATCGGCTGACCCCCTCCTGACTGACCACGACGGCCCGGCTGAGTGATCAGCCGGGCCGTCGCCTGCTCAGGCGGGCTCGGGCACGTTGCCGGGGTCGCCCTCGGGCACGTTGCCCGGGTCGTCGGGGCCGGGCATCGGCTCGACCGGGGGCGGGGGCAGCGTCTCCGGGGTGTCCGGGGACAGCTCGCCCGGATCGTCGGGGACGGGCTCGCTCGGGTCGATCGGCGGGTAGTTGTCCGGGTCAGGACCTGGCTGCACCATGGGCATCAGTCTGCCCCACCGTCCGGCCGGGCCGAAGACTCCCCGGTCCCCGGCGCGCCGGGCGGGTGGCTCAGGCGCCGACCTCGCCGTCGATGCCCTCGCGCAGGAAGTCCGCGTGGCCGTTGTGCCGGGCGTACTCGTGGATCATGTGCAGCATCACCAGGCGCAGCGAGACCTTCTCGCCCCACCGCGCCTGGTAGCCCGTCACGTCCAGCGACTCGGCCGCCCGTTCGATGCGGCGGGCGTGCTCGACCTCCTCCTGCCAGGCGCCGAACGCCTCGGCCCGGGTGGACGCCGACGCGTCGTACGCGGCCTGGAAGTCGCCCTCCGCCGACCAGCGCAGCGGGATGTCCTCGGCGTTGATGACCCGGCGGAACCAGGTGCGCTCGACCTCGGCCAGGTGCCGCACCAGGCCCAGCAGGGTCAGCGTCGACGGCGGCATCGAGCGTTGCCGCAGCTGGTCGTCCGACAGGTCCTGGCACTTCATCGCGAGCGTCGCCCGGTGAAAGTCCAGGAACGCGCGCAGTGTCTCGCGTTCCCCGCCGAGCAGGGGTGGTCCGATCCGGTCGTCCTGCACAGGTCCCTCATTCGTTGCGGGCCGCCTCCGGGCCGGTGATCCGGCGCAGCAGCGGCATCGTGGACGCGATCACGGCGAGCGACGCCGCGAGCCCGGCGACCACGATGACATAGAACGAGATCCCGGGTGGGCTCAGCGACAACTCCATCTGCGCGGTCAGGAACAGATGGGCCGCCAGCAGCCCCGAGCCCAGCGCCACTACCGCGGCGATCACCAGCGGGGTGACGCTCTCCAGTGCGACCACCCGGCGCAGGGTGTTGAGCGAGACGCCGGTGAGCCGCAGCATGCTGAACGGGCGCTTGCGCTCGCTCAGCCCGCCGGCCACGCTCACCGCCAGGCTGCACCCGGCGATGGCCAGGCTGGCCAGGATCACCACGTCGGCCAGCCGCTTCCAGCCCTCGAAGACCTTGGCCGTCTCGGCCATGAACTCCACGCTGGAATACGGCGAGTAGAGCATCGGGTGGGCCAGCTGGAGAATCGTCCGCGCCCGTTCCAGCGCGGGCGTCGAGCCGTCCGTCACGGTCACGACCGACTGCGCGCTGAAGGTGCTCAGCTGGGCCGGGTCGACGTCCGCGGGAGGCCACGGCCCGGTCCACTCGTCCGGGCCGGTCAGGTCGGGCCACACCCAGACGGTACGGACCCCGGCGGCGCAGGGGGTCACGCCCGGCAGCCCGGCGATGTCGTCGCATGAGGCCAGCACGTAAGGCCAGAAGGTGGTGGAACCGGGCGGGGCCTCGGGCACCGGCACGCTCGCCGGCGGGATCCGGGTCACGGCGACACCCCGGACACCCGGCTGCGCCGCCAGCCCGGCCGGGACCGGATCACCGATCGGCGCCACGTCCCGATCCCGGAACAGGGTGATCAGGTTGGCGGCGTCAGGCGCCTGGCTCGGCGTGCCCCGGTCGGCAGCGATCGAACCCATCACCCCGACCGCCACGCTCGTGACGAACAGCGCCAGCACCAGGCCGCTGACCGAGCGGAAGCCGGCCCGTGGGTTGTCGGCCAGGCGGCGGGCCGCGATCAGCGAGGCGGGCCGCTTCGCCCGGCGCGCAACCAGCCGGGAGCCGGCCATGGTCAGCCACGGGCCGGCCACGAGCAGGCCGATCATGACTATGAAGATGCCCGGCAGGAAGGCCATGATCTGCCCGTTGGTGGTGTCCGGCCGGCGGCCCACGAAGTACGCCAGCTCGCCCAGGCCGGCCGCGAGCGGGATCAGCCGCCAGGCCCGGGGCGGCCGGGGCGTGACCCGCCGGGTGACCCCCAGCGGGGAGATCTGCACCCGGCGCAGGGCCAGCCGGGCCGCGAGCGCGGCGACCAGGGGCACCCCGAGCGCCGCGCCGGCGACGATCACCGGGTCGAGCGCCAGGTCGTCGGGGAACATCGGGGCGCCGGTGAACGGAATGGCCGCCACCGTGTCCCGGACGAGGAAGAACAGGACGAAGCCGAGGACCGTGCCGGCGAGTGCGGAGACCATGGACTCCACCGCGGACACGGTGGAGACCTGCGCCGGGGTCGCACCGACCAGCCGCATCGCCGCGAACCGTTGCTCGCGGCGGGTGACGGCGAGGCGGGTGGCCGTGCCGATGAGGATGAACAGGGGGAAGATCAGGGCGGCCGCCACCACGGCCAGGATGAGCTGCAGACCGGAGGTAGGGATGCCTCTCCAGCAGCCGTTCGGGCACTGCTCCGGCGGGGTGGCCGCGATCGTGCCGACCCGCGTGACGCCGGCGCGTTTCTGCAGCTCCGCGGGGGTGTAGCCGACGACGGCGACCAGCGAGTCCGGGGCCGGCAGCGCGTCGCGGCCGATCGTGCCGGCCAGGCGGCGGCCCGGGAAGCGGTCGGCCAGCTGAGCCGCCGGGGTGTCCGCGATCAGCTCGGCCAGCTCCGGCGACGCGAAGTACTCCCCCGGGCCGGGCAGCCGGGGCAGGCCCGGCGGCACCGGCGAGCGCGGACCGGTCGCGGCCAGATCGACCCGGCCCACGGTACGGCTGTCGAAGCCGTCCACCCGCAGCTGCCACCACAGTGGATCGACGCCCTGCTCGGCGCCGGGCGCGTCCGCCGAGTTGGCCCAGCCGTACCGGTCGTTCTGACTCTTCACGCCGTTCAGGCCGGTGAGGGCCAGCAGCAGCATGCCCACCCCGAGGGCCACGGCCAGGGCGATGACGACCAGGCGTACCGCTGCCTCCCGGCCGCCGGCGAGGGTGAGCCGCAGCCCGAAGCGGATCATGCGATCGCCTCGGCGGTCAGCGAGTGCACCCGGCCGTCGCGGACGACGACCTCCCGGTCGGCGTACGCGGCGACCCGCGGCTCGTGGGTGACCAGCACGACCGTGGTGCCCTCCGCCCGGGCCGCGTTGACCAGCAGGTCCATGACGTGCTCGCCGGTGAGCGAGTCGAGCGCGCCGGTCGGCTCGTCGGCGAACAGCACCCGCGGCTTGGCCACCAGCCCCCGGGCCAGGGCGACCCGCTGGGCCTGACCGCCGGAGAGCTCGCCGGAGCGGCGCTCCTCGAGGCCGTCGAGCCCGAGCCGGCCGAACCAGGCCCGGGCCTCGGCCACCGCCGCGGCCCGCCGCATCCCGTTGAGCAGTAACGGCAATGCGACGTTCTCCTGCGCGCTGAGCTCGGGGACGAGCTGGCCGAACTGGAAGACGAAGCCGAACTTGTCCCGCCGCAGGCGGCTGCGCTCGGTCTCGCCGAGCCGGTCCACCCGCCGGCCCTCGAAGAGGATCTCGCCCGACTCCGGCACCAGGATGCCGGCCAGGCAGTGCAGCAGCGTGGACTTGCCGGAGCCGCTCGGACCCATGATGGCCAGCAGCTCCCCCTCGGCGACGGCGAGGTCGGCGCCGCGCAGCGCGGGCGTCTCACCGAACGACAGGACGACGTCGCGCGCCTCGATGACAGTCACGACCGGACCTCCTTGGCCAGCGCGTCGAGCCGGGCGGAGGTCAGGTCGATCCACCGCAGATCGGCCTCCAGGTGGAACAGGCCGTGGTCGGCGAGCAGGGCGTCGACCAGGCCGCCGGTGCGCTTGATCTCGGTGAGCTCGCGCATCCGCTGCAGGTGAGCGGCACGCTGGGTGTCGAGATAGCCCTCGGCGTTGCGCCCGAGCATGAGCGCGAGAGTCACCTTGGCGAAGAGCACGGTCTGCAGGTGCGGCTCGGGGGCGACCGGCTCGGTCAGCCAGCCGTCCACCTCGGTCGCGCCGAGATCGGTGATGATGTAGCGCTTGCGGTCGGGCCCTTCGCCGGGCTCCAGGTCGCTGATGACGACCTTGCCGTCGCGGGCCAGGCGGGACAGCGTGGAGTAGACCTGGCCGAACGAGAGCGGCTTGCCCCGCCCGAAGTAGGCGTCGTAGTCACGCTTGAGGTCATAGCCGTGGCTGGGTTCACGTTCGAGAAGCCCCAGAAGGGTAAGCGGCACCGTCATGACGGCAACTATACGCTGAGAGTATACGCTCAGGGAATAGCGGAAGCACCCTCGATATCCGCGGCTCCGAACACCCAGCGGGCGTTCTGGTTGATGAAGTCGCCCGGGAAGCCGAGCTCGAAGCCGGTCGCCGCGGCCAGCCGGCCGCATTGCTCGTCGGACAGCTCGACGCTCAGCGCCCCCAGGTTGTCCTGGAGCTGGGCCAGGCGCCGGGCGCCCAGGATCGGGAAGACGGCGCGGGACCGGCTCCTGACCCAGGCCAGGGCGACCTGGGCCGGCGTCGCGCCGATCTCCGCCGCGACGGCCAGCACGGCCCGGACGATCGCGTGTGTCCGCTCGTCGACGCTCGCCCGGTCCAGCCGGGTGCTGCCCGCGTCGCCGTCCACCGTGTACTTGCCGGACAGCACTCCGCCGCCCAGCGGGCTCCACGCCGTGACGGCCAGGCCGAGCGCCTCGGCCATCGGCAGCAGCTCGCGTTCCGCGTCCCGCTGCACCAGGCTGTACGGCACCTGCAGGCCGATGAACGGGCTCCAGCCCCGCCACTCCGCGAGCGTGTTGGCGCGGGCCACGACCCAGGCCGGCGCGTCCGAGATGCCGACGTAGAGGATCTTGCCGGCCCGTACGGCGTCGTCCAGGGCGCGCATCGTCTCCTCGATCGGCGTCGCCCGGTCCCACATGTGCACCCAGAACACATCCAGGTAGTCAGTGCGCAGCCGGCGCAGGCTGGTCTCCAGAGAAGCGCGCAGATTCTTCCGGGCGTTGCCACCGGCATTAGGATCGGCGGCGTCGCGGGTGACCGTGTATTTGCTCGCCAGCACGAACGAGTCCCGGCGGCCCTCGAGCAGAGCGCCGAGAATCTCCTCGCTGGCCCCGCCGCGATAGTTGACCGCGGTGTCGATCGCGTTGCCACCCGCCTCGGCGTAGGCGTCCAGCATGTGGCGGCACTCTTGCGGCGGCGCCCCCACACCGCCCTGCTCACCGAAGGTCATCGCCCCGAGGATCAGCTCGGAGACGCGCAGTCCGCTCCGGCCCAGCGTCCGATATCTCATTCGCCGACCATACAGCGTGTCTGGTCATGGTGTACAGACATGCTGTTACGCTCCCGGCATGGCCGCGAAGAAGGACGCCCGCCGCACCACCGCCCCGAGCGAGGGGGCGGAGCTGCGCGAACGCATGCTCGGCGCGTTACGGGAGCTGCTGGACGAACGCCGCTTCGAGGCGATCAGCGTGGCGGACGTCATCGCGCGGGCCGGGGTGTCCCGGGCCAGCTTCTACTTCTACTTCCCGGGTAAGCAGGCGGCGCTCGCCGAGCTGGTCCGCCGCGCGGTCGGCCAGGGCCGTCAGGCTGCGACCCCGTGGACCGACTCGCCCGCCGCGCCGGCCGACGCGCTCCGTGCGGGTGTCGCCGCGGGGGCCGAGTTGTGGCACGCCAACGCGGGGGTCCTCAAGGCCGTCGTGGAGAGCTGGCACTCCGACGACCAGCTCCGGGAGCTGTGGCTGGCCCAGATGGACGTGTTCACGGACGCCGCGGTGGCCCGCATCGAGGCCGACCCGGTGGCCTCGGCGGTGCTCGCCGGCCAGGACGTCCGGGCGGTCGCCGCGGCGCTGAGCTGGCTCGGCGAGCGGCTCTACTACCTGGCCGCGGCCGGCGTGCCGCCCTTCGACGACCGCGAGGTGCTCGTCCGGACCCTCACCCACGCCTGGGTGTCCACCGTCTACGGACAGGCCGGCCGGTAGGGCTTATTCGCCGATCGGGCCACGCATGCCGGCTGCGCCGGTTAGCGTCCGGACGCATGGATGAGCAGACGGCAGCCTTCGTCGCGGTGTTCCGGACCTTCCTCGAGGAGGTGGTCGGCGCGCAGCACGCCGAGGAGTCGTCCGGCGAGCCCGGACTGGTCGCGCTGCTGACGGATCATCTCGGCGCCGATCCGCGCCGGCTGCCCGTGGTCAGCGAGGAGTTCCCGGCCTACCGGCTGGCCGATCTGGACGTCGCGCTGGACGAGATCGAGCAGCGCGGCGAGCCGGCGACGCTGCTCGGCATCGGTGGCGGGGAGCAGCGCCGGCACCACTCGCTCAGCGAGATCCTCGAGGCGTCCGGACGCTTCCAGCAGTTCCCGGTCGGCGCGGTCGACTACAGCAGCACCGCGACCGGGCCGGACAGCACCCGGGAGATCGTCTCGTTCGGGATGCGGCTGTTCTCCTTCGACGGCGCGCCGGTGGCGGTCCTGCAACGCGGGGCCGACCCGCGGACCGGCAGCACGAACGCGCGGATGGAGGTGCTCGCCGCGGCCCCCGGCGTGGCCGCCGCACTCATCAGTACGGTCCGGGCCGTCATGCTGGAACGGTCCGTCCTGCGCGGGCAGGTGCTGACGCTGGGTGGCTCGGACTTCGAGCCGGGCGTCGGCGGGATCACCTTCCACCGCCGGCCGGTCCTGGCGCCCGACGACATCGTGCTGCCCGCCGGGGTGCTGGAACGGCTGCAGCGCCACGTCGCCGGGGTCGCCCGGCACCGGGACCGGCTGCGGGCCGCGGGCCAGCACCTCAAGCGCGGCCTGCTGCTCTACGGCCCGCCGGGCACGGGCAAGACCCACACGGTCCGCTACCTGCTCGGCGCGCTGCCGGACCTCACGGTCATTCTGCTCGCCGGGCCTTCCATCCGGTACGTGTCGGAGGCCGCCCTGATGGCGCGGGCCCTGCAGCCGGCCCTGGTGGTGCTGGAGGACTGCGACCTGGTCGCGGAGAGCCGGGACCATCACGGCGGCGAGCAGCCCCTGCTGTTCGCGGTGCTGGAGGCCCTCGACGGGTTGAGCGACGACGCCGACGTGGCGTTCCTGCTCACCACCAACCGGGTCGACGTCCTGGAACCGGCGCTGGCCCAGCGACCCGGCCGGGTGGACCTGGCCGTCGAGGTGCCGCTGCCGGGACTGGCGGCCCGCCGCTTGCTGATCGCCCGGTACGCCCGCCGGCTTCCGTTCAGCCCGGATGTTCTCGACGCGGTGGCCGAGCGTTCGGAGGGGACCACTGCCTCGTTCGCCAAGGAGCTGGTGCGGCGGGCGGTGCTGATCGCCGCCGAGGACGACCGCGACCCCGGTGACGCCGACCTGCGGCAGGCGGTGGACGAGATGCTGGCCGAGGCCGAGAGCGTCACCCGTTCCCTGCTCGGCACGTCGACAACCGACGGGTTGTACAACGAGTGAGTTGTGCGTACTGTTCGGCTCATGCCCGTTCTGCAGGATGATCTGAGCCAGGTGTTCTTCGCGCTCGCCGATCCCACCCGGCGCGCGATCCTGGCCCGGCTGGCCCACGGCGACGCCACGGTCAACGAGCTGGCCGAGCCGCTGCCGATGAGCCAGCAGGCCGTCTCCAAACACCTCAAAGTGCTGGAGCAGGCCCAGCTCATCTCCCGCACCCGGACGGCGCAGTCGCGGCCCTGCGTGCTGGAGGCCGGGCGGCTCGACGAGGCCGTCGAGTGGGTGGCCCGGCACCGGCAGGTCTGGGCGGACCGGCACGACCGCCTGGCGCAGCACCTGAGCAGCCTGCGCAGCGCAGCGGAGGACGCCTCGTGACCGGCACCGGCGAGCTCACCTTCACCCGGGTGCACCGCGGCTCCCCCGCGCTGCTCTTCGCCTGCATGACCGAGCCGGCCCACCTCGTGCACTTCTGGGGCCCGGCCGGCACCACGACCCCGATCGGAGGCATCGTGGTCGACCTGCGGCCGGGCGGCGCCTTCGAGACCACCATGGTCAGCGACGCCGACGGCAGCACGTACACGATGCGGGCCGTCTACGCCGAGATCGATCCGCCGCACCGGCTCGTCTGGGTCGAGGCCGGCGTCGAGGGCGGCATGCGGACCACGGTCACCTTCACCGACCTGCACGACGGGCGGACCGAGGTCGTCACCCACCAGAGCAACGTGCCCGCCGCGTATCTCGCCGCCGAGGCCCAGGCCGGGTTCGTCACCAGCCTCGACCGCTTCGCCGCCTACGTGACCCGACTGACCGACCAGGAGCCCACATGACCACCGTGACATCCGCCGACGGCACCGAGATCGCGTACGACAGCGCCGGCACCGGGCCCGCGCTCGTCCTGGTCGACGGGGCCATGTGCTACCGGGCCGCGGGCCCGATGCGGCCGCTGGCCGCGCTCCTGACGAGCGCCTTCACCGTCTTCACCTACGACCGGCGGGGCCGCGGGGAGAGCGGCGACACCCTGCCGTACGCGGCTGAGCGGGAGATCGAGGACCTGCGGGCGATCGTACGAGCCGCCGGTGGCCGGGCCGCTCTCTACGCCATGTCGTCGGGCGGCGCCCTGGCCCTGGCGACCGCCGCCGCCGATCCGGGCGTCACCGGGCTGGTGCTGTACGAGCCGCCGTTCCTGGGCGGGGACAAGGAATACACCGCGCGGCTCGGCGAGCTGCTGGCGGCGGGCCGGCGGGGGGACGCGGTCGAGCTGTTCATGACCACCGTCGGCGTGCCCGCACCGGTGATCGCCGGCATGCGCAGCGGCCCGGGCTGGCCGACCCTGGAGGCGATCGCCCCGACGCTGGCCTACGACGACACGTTGCTGGGTGACGGGCGGGTGCCGGGCGAGCTGCCGGTCACCGTACCGATGCTGGTCGTCTCGGGGACCGCGAGCCCGGCGGCGCTGCAGCAGGCAGCGCAGGCGACGGCGGCCGCGTTCCCGGCGGCCGAGCACCGCTCGCTGGCCGGGCAGACGCACGACGTGCAACCGGACGCCCTGGCCCCGCACCTGATCGGTTTCCTCCGGGACTGATCGAAACACCCGTGACAAATATCAGTGGCTGAGTGAGTGCTCGCTCATTAGGCTCCACGGAGTGACCTCGCCCGCCCAGAGTCCGCGACGCCGACGGGTGCCTGCCCTGGCCCCCGAGGATCGGCGCGCCGCCCTGATCGCCGCCACCATCCCGCTGCTGCACGAGCACGGGCTCGACGTCAGCACCAAGCAGATCGCCCAGGCGGCCGGGGTCGCCGAGGGCACCATCTTCGGTGTCTTCCCCGACAAGAAGTCACTGCTGACCGCCGCGATGGTGCAGGCCTTCGATCCCGCGCCCACCATCGACGCCGTCGCCGCGATCGGTCCGGGCCAGGATCTGCGGGGGCGGCTGGCGACCGCCACCACACTGATCATGAAGCGGTTCGCCCACAACGCCCGCCTGATGGTCGCGGTCCGGCACGCCCATCACGCCAACGATCCGGCCGGCATCGTGCGGATGAACCGGGCCCGCGAGCAGCTGCTCGCCGCCCTCACCGAGCTGATCGAGCCGGACGCCGCGCAGCTGCGCCGTTCGCCGGCGGAGGTCGCCCGGCTGGTTCTGCTCTTCTGCGGAGCCAATACCTACGGCCCGTTCGCCGACCGGCGCTTCGACGGCGACGAGCTGGTGTCGCTGCTGCTCGACGGGCTGCTCGTCCAACCAGACCATTCACACGGGGGTGTCTGACCGGTGCTCGTCCGACTTCTGCGCGCGCGGCTGCGGCCGTACGGAAAATCGATCTGGATGGTCGTGCTCTTCCAGTTCGTCGCCACGCTCGCCACGCTCTACCTGCCCACGCTGAACGCGGACATCATCGACAACGGCGTGGTGCCCGGCGACACCGGCTACGTCATGATGGTCGGCGCCGAGATGCTCGGCATCACGCTGGTGCAGATCGCCGCCCAGGTCGCCGCCGTCTACTTCGGCGCCCGCACCGCCATGGCCGTCGGCCGGGACGTGCGGGCCGCCGTCTTCGCCCGGGTGCTCGACTTCTCGGCCCGCGAGGTCGGCCAGTTCGGCGCGCCCTCGCTGATCACCCGCACCACCAACGACGTCCAGCAGGTCCAGATGCTGGTGCTGATGACGTTCCTGCTGATGGTGTCGGCCCCGATCATGTGCGTCGGCGGCATTGTGCTGGCGCTGCGCCAGGACGTGCCGCTGTCCTCGCTGCTGCTGGTCGTCGTGCCCGTCCTGGTCGGCGTGGTCACCCTGATCATCGTCCGGATGCGCCCGCTGTTCCGCACCATGCAGGTGCGCATCGACAAGGTCAACCGGGTGCTGCGCGAGCAGATCACCGGCATCCGGGTGATCCGCGCGTTCGTCCGCGACGACCGCGAGCAGGCCCGCTTCGGCGTGGCCAACGCCGAGCTGACCGACGTGTCGCTACGGGTGGGGCGGCTGATGGCGCTGATGTTCCCGACCGTGATGCTGCTGGTGAACGCCTCCAGCGTGGCGGTGCTGTGGTTCGGCGGGCACCGCATCGACGACGGCTCGATGCAGATCGGCGCGCTCACCGCGTTCCTCAGCTACCTGATGCAGATCCTGATGGCGATCATGATGGCCACCTTCATGTTCGTGATGATCCCGCGGGCCGAGGTCTGCGCCGAGCGCATCGAGGAGGTGCTCGTGCTGCCGTCCAGCGTGGTGGTCGCGCCGCGGCCGGTCACCGAGCTGCGCCGGCACGGCTCCCTGGAGCTGCGCGGCGTCGACTTCCACTATCCCGGCGCCGAGGCGCCGGTGCTGTCCGGCATCGACCTCACGGCCCGGCCGCGGGAGATCACAGCCGTCATCGGCAGTACGGGCAGCGGCAAGACGACCCTGCTCAACCTGGTCCCCCGGCTGTTCGACGCCACCGGCGGCACCGTGCTGGTCGACGGCGTCGACGTCCGCGAGCTCGACCCGGCGCTCCTCTCCCGCACGGTGGGCCTGGTGCCGCAGAAGCCGTACCTGTTCACCGGCACGGTCGCGTCGAACCTGCGCTACGGCAACCCGGACGCCACCGACGAGGAGCTGTGGACCGCGCTCGAGGTGGCGCAGGCCCGGGAGTTCGTCGAACGCATGGAGGGCGGGCTGGCGGCGCCGATCGCGCAGGGCGGCACCAACGTCTCCGGCGGTCAGCGGCAGCGGCTGGCGATCGCGCGGGTCCTGGTCCACCGGCCGGAGATCTACCTGTTCGACGACTCGTTCTCGGCGCTGGACTACGCGACCGACGCGGCGCTGCGGGCGGCGCTGACCGCGCACATCGCCGACGCGACCGTGGTGATCGTGGCCCAGCGGGTCAGCACCATCCGCGACGCCGACCGGATCGTCGTGCTCGACAACGGCGCGGTCGTCGGCACCGGCTCGCACACCGAACTGATGGACACCAACCCCACGTACCGCGAGATCGTTCTCTCGCAGCTCACGGAGCAGGAGGCCGCGGCATGACCGAGCTGCTCTTTGTTTCTGGAGGCTGCGACATGACCGAGCGAAGCGAGCGTCATGATCGCATTTCGGCTCTGCTCTTTGTTTCGGGAGGCACAGCATGACCGCGCCTACGCGTCGTCCTGGTGGACCGCCGATGGGCGGGCCGGCTGCCCGCATGATGGGCGGCGGCATGCCGGTCGAGAAGCTCCAGGATTTCAAGGGCTCCAGCCTGCGGCTGCTGCGCATGCTGCGCCCGCAGCGGATCCTGGTCGGGGTGGTGCTGCTGCTGGGCATCACCAGCGTGACGCTGTCGGTCACCGCCCCGCGCCTGCTCGGTCACGCCACCGACATCATCTTCGACGGCATCGTCGGCAAGGGCCTGCCCGCCGGGGTCAGCAAGGCCGAGCTCGTCGAACGGCTGCGCGCCGAGGGCGAGACCAACCGGGCCGACATGCTGGCGTCGATGGACGTCATCCCGGGCCAGGGCGTCGACTTCACCCGCCTCGGGCACCTGCTGCTCTGGGTGCTCGCCCTCTACGTGGCCGCGTGGGCCTTCGGCGTCTTCCAGGGCCGGCTGACCGCCACAGTCGTGCAGGCCACCGTGTCCCGGCTGCGCGAGCAGGTCGAGGCCAAGCTAGCCCGGCTGCCGCTGTCCTACTTCGACCAGCAGCCGCGCGGCGAGGTGCTGAGCCGGGCGACCAACGACACCGACAACATCGCGCAGACGCTGCAGCAGACGTTCAGCCAGCTGGTCACGAGCCTGCTGACCATCATCGGCGTGCTGGCCGTGATGTTCTGGATCTCGCCCCTGCTGGCGCTGATCGCGCTGGTCACCGTGCCGGTGTCGGTCTGGGTCACGACCCGGATCGGCAAGCGGTCGCAGCCGCAGTTCGTCGCCCAATGGGCGACGACCGGCCGGCTCAACGGCCACATCGAGGAGATGTTCACCGGCCACTCGCTGGTCAAGGTCTTCGGCCGCGAACAGGAGGCGGCCGAGACGTTCCGGGAGCACAACGACGAGCTGTACGCCTCCAGCTTCCGCGCCCAGTTCATCTCCGGCCTGATCCAGCCCGCGATGATGTTCATCAGCAACGTGAACTACGTGCTGGTCGCAGTCGTCGGCGGCCTGCGGGTGGCCACGGGTTCGCTGTCCCTGGGCGACGTGCAGGCGTTCATCCAGTACTCGCGGCAGTTCAGCCAGCCGCTGACCCAGGTGGCCAGCATGGCCAACCTGGTGCAGTCCGGGGTGGCGTCGGCCGAGCGGGTCTTCGCGCTGCTGGACGCGGAGGAGCAGTCCGCCGAGGCACCCGCTCCGGTGCTCGGTGACACGGTCCACGGCCGGGTCGCCTTCGAGGACGTGTCCTTCCGCTACCTGCCGGACAAGCCGCTCATCGACAACCTGTCGCTGACCGTGCAGCCCGGGCAGACCGTGGCGATCGTCGGCCCGACCGGCGCCGGCAAGACCACGCTGGTCAACCTGCTGATGCGCTTCTACGAGGTGACCGGCGGCCGGATCACCCTCGACGGGGTCGACATCGCGACGATGCCCCGCGAGGAGCTGCGCGAGCACATGGGCATGGTGCTGCAGGACCCGTGGCTGTTCGGCGGCACGATCTACGACAACATCGCGTACGGGGCCGACCACCCCACGCCGGAGTCCGTGGCCGAGGCGGCCGAGGCGGCTCATGTCGACCGGTTCGTCCGGTCGCTGCCGGACGGCATGGAGACGGTGATCGACGAGGAGGGCTCGAACGTGTCGGCGGGTGAGAAGCAGCTGATCACCATCGCCCGGGCGTTCCTGGCCGAGCCGAGCATCCTGATCCTGGACGAGGCGACAAGCTCGGTCGACACCCGTACGGAGGTGCTGATCCAGCGCGCGATGAACCGGCTGCGTACGGGCCGGACCTCGTTCGTGATCGCCCACCGCCTGTCGACGATCCGGGACGCCGACGTGATCCTGGTGATGGAGCAAGGCGCGATCGTCGAGCAGGGCACCCACGACGACCTGATCGCCGCGGACGGCGCGTACGCCCGGCTGTACTCGGCCCAGTTCGCGCAGGCCGCCGTGGAGGTCGACTGAGGGTGCCGTTCGGTTGTGCGCCGGGTCGCGGGGCCGGGACCTCTCAGCTCCGCGGCCGGGCTCCCGAACGTTGCGGCTACGCGGCCCACCTGGGGGTGGCGGGACGCTGAGCCGGAGGTCGTCGCGGTGTGGAACCTTCCCCAGCTGGCCGTGCTGGCCACAGCGCTGCCGGGACTGCTCGGAGCCGCTCCCGTGAGCCCGGCTGCGACTCCCCCGGTTGCCTGCTGGCAGCCGGCCGGTGACTGTGGCTTCGCCGTCTCGACGGGGCGCGCCTACACGATCACGTCCACCTACCGGGCCAGTTCGACGGTCCGGGCGGTCGCGTACACGTACAGCACCGCCACGGGCTGGCGGAAGTGGTTCACCGGCACGCCGTACGGGCCGTCCGCGTCGTGGGCGCCGCTGGCCACGACCACGCCCGCCGTGCCGGCCGGGACCGAGCGGATCGGCGTCGAGCTCCCGGGCGCCACGACGGTCGGCGAGGTGGCCGTCGCGGCGACCGCGCCGGCTCAGCGCCCGCAGGTCTACCGTCCGGCCCTCGGGCGCAGCGATGGCCTGGTGACCAACGGGTTCGCCTACCACAACCCGAGGAACCCGCAGGCGGCGCGCTCGGCGGTCTGGCACGTGACCACCGGCTCGCTGTTCGCCACGCGGGGCAGCGGGGACACCGGGAAGATCGACGACGGCGCTCCGGGACCCCGTTCGGCGGTCAGCACCGGCTCGTCGGTCTTCCGGATGCACACCGTCCGCGCCGACTTCGTCGACGTCCGGGTGGCGTTCCGGCTGTCCATCGCGTACCAGACGACGACGTCGTACACCCCGGCGAGCAGCTACGACGGGGTCCACATCTGGCTGCGTCACAAGTCGCAGTACGAGCTGTACGCGGCCAGCGTCGCCCGCCGCGACGGCAAGGTGCTGATCAAGAAGAAGTGTCCGGGCGGCCCGGTGAACGGCGGCACGTACTACACGCTGGGTGCCGAGATCCCGGGGATGCCGATCGTGCGCGGCCGGTGGCGCCAGGTGGCCGCGACGGTGCAGAACAACCCGGGCGGCTCGGTGACCGTGGTGCTCTACGTCGACGGCAAGGCGATGGTCAGCGCGGTCGACACCGGGGTCGGGTGCGCGCCGATCCGCGCGGGTGCGCCGGTCGGGATCCGCGGGGACAACACGCGGTTCCGCTTCACCGACGTGACGGTGTCGGCGCTCCAGCCGTAGACGGCGGCAGGGGCGGCCCGATGGGCCGCCCCTGCCTCAGATCCCGTCAGACTTACTTGACCTTGACGTTCTTGCTGTAGGCCGAGTAGTTGCCGGCGACACCACGCTCGGTGTTACCGAGGACCTGGGCCTTGAAGGTGTAGGACTTGCCGGACGTGAGCCCGGTGATGGTCCTGGTGTACGTGCCGGCCGAGGAGAGCTTGCCAGTGGCGGCCGTGATCCAGCCACCGCCGGTCTTGGCCTGCAGAACCTTGGCCGTGAGGCCGGCCACCTTCGGGTCGCCGGTGACCGTGACCGTCACCGAGCCCTTGGCGTTGGAGACAACCGAGATGTCCGGGTCCTCACGCACGAGCACGCGGACCGGGTCGGACTGCTTGCTGCCGACGGCGGCCTTGAAGTCCATGCCGTAGGTGTTGAGGCCCACGCTGAAGGAGAACATCCCGTCGGAGCCGGCCGTCGTCGAGGTGATCTTGGCGTATCCGCTGGCGTTCACGTTCTTGCCCCACAGGTCGACCGCCTGACCGGCAGTCGCCTTGCCGCTGAGTACGACGCGACCCCGGCCGAGCCGCACGGGCGTCGTCGTTCCCAGCGTGGGTGCCTCGGCGCCCGGGTCGGTGCCGCCGTCGCTGGCGGCGATCGTGATGATGCCTTCCTTGACCGAGCCGACATTGCCCAGGCCGATACCGGTGCCGATGATCGTCTCGGCCGGCTCCGCGGCGGTGTCCTGGGTCAGCGCGATCTGCGCCACCGTCACCACAGTGCCGGGGGCGGTCCCACCGAGGATGGTGTACCCCTTGGCGCCGGGGTTGGTGAAGTCGTCCGGCTCCGCGGCGTTGCTGCCCTTGGACGAGCCACCGGCGAAGGTGATGTTGAGGTTGACGTTGTCCTCGGCAATGCCGGTGATCGTGCCGGTGACGTCGAGGGTGTCGCCCTCCTCACCGGTGTCGCTGTTGATCTCCAGCTGCGGCGCCACGTCGTCGTTGGTCAGCGTCAGCTTGGGCGTCTTGGTGTCGGCCCCGCTGATGTACGTCGAAGTACCGGCAGTGACGGCCACCTCGAAGTGCGTGGTCTCGTTGCCCTCGTAGACCTCGTCACCGTTCACGTAGACCAGCGCATAGCCGGTCGTCTGGCCGGCCGGGATGACGACCGGCGACGGCGGCGTGTCGTAGTCGTTGCTGCCCCACCAGGCCTCCTGGGCCTCGGTAGCGGTGTCGCTGCCGGTGGGGTCGTCGGTCACGTCGAAGCGGATCTCGTGCTCGCTGGCGCTGCTCAGCTTGATCGGCATCAGCGCGGCAGTGGCGTCGTCACCTTCGGTGAACACGAGATCAGCGACGGAGAACGTGGGCGGGTCGTCGTCGTCCGTGATCTCGATCTCGACCGGGGAGGCCGACACGTCGGCAGTCCCGTCGACATCGGTCAGGTTGATGTTGAAGGTCTCGTCGTCACCCTCGTCCACAGTGTCACCGATGACGCCGACGGTGAAGTCCTGGGTGGTCGTGCCGGCCGGGAAGGTCAGCACCTCACTCTTGGCCACGAAGTCACGGCCCGGCAGGGCAACGCCCACACCCGCGACGCCGTCGATGACGGAGGAGACCCTGACCTTGACGGTCTGGCCCGACTTCTCACTGAGGGTGGCGGTGAACTTCTTGTTCGTCGTACCGCTGTCGCCCTCGTCGACCTCGGTCGGCGTGATGCTGACCGCCGGCGCGTCGTCGCCGGGCGCGTCACTGATCTGGGCCGCCACCTTGACGATCGAGCCGAGGGTCGCGTTGTCGGGTGCCGAGAGCTGGATGGCGAAGTCCTCGGGGTTCAGCTCGTCGAGGTCGTCCGCCTTCACCGGGATCACGATGCTCTCGGAGGCATCCCCCGGGACGAAGGTCACCGTGCGCGAAGCCGAATCCGGGTAGGAAGTGAAGTCGTCGGCGGGGGTGGCGGCCCCGTGGTTGGTCACCGGGTCGGCCGCGACCGCGTCCCAGTGCACGGTGACCGTGCGCTCCGACGGCTTGTCCAGGCTGACCGTGAAGGTGACGTCGTCGCCCTCGTCCACATTGCCGCCACCGCCGAGGGTCACCTTCGGAGTGGCATCGCGGTCGGCGATGGTCACGGTCGTCGAGCGCTTCGCCGGGGCGACGTTGGTGCCGTCGCCGTCCACCGAGAAGGTCTCGTTCTCATCGGAGTCGTCGAGGTCGTCCTTCAGCACCTCGACGATCGCCGTGTCCTCCATCTCACCCGCGGGAATGGTGAGCGTGTCGGTCAGGCTGTTGTAGTCGACTCCGGCCTCTGCCGTGATGTCGTCCGTCGTGAGGTCGATCGTGACCGGCTTGCCCGACTTTGCGGAGAGCCGCGCGGTGATCGTCGACTTCGCGGGGGTGGCGGACGACGGCTCGGTGACCGTCGTCGGCGACGCCGTCAGCGTGTAGCTCGGCGGCACGTCGTTCGAGTCATCGTTGATCGTCCCGATCAGGCCGGCGGGATCTCCGGTGTCGAAGACCGCCGGGTTACCGCCCTCGGTGACCACGATCTTGAAGGTCTCCTCGAACTCGTCCAAGGTGTCGGACGAGGTGGGCACGTCGATGTAGTGCGGAGCCGTATCGGCGGCGGCGATGCTGATCGTCCCGCTCTTCGAGGTGTAGTCCTCCCCGGCCTTCGCCGGGTGGTCGGCAGACGCGTCATCCACCGTCGACCAGCTCAGGTCACGAGTGCCGACTCCACCCCCGGTGCGGGTGATCGTGAACCTGACGTTGTTGCCTTCGGTCTTGGCGGCGGTCGTGATCGTGAGGCCGCCGGCCACGGCGTGAGCGGGCGACGCGATCAGGACAGTCGGTACCAGACCGACGATGCCCGCGACTGCGGCGGCCATGACTGTCCGCACCGACTTGGGACCACGCAGCATGAACGGAACCGAGCCGCTCTTGGCCGCATGGGCTGGTGAATAGCGCATGTGTTTCTGTCTCCTTCGGCGGCTGGGCCGCCTCCCGCTCGGGAGGTCCCTGGCTTTGCGTCCCCGCCTCTCGACGGGTTTGCCTTTCTCGGTGCCGCACGCGACGGCTTGTGGTGCGCCGGCGTGGACCGGTTGGCGCGGGCACCTAGCGCGGGGACATAACTCGCACTTCGGAACTGCGCCGTCCGTACTGTAACCAGCCGATTGCCGAGTTGTGGGGGAATTGGACTTTTAGGCCGGATGGCCCCGTGGGCACGGTCTTGTGTCTATTTCGTCTCGGTCGAGCGGACCCTCTACCAGGCGAAATGCATCGGCACAGCGGATCTAGACGGTGGCAAGACGAGCGCGGGCGGCCGGGAGCCAGGCCAGCAGCACGGCCAACGCCAGCAACGCCAGGAACGGCAACCGCCAGAACCGGTCCACCACGCCCGGCAGCGGCACCGGCGGGCCGGCGACCCAGGGCCGCGCGGTCTTCGACCACGCCAGGAAGGCGTCCCCGATCGGCAGCGCGCCGGCCGCGTAGCGCTTGGACCACGGCGTCGACACCGGTACGCCGATCAGCTCCCCGTAGTTGGCCAGTGCCCCGGCCAGTTGCGGGTCGCCCTGCACGGCGGCCGCGCCCAGCGTCACCGCGGTGGCCGACAGGCTCACCCCGAGCGGCAGCGGACCCGAGTCCACGTCCGCCGGCCCGTCCGTCCCGCGCGGATACTCCCTCACCGCTGGCCCCAGCCGCAGCGGCCGCACCACGAACAGGGACCGGAACCGCAGATACTGCTCGCGGGCGAACGCCGGGTCGATGTCGACCAGGAACCGCTGGATGATGCTCTGCGACGTGCCCCGGGCGCCCGCGGTGGGCCGGCCCGACACCGGGTCGGCGGTGTGCGGCAGCAGCCCGGTCGCCGGGTCGAGGCGCTGCCGGACTCCGGCCAGCCAGCGATCGGTCGTGCCGGCGTACCGGGGGCTCAGGAGTTTGTCGTGCAGGCGCAGCGAGGCGACCGCGACCGTCGAGTCGACCGGCCAGGCCTGTCCCGGATAGGCCGCCAGGTACGGCGTCGCCGCCGCGTCCAGGGCCGTGGCCAATGCCGCGGACGCGGACTCGAAGACCCGCCGCAGCGCCGGGTCCGGTCCCAGGGAGAGGACGCCGCCGCGGAGCCAGTTGGTCCAGCCCTGGTAGAAGACGCCGTACGCCGGAGTGAGAGCAGCGTCGAACGGCCGCCGACCGGCCGGTGACTCCAGCCGGGCCAGCGCCCAGCGGGCCTCACGAGCGTCCTCGGCCGGGTCAGCAGCGGTACGGCCGAGGTCGACGTGGGCGAGGCCGTAGAGGGCGTACAGGAAGAAGTAGCCCTCCGGGAACAGCTCCTGAGCTTCCTGCGCGGCGCCGGCGTCGAGCTGCGCGCGCAGGAACGTCAGCTGCCGGCGTACCCCCGAGGTGTCCTGCGGGGCGACCAGCCGCACGGCCGCGACCAGGGCGATCAGGGTGACCACGACGGCCGCTGTCCGGCGGAGCATGGCGCCGACTCCAGGGAGCGCGCGCCAGCGGTACGGTCGGGTCATGGCTTACGACGAGGCCCTGGCCGAGCGGGTCCGCGACCGGCTCGCCGACCTGCCCGGGGTGACCGACAAGCGGATGTTCGGCTCGCTGGCCTTCCTGACCGACGGCCGGCTCACCGTCGGGGTCACCGGTGACGACCTGATGGTCCGGGTCGGGCCGGCGGCGGCCGACGAGGCGCTGGCCCGGCCGGGGACCCGGCTGATGGAGATGGGCGGCCGGCGGATGCGGGGCTGGGTCCGGGTGGACGGCGCCGAACTCGACGACGACGTGCTCGAGGAATGGCTGATCCGGGCCCGCGATTTCGTCAGCACGCTGCCACCCGGGTGAATCGCCCGGTTCGGCATGGTCGGCGGCCGCACAACTGCAGGTTGACCGCCATTCATGCCAACCCGCGCAACGGCGTTCGCGCAGGCTGCGGCGGGTGGACATGTGCGGACACGACCGATTTGGACACGGGGGCAATGGTCGGCCGCGCATTAGTGCAGTCTTAAGCCCGCATTAGGCGCGGTTTTGCGAAGATGTGATCTTCACGCTGTTCCGGATACGCTCGGCCGTCGATCCACCACAAGGGAATATCTCCGAGGAAAGTAGACAGTTGATGTTGCGCAGGGCGCACGTGCCGGCCCATGCACCGGCACCGCGGCGGGGGATTCGCAGCACCCGATCGCTCACCATCATCGGCACCGCGGTGCTGGCCGTCACCGCCGGGACGCTGGTGCCCGTTTTCGCGGGCGACGACGACGGTCTCACCTTGCGGCCGGTGGCCGACACGACCGTCACCCAGGTGCCGCAGGACGGCGACACCGAGGGCAAGACCACCCTGGCCAGCTGCCCGTCGCTGTGCGACGGCAACCCCAGGGGACGCCGGGACGCCACGCTGCAGTTCGCCGTCGACAAGCTCCCGGCCGATGCCACGCAGGTGAAGGCGACCCTGCGGGTCTACGCCTGGCACGACTTCGCCGCCCGGATCCTGGCCCGCACCGTGCCGGGTGACCTGGCCGCGGCGAGCAGCCCGGCCAAGCTCGCCGCCGTGGATAGCGTGCAGGCTCTGGACAAGGTCTCCAAGGGCTACAACGAGTTCGACGTCTCGGGCTCGGTCCAGGGCAACGGCACCTACACGTTCGCCCTGTCCCAGGAGAGCCTCAACACCCGGGTCTACTGGGCCTCGCGGGAGAACTCGAAGGACAACCTGCACCCCGAGCTGGTGCTGTCCTACAAGACGGAGGCCAAGCCGGCCCCCAGCAAGAGCACCCCGAGCACCGCCTTCCCCCCGGCGCCGCCGACCAAGCCGACCACGGCCGCACCGACCGCCACGTCGCCGAGCGCGACCAAGCCGGCCACCACCGCCCCGGCGACCACCAAGCCGCCGGCCGCGCCCACCACGCCGGCCGCCGACGGCTGGCGCCTGGTCTTCAACGACGACTTCACCTCCGGCAGCATCGACAAGTCGAAGTGGAACCTGCGCGACGGCGAGGGCCGGTCGATCGACATCGGCTGCAACGTCGACGACCCGAAGAACACCTTCGTCAGCGGGGGCAACCTGATCCTGCGGGCGCTGAAGCAGTCCGCCACGTGCAGCTCCCAGAACCGGCAATACACCCAGTCCTATCTCGACACCATGGGCAAGGCGTCGTTCAAGTACGGCCGCTTCGAGATCCGTGCCAAGTCGCCGAACAAGCCCGAGAGCTCCAAGGGCCTGTGGCCGGCGTTCTGGCTGCGGCCCGACGACGGCGGCAACGGTGAGATCGACGTGACCGAGCTGCCCGGCGGTCCCGGCTGGCACGACAAGTCGACCGCGGCCATCTTCTGGGACTACACGCCGGTCAAGCAGGACACCCGGATCGCCATGCCCGGTGGCGCGCACCCGGCCGACGGTTTCCACACGTACACCACCGAATGGGACGCGAAGTCGCTGAAGTGGTACATCGACGGCCAGCTGGTGTGGACCCGGGACAGCAGCACGACGCCCTGGTTCGACAAGGCGTTCAACAAGCCGTACAACCTGCGCCTGAACTTCCAGGTCGGCGGCTGGCTGGGCAACCCGGACGCGAGCACGCGGTTCCCGGCCGACTTCGTGGTCGACTACGTCAAGGTCTATCAGCGGTAACAGGCGTCGCCTATCGTCGACGCCGTGGTGAACAAGTCGACACGCGCGTCTCTCCCCCACCAGCGGACCCCGTCCGATCCGCTGGTGGGGGCGGACACCGACCCGAGACAGCGGCAGGACGGGCTGGGCTGGGTCACCCGCGCCATCTTCGGTGACCCCCGGCTGCGGGTCACCGTCGGCGACGACCCGGCCGCCACCGTCCGGTACGCGGTCATCCCATCCCTGGAGCAAGCCCGTTTCCTGCTGCCCCTGGCCTCCCGCAAGGTCACCGCGGCGTCCCTGCTGGCCTACAACGCCCTGCGGCCGCCCAAGGTACGGGCCGGTCGCGCCGCCGTCGGCCTGCTCGCCCGGGTCGGTGCCCTGGGCCTGACCCGGGCGCCGATCCTGTCCGTGCACGCCCCGGAGCGCGAGCTGCTGCTCTCGTCCTTCCTGGCCGACCAGCTCGGCGAGCCGGAGCTGCACGCCGCGATCGGCATCCGGCCGCCGGACCCGCACCACAAGCCGACCTTGCAGCTCTTCGACGCCCAGGGCCGGCCCCGCGGCTACGCGAAGATCGGCTGGAACGACGGCACCCGCGCGATGGTCCGCGCGGAGGCTGCCACTCTGGCGGAACTGCCGGCCGGCCACGGCTTCCCGCCCGCACCGCGGCTCATGCTGCACACCCAGTGGAACGGCCGGGAGATCGCCGTCATCGAGCCGATGCCCCGCCGGGTACGCCGGATCAGCAAACCGGACAGTCCCCGGCTGGACGCGATGCTGGCGGTCGCCCGGTGGGATTCACCCGCCACCGAGACCCAGCCCGTGACGGCGCTGCTGGCCGCCTGGCGGGTGCGCGCCGAGGGCGCCGACCCGCGCATCCACGCCGCCATGGACAAGCTCGACCGGGAGCTGACCCTGGAGTTCGGCAACTGGCACGGCGACTGGGTCCCGTGGAACATGGCCCGGCACAAGGGTCAGCTGCTGGTCTGGGACTGGGAGAACAGGGCGCCGGGCGTGCCGGTCGGCTTCGACCTGGCCCACCAGGCGTTCCAGACGGCGCTGTCCACCCACGGCCGGCCCGCGGCCGAGTGCGCGAAGGCCGTCGACGAGGCGTTGCGGCGTCACGGTGCCGCGCTGGGTCTCACGGATCCGGTCCGGCAGCGGTTCGTGGCCGATGCCTACCTGGTGGAGCTGTGGCTGCGCACGTACGAGCTGTCGGGCGGGGGCGCGGGCTGGAACCCGAAGCTGCACCCCGCCCTGCTCGACATCCTGGGCGAGCGGCTGCCCTAACTCCAGTCGAAGGTCATGCCCAGCCGTTCGGCGAGGGCCGCGTTGTGCGGGCGGTAGTACGCCGTCAGCTCCGCGCGTACCTCGTCGTCCATGCCTTTGCTGGGCCGGTCGTTGAAGACGTCGTAGGCGCCAAGGTCGTACGGCGGCAGCCCGATGAAGTCGAGGATCCGGGCGTACGTCGCCGCGGGCTCGCGGTACAGGGTCTCGCTGGCCACGAACAGCAGCTGCTCCCGGTCGAAGTGGTCCAGCCAGGGCGTCAGGTGCTCCAGGTAGCAGCCGCGTGCCCGGTACGAGTACCAGTCGAAGGCCTCGCTGAAGTAGTCCGGGTCGGCGAGCAGCTTCTCCCGCTCCCCCGCCGTCCGGGACTCCTCGGCCGCCAGCGCCGCCGCGAAGTCCAGCGGCTCCACACCCTCGGTACGCCGTTCCTTCCAGTGCGAGTACGCCCGCTCCACCGGATCGCGGAGCAGCACGACCATCCGGGCCCGCGGCATCAGCTGCGCGACCCGCGACGCCACCAGGGGATGGAACATGTACAGCGGCGCGGCCTCCCCGACCTTCGGCGGTGCGCCGTGCTTGCGTTCCAGCGCCGCCCGTTGCTTCACCGTCGGGAAATGCGAGCGGTACCAGGCCTCCCCGCGGGGCCAGTTCTCCTCGAAGTAGTGCGAGGTCTTGGTGTTCCACGCCGGAAAGAGCCGGGGCACCAGCGGGTGCTGGATCAGGTAGCGCCACAGCGACGTGGTGCCGCCGCGCTTGGTGCCGATCACCAGAAAGTCCGGCAGCGGCCGCTGGTCGCTGGTGCGTTCGCCGTAGCGGACCAGCAGCTCACGGACCTGTTCCTTGGCGCCCTTGGGGGCGACGCTCTTGATCCGGTCCTTCACGGTCACGACGAGACCTCCTGAGTCGGTGCCGGCCGGAGCTGTGTCCGGACGTTGTGCAGGGCCGCGCGGACGCGGCGGTCGGCCAGGGCGGCGAGGCCGGCGGCGGCGATCACGCCGAGCGTGACGGCCAGCCCGGGCAGGCCACGGCCGGCGATCAGCACGCCGGTCGCGGCCGCGGCGCCGGTCGCGGCGATCGCCACCCCGGCGGCGAGCACGAGGGTACGGCCGAACAGCGGCTCGCCCAGCGCCCGCCGGGCCAGGATCGCGGCCAGCACGTTCTCGCAGACGATGCCGAGCGACCAGGCCACCGCCGCACCCAGGGCACCGTGCCGCGGGATCAGCACCACGCACGCGACCACGTTGAGCAGCAGCCCGGCAACGGTGGCGAGCAGGTGCCCGCGACTGTTGCCGCTCATCAGCAGCACGGTCTGCACCAGGCCGACGCCGACGTTGACGAGCATCGCGACGGCCAGCACGGCCATCGGGGTGGCGCCGGCGCTGAACTCGCGGCCGAACAGCGCCAGGAAGGCCGGCGCGAACACGGCCAGGATCAGGTAGGCCGGCCAGGAGAGCAGGACGATCCACAGGGTGGTCCGCCGGTAGACCTGGGCGGCATCGGCGCGCCGGCCGGCACCGAGCAACCGGGAGAGCTGCGGGGCGATCGCCACCCGCAGGCCCTGCATGATCAGCAGGCCGGCCAGCGCGTACCGGCCGACGGCGGCGAAGACACCGGCCTCGGCCTGGGTGGCGAGGGCGCCGGTGAGCAGGACGCCGACCCACATGCTGCTGGCGTCGATGGCCACCGAGGCGGCCCGGGGCAGCGCGAAGCCCCAGAACGTGCGCCAGTCGGCCCGTACGGGCCGCAGGCTCGCGCCCGCGCCCAGTCCGAGCGGGCGCACGACCAGCACCAGCGCCACCACGACAGCCGCGGCCAAGGGCAGCAGCCAGCCGCCGAAGCCCAGCAGGACCCCGCCGCCGGTCAGCACCGCGGCGATCATCAGCACCGGCCGGGCGATCGGCACGAGCAGGAACTGCACCCCGACGTACGCCGACACCGACCGGGTGGCCCGGACCGCCGCGAGCAGCACTGTCGAGACCACCACCAGGGGCACGCCGACGGCCGCGAGGCGGATCAGCGACGCGCCGTCCGGGTCGTCGAGCAGCGCCCGGGCGATCGGGCCGGCGGCCAGCAACCCGGTCGCGGCGACCAGCAGGGCCAGGCCGAACGTCGGCAGCACAGCCAGCGGCAACAGCCGGGCCGCGTCACCCTGCGGGCCGAGCCGGCGCCGCGGGATCGCCCACATCAGGCCGGTGTCCGCGCCGAAGCAGCAGATCGCCCCGGCGATGGTCACCAGGCCGATGACGCTGAACAGCGCACCGGAGCCGTCGGCACCGAAGGCCCGGACGATGACGGTGGTGAGCACGAACCCGAAGGCGCCGTTGACCGCCGCGCCGACCAGCCCGATGGCCCCGCTGCGGGTGCTGCGGCGCACCTCGGTGTCGGCGGGACCGGGCGCGGCGACCGCTGTCATGCGGGCACTTCCTTCGGGCTGCGGTTGACCGGGCCGTCCACCGCCGCCAGCCCGAGGCCGAGGGCGAAGAACAGCACCGACATGTTGGGGTCGATGTAGGAGTAGAACGGCGTCACGATCGCGGCGATGACCGGCAGCGCGCTCAGCCACAACCCGGCCGGTGTCACGGCCGCCGCCAGCCGGCGCGCGATCACCAGCAGCAGCAGGTAGAAGCAGATCGTCGCCGGGATGCCGTGGCTGTAGAGCAGCTGCCAGACCATGCCCTGGGTGCCCAGCGGCTCCGACGCGTGCGTGGTGTCGACCGAGTTCGGCTGCCCGAAGCCCAGCAGCGGCGAGTGCACCACCGCGGCCCAGGTCTGCACGTAGAGGTCGAAGCGGTCCGACGTGGTGTCCGTGCTGGAGGTGCGGTTGGTGATCAGATCGAAGACCGGGATGAACAGCGTGACGATCCAGCCGATCAGCACGATGCCCGCGACGGGCAGCAACATCCGGACCCGGCCGCGCAACACCTCCCGGAAGAGCAGGTAGGCGACCCCGGCCCCCAGGCCGATGAACATGCCGCGGTTGAGCGTCAGGAACGCCGGGACCAGCGACAACGGCAGCGAGACGAGCAGCACGATCCGCATCGGCCCGCGGCGCACCGACATCAGGTACGCGAGCACGAACGGCACCAGGAAGCTGTACGCCGTACCCCAGTTGTTGGTGTACGGGTACGGCGCCGCCGGCCGGTAGATCGGGTTGCGGCTGAACTTGTTGAACTCGGTCGAGTCCAGGTGGGTGATGTCGAGGATGTACCGCTCGGCCTGCACGCCGTGCGGCAGCACCAGCTCGAACGGGCTCGGGAAGCTGAACGTCGGCAGCAGCACACCGAGCCAGCCCAGCGCCACCATCGACAGCCAGAAGATCGCCAGCGGGTTGGCCACCTTGGTCCACGGCACGCCGTCACGGATCAGGTTGTAGACGTAGATGCCGACCAGCAGACCGGTGATCAGGTGGCCGAGCCGCAGGCCGAAGACGAGCAGGTTGGTGACATAGTCCAGGCGCGTGGCGCTCACCGTGACGATGCCGAGGAAGATCAGCCACAGCACGGTGCCGGTGGGCAGCCGGATGTTGCCGCGCGAGGTCAGCAGGGACAGCAGCACCGCGCCGAACAGCGGCCAGGCGAAGTAGAAGACCCCGAGACCCCACCACAGCGGCAGCAGCGCGAACATGCCGACGATCGGCCACACCGGGAGCTTCGCCTGGCGTACCGCCCAGGCGCCCGGCTCCAGCACGCCCGGCTCGACCAGGGCGACCGCGCGGGCCCGGGCCGGCGCGGAGGCCCGCGCGGTCCGCCGGCCACGCACGATCGTCCTGGCCAACGCTCAGATCCCCTTGCCGCGCTTCTGCGCCATCCGCAGCACCCGCTCACCGGTCATCAGGCCGAGGATGACGGGCACGGTGACCAGCACGCGCTTCTCCCGCGGGTTCAGCCGGACGACCGCGGCCAGCTCCTTGATCGCCTCGGTCCGCCGGTTGCCCGAGGCCAGCGCGAACGCGATCTGCCCGCGCAGCCGGGCCATCCCGGCGCGGCTGGTGGCCAGCTCGGGGTGCTTGCCGATGAGGTACCGCTGGGCCTCGACGATGGTGGCCCAGCGTCCGAAGTAGAACGAGCCGCCGTGCCAGTCGACGATGACCAGCGCCTCCCGCACGACGGCGATCGGCGTGTGCGCCGACACCCGCAGCAGCCACTCGTAGTCCTCGCTGTAGCCACCGGGGATGCCCTCGTCGACCTCGCCGGCGGCCGCCCACGTCGACCGGCGCACGAGCATGGTGCTGGAGTGCACCTCCATCACCCGGTCGGCCAGCAGCTCCTCGTGCACGACCCGGTCGCGGTCCAGCACGCGTTCCTTGTCGATGCCCGGCCCGCGCAGCCGCAGACCGCAGCTCACCGCGCCGATCGCCGGGTCGGCGAGCTGCTCGACCTGGCGGCTCAGCTTGGTCGGCAGCCAGATGTCGTCGTCGTCGCAGAACCCCAGCAGCTCGCCGGTCGCCGCGTCCACCCCGCTGTTGCGGCCGCCGGGCAGGCCCTGCCGGCGGGTGTTGGCGATCAGCTTGAGCGACCGGTCGGGGCCGACCGGCACATCCAGCTCCCGCACGTCGACGTGGTCGTAGACCACGACACACTCGACCCGGCCGGGATAGTCCTGAGCGAGGATGCCGGCGACGGCGCGTTCGAGCAGCCCGGGCCGGTCCCGGGTGGCGACGACGACGGTGATCTCCGGATACGTCTGCGGCACGGCGTTCTCCCCTGCGCGGTCGGTCACGGCGCTCTCCGGCACGGCATGGTCGGGACCGGCACTCTCGCGGCCGGCGTGGTCGGCGCCGGCGCTCTGCCGGCCGGCGTGGTCGGGGGCGGTGCGGTCAGGCACCGCGGCCTCCGGTGAGCACGAAGCCGACGGTCTGGGCGCCGGCCGAGCGCAGCCGGTCGACCAGGCGGGACAGCTCGGCGTTGCGGGTGCGGTCGCGGGCCACCACGAGCACCGCGACCCCGGACTGCGCGGCCCGGACGCCACGCTCGTCGGTGTCGGACGGGGGCGCGTCGATGACCACGATGCCGGACTCGGGCTCCTCGCCGAGGTTGCACAGCCGGATGACACCGCCGCCGATCAGCACGACCAGCAGCCGGCTGTCCGCGTCGGCCCCGGGTGCCCCGGCCGTGACCACGGGCGTCTGCCGGACCGGCGCCTCCATGATCAGCGTGGCCTCGGGGTCGGCCGAGGTGGTCTGCACCTGCGTGGGGGCGTCGGCGGTGCGCACGCCGGAGCCGGCGATCCGGGTGACCCCCGGCGCCGCGGTGGCACCGGTGCCGCCCAGGCCGAGCCGGCCCGCGGCCGCCGAACCGTTCAGCCCGGTGGGCGTGGACGGCGACACCGTGCGGGGACGCGGCGGGGTGCGCTTCTGCGCGGCGAACAGCACCCGCTTGAGCTCCTCGTGGGTCTCCGGCGGCGCGGCCAGCGTGACGTCCTGGCCGGCCTCGGCCAGCGCGACCGCCAGATTGCCGGTCACCGTCGTGCGGCCCTCGTCGTTGCGGCCGGACAGCACCACGAGCGCACGGTCGGGGTGCCGGTCGATCCACTTGAGCACCGCCAGCGAGACGTACCGGGCGTCGGCCGCGGCGGCCTCGTCGTGATGCCGGCCGACCGCGCGGACGACGCCGAGCGCCGGCAGTCCGACCAGGTCGGCGGCCTGGTCGATGGAGCGGACGCGGCGGTCCAGCGCCTCCCGGGCGTGCGCGGCGACCATGCCCACCAGCAGTCCGCCGAGCACCGCGCCGAGCAGATAGAGCGGACCGGCGTCGTGGCTGGACGGGATCGGCGCGCGGGCCGCGGCGGTGATCGAGCCGGGGCTCAGGTCGGCCGAGGAGACCTTGGCGCGCGCGTTGGCGAGCTGGGCGATCTGGTCGTTGAGCGCGCTCACCTGGTCCAGCGTCGCCTGGGTGCGCGGCGATGCGGTGTCCGTGCTGCTCTTCTGGTTGGGCAGCGTCTTCTGCACCGACAGCCGCTGGCCGGTCACCTGCTTGATGGTGTTGTCGTAGGACAGGATCAACGCGGCCCGCTGCTGCTTGTAGATGTCCTCGCGGACCCGCAGGTAGGTCTGCGCGGCGGTGTTCGCCCCGGTGATCGCGCTGCGCTCGCTGTCGCCGGCGTACTGGAAGCGCAGCACCTGGCCGCCCGTGGGCACCTCGACGGTGAGCGACTCACGGACCGCCTCGGGATCGCGGTCGAGGATCCGGGCGGTCGAGTCGATGACGTCGTTGCCCAGAGCGATGCCGTTCTCGGCGGTCATGTTGATGGCCCGGTCGGCGCCGCTGGACGGCAGGGTGAACGGGTCGGTGACCACGGGACGCAGCACGACGACCGTGGTCGCGGTGTACGTCGCCGGGAAGAAAAAGAGGTAGGCGAGCACCGCGAGCGTCATGGCCGCGGTGGCGGCCAGCACGATGCGCCACCGGCGCAGCGGAATCCGAACGACGTCCGCGAAGCCGACGACCCGCTGCCGGCTCCCGGCGACGGAATCAGTCACATCCATGAGTCGTCTCTCCCCGACATGTGTGCAGTTGTGTTTCGGTAGAGCTGCTCACCGAAACCTTCCCCGGCCGGCATCCTCGCGCGGCCGGGGAAGGTTACGCAACAGACAGTCGTCGCTCCGACGACAATCTGTGTTACGAAGTGGCGAAGAACAGGGTCGGGTTCGACCATGTCGCCTCGGCCGTCGGCGCCGCCACCACACTGGCGGTGGAGCCGTCGACCGCGGTCGACGCCGAGGCGTCGAAGTTGACGGTCCGGAGTGTCCCGTCCGTGGAGCCGTAGACCAGCTTGCCGGCCACCCAGGTCATGCCGCGCACCGTGCGCCAGTCGATGCCCGAGGTGGGCAGCGTGAAGGCGGTGCAACCGATGACGTAGCCGTCCGGCGTGAGGTAACGATAGAACAGCGCGTTGCTCGACGCTGTCGTGTAATACATCCGGCCCTGCAGGTAGAACGAGCCGGTCATGCTGGCCGCCGCGAACCACGAGTTGTAGCCGCTGCCGACCCACGGGGCACCGATCGCGCCGGAACCGCTGAGGATCGAGATGTTCAGCAGACTGCCGCTGGGCGCGCTGCTGTCCGTCTTGGCCCAGTACACCTTGTTGGACACCACGAACGCCGACTTGGCGTTGGTGAGCTGCGGCTGGCTGACCGTCGCCGGGGTGCCCACCCCGGACACGCCGTACGACACCTTGGTCACCTGGCCGTTGCCCGCCCCCAGGTAGAGGTAACCGGAGGCGGCCTGCGGAGCGTCCTGGATGGCGATGGTGCGTCCACCGGCGTCCGGGAAGTAGCCCTGCCGGCCGTGGTACTCGTTGCCCAGGCCGTCGGCGTCGAAGCCGGCGAACAGCCCGTTCGGGCCCTTCCACAGCTCCCACATGATCGGACCCCAGTTGGTCCCGCCGGACGGCAGCTGGCTGCCCGGTGAGCGGGTCGGGTTCCAGTTCAGCGGTACGCCGTTCTGCTGGTCGAGCGCGGCGATGCCGTACCGGCTGACCCCGCCCGGACCCTGCGAGTCGTTGCCGTTGGCGTTGTTCTGCCAGCGGAAGTGCCCGCCGACGTAGACCACGCCGTCGGCGACCTCCAGCGAGGTGACCGAGTCGGTGCCGGTGACGTCGACCCAGGTCGCCTGGACGTTGCTGCCCCGGTCGGCGGTCTCCCAGCGGGCGGTGGAGTCGCAGTACGCGTCGCCGCGGCCACCGTCGGCGATGATGACGAAGTAGCTGCCGTCGTCGTTGAAGTCGACGTCACGGGCGTAGAACGGGAACGAGCTGCTGTAGCAGGCGGCCACGTACCGGTCGGTGTTCCAGTCCGCGACGGTGGGCGTGCTCGCGGTGTCGATCATGACGACCTGGTTGCGGGCGTTGCCGTTGACCTCGGTGAAGTTGCCGACCGCCACGACCGTGTCACCGTCGGGCGCGACCGCGAGGCCCCAGACCAGCTCGGTGCTGTTCGCGTACGGCCGGGCGCCGCTGGCGTCGACCTGGAAGGTGCTGTCGATGGCGCCGGTGGTGGCGTTGAGCCGGGCCAGCAGCCCGTGCTCGGTGCCGTTGACCCAGTGGAACGCGCCGGCGATGTAGAGCTGGTTCTCGTGCACGATGGCGCGGCGCACCACCCCGCCGTCGGCGCGGCCGACCCAGCCGGCCACCGTGGCACCGGTGGCCGGGTCCAGCTCGACGAGGTTCTTGCGGGACACCCCGTTCACCGTGCCGAAGCTGCCGCCGACGATGAGCTTGCCGTCCGGGCTGACCGCGAGGGTCTGCACCGCGCCGTCGAGCACCGGGGCGAAGCCCGTGCGCAGCGCGCCGGTGCCGGCGTCGTAGGCCACCAGGTTGCTCGCCGGCGACCAGGTGCTCGCGCCGGCGGCCTTGATACCGGTGAAGGAACCGCCGGCGTAGACCGTGTTACCGATCTGCGCGAACGCCCGCATGCTGCCGTTCTGGGCGTGCGGCGTGTAGTCGACCGGGTTGGCCGAGACGATGGTCGCGGGGTCGTTCGGGGGCACGTACACGGCCGAGGCCGGTACGGCGGTCAGAGCGACCGTCAGACTCAGCACTGCGGTGGCCGCCAGGATCCTGGTGACCTGCCGCGGCCGGAGTCGACGCTGTAGGGACACGGGCCCTCCTAATGAGAACTTAAAGATTGACGCAGCCTCGTGGGCCGGGCGTCAGTGCGCTATCGACCGTCCGGACGGAGACGCTGCCTGTTCGGAACGGGCCGGACTACAGAGGATGGACGAAGTGTGTGCGATCACGACGGAGCCAGCCGGAACGGCGCCACCCCGGGGCTCGCCCGGACACGCCACGCCGCCGCCTCCGCCAGATCTTCGAGGCCGACCTCCGGCGCTTCCCGGGCCACGACCAGCTTCCTGCCTTCCAGTTCGCGGGCCATCGCGACCTGGTGGTCGTCGACGTGCTCACCGAAGGCCTTGCGCCGCGGTACGTACAGTGCCCGCTTGCCGGCCTGCATCGCCGCCAGCGCGGAACCCACCCCGGCGTGCGAGATGACCACGTCCGCCTCGGCGAGGGCCTGGCGCATCTCGGTGATCGGCACCTGTTTCCGGGCGCCGGCGGGCATCTTATCGACCACGGTCGAGCCGACCTGCCACAGCACGTCCCATTCGGGCGGCAACAGGGTCACGAGATGGTTGAGCAGGCGCGGGAACGTGTAGCGCTCGTGGGTGCCCAGCGTCACGACGACCTTGCTCACCGCGCGCGGCTCGGCGACCGGCTCCGCCTCGAAGGCGTCGAAGATGGACCCGCCGTACTGCCAGGTGTCGTCCGCCCATGCCGGATACTGCGTGTAGAGCCGGGTGCGGGGCACCCGGGCGGCGAGCCGGCCGGTCAGCGAGGGGCCCTCGGTGCGGGTGGCACTCTCGATGTAGGAGCAGGGCACCCCGGCGCGGGTGGCGGGCAGGAAGAAGGCCAGGGCCACGCTGGCGCCCGTGCTGATCACCCGCTCGTAGCGCTCGCGGCGGAACATCCGCTCCGCGGCGATCAGGTCCTTGACCGCGCCGACCAGGTCCCGGCTGGTGGCCGGGGGCACGAAGACGACATCCTCGCCGTCGAGCAGGGACCGGCTCTGCGGGCTGTCGAAGGTCACCCAGCGCCGCTCCCCCACGCCGAGGCGGGGCGTCAGGTCGTGCAATTCGGCGAGATGGCCCCCGGTCGAGGCGACGAGCAGTGTCGTCACGGCGCGGTCGCCGCGACGGCCGGTCCGGTCGCCGGGACGGACGACTCGGCCTCCGGCGCGGCCGGCCCTGTCTCGGGGGCGGCCTCGACCACGCCGGTGGCAGGCTGCGGCTGTGGGCGTGGATACCGCCCCACCAGGACGCCGACAGCCAGGGCATAGCCCAGGAACAGGGCCGGGCCGAAGATCAGGCCGCTGATGACGTCGGTGAGCCAGTGCTTCTGGGTGTAGATCCGCGAGTAGCCCTCGTACGTCGCCAGGATGAGCACGACGGTGCCCAGCACCACGTGCCAGCGCCGGCTCAGCTGCCAGGTCAGCGCCACGAACAGCGCGATCGCCCCGAAGGTCATGACCACCCGGGCGATGCCGCCCGACGGGTACGAGCCCAGCCCGGTCGGCGGGTGACCGCGGTTGACCATGCCGGCCAGGATGGCCTGCACGTACTGCTCCAGCGGGAAGCTGACCAGGATGGCCACCAGCGGGATCCAGAACCGCTTGCGCCAGAACGGGGCGAACAGCACCGCCGCCACGACCACCACGATCTTGAGCGGGTCACGGTCGCCGAGCGCGGTGTACCACCAGTTGAAGTTCTCGAAGCCCGGGCTGCGGCGGTCGGTGACCCAGAGCAGCACCGGCCAGTCGACGACGTTCTCCAGGCTGTGCGCCAAGAGGCCGACCGGCCAGAAGACGGCGACGATGGTGGCCGCCCAGAACAGCAGGAAGACCAGTGCGGTCAGCGGCCGCCCGAGGGTCACCACGAGCCCGGTGACGGACTCGCGGGTCTTCACCGCCAGCCGTCCGCGGGCCAGCCGCCGGCCCGGCCCGTACGCCAGCAGCGGACCGGCCACCGCGGGCACGATGACCGCGAACGCGGCGATGAAATACAGCAGTACCACCGAAGTGTCCCCATCCTGCGGCGTCCCGGCCGCATGCCTGCACCACCTGTCGAACGACGCCCCACGCGTCGCTCAGTAGGCTCCCGAGCCCCGCATGACCGCCATCGCGGTCCGCATGAGGATCACCAGGTCGACGGTGAGCGACCAGTTCTCCACATACCGCAGGTCGAGCCGGATCGAGTCCTCCCAGGACAGGTCCGACCGCCCGCTCACCTGCCACAACCCCGTCATGCCGGGTTTGACCACCAGCCGCCGGCGCATGTCCTGCGGATACTGCTCGACCTCGCTGGGCAGCGGCGGGCGCGGCCCGACCAGCGACATCTCGCCCAACAGGACGTTGATCAGCTGGGGCAGCTCGTCGAGCGAGTAGCGGCGCAGGATCCGCCCGGACCGGGTGACCCGCGGATCCGCGCGGATCTTGAACAGCACGCCCGCGTGCTCGTTCTGCTGACGCATCGCCTCGAAGCGCGCCTCGGCGTCGGTGTGCATCGTCCGGAACTTGTACATCCGGAACGATTCGCCGCCGCGGCCCACCCGGACCTGGCGGAAGAACACCGGGCCGCCGGTGTCCAGCCGGATGACCAGCGCGACCAGCAGGAACAGCGGCGCGAGCAGCACCAGCAGCAGCGCGGCCACCGACACGTCGAACATGGACTTGATCAGGCGCCGGCCGCCGGAGAGCCGCGGGTGCTCGATGTGCATCATGGGCAGCCCGTCGACCGGGCGCACGGTGATCCGGTCACCGGCGGTGTCCACCAGCGACGACGAGACGATCAGGTCGATGTCGTCGCGCTCGAGCTCCCAGGCCAGCCGGCGCAGCATCGGGCCGTCGAGCTCCGGGCAGGACAGCACCATCACCGTGTCGGCCCCGGCGGCGGCGGCCGAATTCGCTGCCGCACCCAGTGCCCCGAACACCGGCACGTCGACGGTGTGCGCCGCGTCGGCGAGCTGACCCGCCGGCAGGCAGGCGCCGATGACCTGGAACCCGTGGTGCGAGCGGCGGTGCAGCTGGCGCGTCATCTGCGCGACGGCCGTGGCGTGCCCGAGCGCCAGCACCCGGTGCATGCAGGCACCGCGCCGGCGCGAGCGGTGCAGCACCTTGCGCAGCACGAAGCGGCCGGTCAGCGAGAGCATGGTGGTCAGCACGAGAGCGATCAGCAGATAGCCCCGGGCGATGTCCGCTTTGGCCACATAGGAGGCGAGTGCGATGCCCATGGTGAGGCGTACGCCCGCCCGCAGCACCCGTTGATACTCCTCGCCGCCGACGAACAGCACCCGCCGTTCGTAGGCGTGCGTCAGCGCCAGCAGGCCCACCCACACCGGCGGGATCAGCGCGGACAGCACCAGATACCAGTCCGCGTACGGTGCTCCCTGGAAGCGCAGCACGAAGGCGGCCAGAGTGGCCACCAGCGTCGCGCCGAAGTCGATGACCAGGAGCAGCTTGACGTAACGGGCCTCCCAGACCCAGCGGTCGGCGTGACCCCGCTCGTCGGAGGCACCGAGATCCCGGTCGGTGACTCCCGCATACGATGAAGTTGTCGGAATCGGTCCGGTCGCGGCGTTGTCCGCCGTTGTTTCCGTCGTTGTCACGACGCCCCTGCCCGCCGGGGGACCCCACGCCCACTCGGCAATTTCGTGCACCCCACTTACGACGCCCCCCACCCCTTGGCCTCACAACAACAAAGCGCAAGGACGCTCAGGCGGTGAACGCTAGACGACTGCCAGGAAAATGGAGACCCCAGGGTCGCAATCTTTACGAACGCGGGACCAAGTTTTTCGGATACCGGGGCGGGCGGCAACATCGTGCATTGCCGGTGAACTCGGCTCTACATCGGACAAAATAACAGGCATACCGAGAGTGACGTCAACGGGCGATGAACCACTGGTCCGGGTCCGTTTTTCCCACATTGGCGCCCGTGATTTGTCCGATAGAGCCGATCACGGCATCGCACCGTAACATGCCGGACGCGGAGCGCGTGCACGGGGTAGTCGTGACCTTCGATGTCCGGCCGACCTTAATCGATCATCCCGGTTGGACAGAAGTGGCCGAATGTGAGACACGCCCGTCGATCGGCCCACTTGACAATGGATGATCCACTGAGTCGGGCCCGAAAAGGATCACGCCGCGACCATTTCGGACGAGGTGCGGAACGGCGCGCGCGAAGCAGTTCAGCGCCGCACGAGCCGCAGCGCCAGAGCGGGGCAGCGGTCGACGGCCCGCCGGGCGGAACCCTCGAGGTGCCGCGGCACCTCGGGCTCCGGTTCGCCGTCGCGGGCCACCGGATAGCCCCAGTCGTCCTCGCTCAGCAGCTCGGGCAGCAACTCCGCGCAGAGCCCGCGGCCGTCGCAGGCCGTCCGGTCCACGTGCAGCCTGGAGGTGCTCATCGCCGTACCCCCTGGGGTCCGGACGCGACGGCCAGGCAGTGGCCCGCCAGATGCGCGGCCACATCGGCCTCGAAGGCGCGCATCGCGCTGATGATCATGCGGGCCGTGCCGTCCGGGTGCCGGCAGGCGCCGCGGCCGGTGACCAGCGCGGCCAGCCGCCGCACCTCGGCCGGCAGGCCGGGCCGGGCCCGGTGGTGGGCCAGGTCGCCCAGCGTGGCGGCCAGCCGGGGCAGGCCGTTGACGCACGGGCCGCACTGGCCCGCCACCTCGCCGGCCAGGTATCCGGCGATCCGGGCGGTCTCGGCCAGGCCGCACACGTGCGCCGGGAGCGCGAGCACGATGCCCGCACCCGGGGACGCACCGAGCGGCGTCAGCACCGCCCGGCTCACCTCGATCCCGGGCCGGGCCGGGACCCAGCCACCGTGGTAGCCGCCGAGCAGCACAGCCTGCAGCGGAGCAGTCGCGCCACCGGCCGCGTCGACGAGGTCACCGAGCGGGACGCCGTACCCGGCCTCGATCACGCCGGGCGCGTGGACCGCGCCGCCGACCGTCGCCAGGAACGTGCCCGGCTCGTCGGGCGTGCCGGCGGCGCGGAACCAGCCGGGACCGTGCCGGGCGATCAGCGCCAGGTGGGCCAGCGTCTCGACGTTCTGCACGAGCGTCGGCGCCCCGCCCACCCCGGAGTCGGTGATCCGCACCAGCTTGTCGGCGGGCACGGCGGGCCGTCCCGAGACGGCGGCGACCACCGCCGACTCCTCCCCGGCCACGAAGGACGGCGGTGCGACGGTCACGGTGACCGGGACCGGGTCCAGGCCGGACCCGCGGCGCGCGGCCAGGGTCGCCCGGACCCCGTCGGCCGAGGCCGCCGACACATGAAGATGGGCGGTACGCGCCCCGAGCGCACCCGCCACCAGTTGCAGGCCGTCCAGAACGAGATGCGGCCGGTACGCGAGCAGCGCCCGGTCCTTCCCGCTGGCCGGCTCCCCCTCGGCGCCATTGACCACGACCACCGGCGTCCCCGCGGCCCGGCGCACCGCCTCCACCTTGCGCCACGTGGGGAAGCCGGCCCCACCGCGACCGGTCAGCCCCGCGGCGCGCAGCAGCTCGACGAGCTGATCGGCGTCCAGCCCCGGCACGGGTCCGAGGCGGCCACTGCTGTCGGCCAGCAGACGCGGCCCCACTCGGCCCGAGGCGTCCACCGTGGTCATCGGACCTCCTGAGGGATGCGGACCCGGCGCGGGACGCGGGCGGGGAACCGGGCGAAAGAGGGCGTGACCCGCCAGACGACAGCGGCGAGGACCAGCGCGGCACTGAGCACCAGGACGGTCCGCAACCACCAGGTCGCCGCGTCCGTGCCGGTCTGCCAGCCGTGCAGCAGCGCGACGGGCCAGCACAGGTACGCCAGCCAGTGCACGAGCCGCCAGCCCCGCACGCCGAGCCGGTGCCGCAGCAGGCTGGTGGCGATCAGCGCGAGCACCACGTCGAAGGCCAGCGTGCCCAGTCCCAGCCAGAACGGCCGGTACCGGCCGGCGAACGGCACCACCAGATCGAAGAAGCGCAGCTGCGCGTACGGGTCGAACAAGAGGCTGATCAGGTGCACGACGAGCAGCGCGACGGCGAGCAGCGCGGCGTTGCGGTGCAGCATGTTGACCGCGAAGCGGGGCAGCCCGAAGGCCGTCCGCCCGGAGCGCGCGCCGATGCCCAGCGCCACCACGACGGAGAGCAGGACGAGCGAGACGACCCCGCTGCCCCGGCCGAGGTACCACAGCGCGTCGGTCATGCCGGCCACCCGCCCAGCCGCAGCACGTCCAGCTCCGGGGTGACCAGCCGGGCGGGCCCACCGCGGTGCAGCTCCGGCGCCGCGTGGCCCCGCACGACCGCGGCTGTGCTGAGCGTGTTGGCGCGCAGGCACGAGGACGCCGCGACGGAGACCGTCCGCCAGACCCGGGGCGCGGGCCGGCCGGTGCGCGGATCGAGGATGTGGTGCAGCAGCTCGCCGGGGCGTCCCCAGGTGCGGCCGGCCGTGCTGGAGGTGGCGAGGGCGGCGCCGGCCGGCAACCGGACCGTGCAGTGCGGGTCGCCCGGCCGGTCCTGCACCAGCACCGACCAGCCGCCGTCCGGTGCGGGCCCGGCGGTCGCGAGGTCCCCGCCCAGCGCCACCAGCACGCCGACGCCGAGCCGGCCGGCCACCAGCCGGGCGGCCCGGTCGGCGGCAGCGGCCTTGGCCGTCGCGCCGAGATCGAGCAGGACGCCGTCCGGCACGGTGAGCTCACGGTCGTGCAGCTGCACCGCTCGCCAGTCCGGGGTCGCGAAGACCCGGACGGCCGGAGCGACGGCGCGGCCGGTGACGGCAGCGAAGTCCCGGTCGTAGCCGAGACCGCACAGCGCGGCGCCGACGGTGGGATCGACGTCGCCGCCGGTCTGCCGGGCGGCTTCGAGGGCAGCACCGACCAGGTCGGCGAGCAGCGGGCTGACCACGACCGGACGACCACCGGCGCGGCAGGCGACGGAGAGCTCGGAGTCCGGGCGGAACCGGCTGCACGCCGCGCCGACCGCGGCCAGCTCGGCCTCGACGACCGCGGTGGCCCGGGCGAGCAGGGCCGGCTCGGTGACGACGACGCGCGCCACAGTGCCCCAGACGGACCACTGGGCGGTGTCCGCCCGGATCGGCAGAGTCTCGATCAGCGGCATGTCACGACCCCCCGGAGGTGGCCTGGCCGGAGCCGTCGCTGCCGCCGGAGAGCAACGGCGCATCCGTACCGGTCGAGCCGCTGCCACTGTCGGTGACGCTCTCGGGAGCCGCCGAGGTCTCGGTGGCCGGGATGGTGTTCCCGGTGGAATCGGCGGCCCGGGCGGCCAGGCCGACCGCGAGCGTCCCGGCCAGGCCGGCTGCGACCAGCACCCCGGTGAGCGCCGACGTACGGCGCAGGGCTTTGTCCCGGTCCATCGGATCGACCCCCTCATTCGTTGACGACTCAACCAAGGTGCCGTGCCGACCTCGCCATGGCCTGTGGCCCGGCTGGGCTCTTTCTGTGAACCGGAGACGCAACGAAAGGCCGGTGAGGTTCCCGGTGCCGGCCTGTGATCATCGGGCTTTCGCGGAGCGCCCCACCGAACGCTGACGCTGCAAGCCGGCTCTACAGCAGGCCGTGGCTCATCGCCCGGGTGACCGCGGCGGTGCGGTCGGCGACGTCCAGCTTCGCGAAGGCGCGCAGCAGGTGTGTCTTGACGGTGGCCTCCGTGATGAACAGCTCCCGGCCGATGTCGGCGTTGGTCAGTCCCCGCGCCACCAGGCGCAGCACTTCGGTCTCCCGGGCGGAGAGCGCCGGCGGGGCGGGGCTGCGGACCTGCCGGACCAGGGTGGAGGCGACGCTGGGGGCGAGCACGGTCTCGCCGCGGGCGGCGGCCCGGACGCCCTCGGCCAGCTCCGCCGGCGAGGCGTCCTTGAGCAGATAGCCCCCGGCGCCGGCCTCGATCGCGCGCAGGATGTCCCGATCCGACTCGTACGTGGTCAGCACCATCACCCGTACACCGGGCACAGTGGCCACGATCCGCGCGGTCGCCTCGACACCGTCCCCGCCGGGCATCCGCAGGTCCATGAGCACGATGTCCGGCCGCAGCTCGGCGGCGAGCGCCACACCCTCGGGCCCGGACGAGGCCTCACCGACGACACTCAGGTCCGGCTCGGCCTCGAGCATGCCGCGGATGCCGTGCCGCACCACGGGGTGGTCGTCCACCAGGATCAACCGGATCATGCCGGCACCTCCACTTCTACGACGGTTCCCGTGTCCGGGTCGCTGTGTACGGTCAGGGTGCCGTTCACCTGCTCGGCGCGGGCCCGCATGCCCGGCAGTCCGAAGCCGGTCGTGCCGGTGGTGTCGAATCCCCGGCCGTCGTCACGCACCACCAGCCGGACGCTGTCGGCGGCGAAGGCGAGCAGCACCGCCACCTCGTGGGCGTCCGCGTGGCGGCGGACGTTGGCCAGCGCTTCCTGGGCCGCGCGGAGCAGCACGACCTCCACGACGGTCGGCAACGCCCGGGTCTCCCCGGTGATCCGGAAGGTCGCCGGGAGGCCGGTCTCCTCGGTGAGACGGGTCGCCTGACGGCGTACCGCATCGGGCAGTGAGCCGGCCGCCAGCGCGGCCGGCGCCAGCGCCGCGACCAGGGCCCGCGACTCGGCCAGATTCTCCCGGGCGGTCCGCACGGCCAGCGCGAGCCGCTCGTCGGCCAGCGCCGGATCGGCGGCCTGCAGCAGGGTGATGATGCTGGTGAAGCCCTGGGCGAGGGTGTCGTGGATCTCGCCGGCGAGCCGGGCCCGCTCGGCGGCGACGCCGGCCTCGTGCGACAGCCGGGCCACCTCGGCGCGGCTGCTCTCCAGCTCGGCGATGAGCGCGGCCCGTTCCTTGCTCTGCTCGACGACCCGGTGGATCCACACCCCGAGCCAGACCGCGGCGGCCGACGTCGTGGCGGCGATCGGGGCGACGTGGGTGACGAAGGACCGGTCGATCCCGTCGCCGGCGAGGGAGCCGACGAGCGGCACCAGGTTGGCGCAGACGACCGCCACGACAGCCGGTCGGATCTCCAGGACCAGGAAGATCAGCGGGCAGAGCGCGAAGAGCAGATAACTGACGGTGGAGACCGCGACCGCGCCGACCGCGAAGACGACCAGCACGACCACGACGAACGGCAGGCCGGCCCGCCCGCGTCGCCCCCACAGCCCGTAGAGCAGGGCGATCACCGCGACGGCGCCGACCGCGACGGCCCGGCGCCCGGCGCCGGTCCCGGACTGGCCGAGCACCGCCGTCGCCACCGAGAGGGCGACGACGGCGTAGAAGATCGCCCAGGCCCGGGAATACCGCGCGATCGGCTCCCGCGGGCCCATCACTTGTCGCTGGTGTTCGTCCAGCGGAAGGTCAGCAGGCACAGCACTGATCCGATCACACACCAGGCCAGCAGCACCAAGGCGATCCGCCCGTGCTCCCAGGCGCCGCCGGCCTCGTAGACGACCGCGGAGTCCGGCAGGAAGACCGAGCGGAAGCCCTGGGCCATCCACTTCACCGGGAAGACGGAGGCCACCGTGATCATCCAGTCGGGCAGCTGGGTGATCGGATGGATGAACACGCCGGACAGGAACTGCAGCGCGACCACCGGCACGTTGAGCACGGCTCCCGCCGTCCGCGCCGAACGGACCAGGGCGCTCGCGGCGATGCCGAGCAGCCCGCAGGCGATGACCGAGAGCACCAAGAGCCAGCCGAAGGTGAACCAGCGTCCGGCGTCGGTGGGCAGCGGCAGATCGAAGAACAGCACCCCGACGCCGAGCAGCACGACGACCTCGGCGGCGGTCAGGACGGCGACCATGATCAGCTTGCCGAGGAAGTACGCGGAGGCGGTGACGGGCGTGCCCCGCAACCGCTTCAGCGTGCCGTCCTCCCGATCGGTGGCGATGCCGACGCCCATGGTGATGAACGCGGTGGCGATGATCCCGTACGCGATCATGCTGGCGGAGAACACCCGGGCGGCGCTGAGCCCGGGGTGGTCGTAGTCGTCGGCGAAGATCGTGCCGAAGAGCAGCAGGAGCAGGGCGGGGAAGAGAAAGCTGAAGATGACGGCGGTGCGGTCGCGGAAGAACTGGAGAATCTCGACCCAGCCCCGGCTGACCCCCATCCGCGCGGTCGAGGGAAGGGCCGTGTCGGTGGTGGTCATCGCTGCTCTCCGATCGATGGTGACGGTGGATTTCACTGCTGGCCGGACCGGCCTCATCGCTGCTCGCCGATCAGGGTCAGGTAGGTGTCCTCGAGGCTGGGGCGGGTGACGGTCAGGCCGGTCAGGTCGACGCCGGCCGCGGTGAGCCGGGCGATCAGCGCGGCCGGATCGGTGGTCTGCTCGGACTCCCGGCCGTTCGGCCCGGCCCACTCGACGGTGGCGCCGGCGCCGGCCCGGCCGCCGAGGGTGGCCGGGGTGCCCTCGGCCACCAGGGTGCCGGCGGCGATGACGGCCAGCCGGTCGGCCAGCGCCTCGGCCTCGTCGAGGTAGTGGGTGGTGAGCAGGATGGTGGTGCCCTCGGCGGCGAGCGCTCGGACCAGCTGCCAGAACTGCCGCCGCGCCTGCGGGTCGAAGCCGGTGGTGGGTTCGTCGAGGAACACGACCTCGGGCCGGCCGACGATGCCGAGCGCGACGTCGAGGCGGCGGCGCTGACCGCCGGACAGGCCCCGTACCTTGGCCTTGGCTTTGTCGGAGAGCCCGACCAGCTCGATGACCTCGGCGGCGGACCGCGGCCGGGGATAGAGCCCGGCGATGTGCCGGACGGTCTCGGCGACGGTGAGATCGGCGGCGTCGGTGGCCGTCTGCAGCACGATGCCGATCCGGGCCCGCCAGGCGCGCCCGCCGGTGGCCGGATCCTGCCCGAGCACCCGGACGTCGCCGGAATCCCGCCGCCGATGCCCCTCGAGAATCTCCACGGTGGTGGTCTTGCCGGCGCCGTTGGGGCCGAGCAGGGCGAACACCTCACCGTGGGGAACGGAAAGATCGATGCCCGCCACCGCGGGACGGGAGCCGTAGGTCTTGCGGAGGCTGGTGACCTCGATCGCTGTCATGCATAGGAGCTTGTCGAAGAAGGGGGTCCACCCGGGACGACCGCCCGGCTGTCACCCGATGTCCACCGATCGACGGACAGCGCGCCTCACCCCGGCCGGGGCCGGCTGTGCTATTCCCAGCGGAATTTGCGGGCGGCCGCGGTGAGCGCGACCGCGGCCCAGAGGGTGAGGCTGAGCCAGATGCTCGCCGGCACCGCGGTGCCGCTCGTGAGGGTGTCGCGCAGCGCTTCGGCGTGCGCCGCGAGCGGCAGCAGGAAATGCCCGGCCGGGCCGAGGTCGGGCGCCGCGAACATGATCCCGCCCGCGGCCAGCATGAGCACATAGATCAGGGTGGCCGCGGCGGTGGTCGTCTCGGGCCGCAGCACGCTGGCGATGAGCAGGGCCAGGCCACAGTAGGCAGCGGTGGCGAGCACGGTCACCCCGATGGCCGGCAGGACCTGGGAGAGCTCGGGTCGCCAGCCGACCACCACGCCGACCAGGGCCAGGACGAGCACCTGCAGAGCGACCAGGCAGAGGATCGCGGCGGTCTTGGAGAAGAGCAGGCCGGGGCGGGTCAGCGGGGAGGCGCCGAGGCGCTTGAGGACGCCGTAGCTGCGTTCGTAGCCGGTGGTGATCGCCTGGCCGGTGAAGGCCGTCGACATCACCGTGAGCGCGAGCACGCCGGGGACGACAAAACCCAGGCGGTCGTCGCCGGGGACGTTGGTGGCGTGGGTCAGGCCGGCACCGAGCAGCACCAGCAGGGGCACGCCCATGGCGAGGACCACGGCCTCACCCCGGCGGGCGGTCAGCAGCAACTCCATGCGCACCTGCTGGCGGAGGATCGCCCGCATCGGCGCCCGGCCGGGGGCAGGAGTGAACGTGCCGGCTTCGGTGCTCATCGCCCAGCTCCAGGACTCGTCGCGGTGGGGCGTCGCCGGTGGGACCCGATGGTCATCGGGTGGCCCCGGCGGTCAGGGCGAGGTAGACGTCCTCCAGGGTGCGGCGGCGGGTGTTGACCGCGGTCACCTGGGCGCCGGCCGTGGCGAACCAGCCGAGCACGGCGGCGATGGCCTCGGTGTCGAGGGCGCCGGCGATCGCGTACTCACCCGGGTTGTCCTCGGTGACCTTGGCGTCCAGGCGGGCGGCGAGGTCGGCGACCGGGAGGGCGGGGTCGGCGCGGATCTGAAGGAGGTCGATGCCGGCTGCGGCCGTGAGCTCCGCCGGCGTGCCGGTCGCGGCGACCACGCCGTTGTCCATGATGACCACGTGGTCGGCGAGGCTCTCGGCCTCGTCGAGCAGGTGCGTGGTGAGCAGGACCGAGACGCCGTCGGCGCGCAGGCTCTCGACGAGCTCCCAGGTGGTCTGCCGGGCACCGACGTCCATGCCGGCCGTGGGCTCGTCGAGGAACACGAGCTCGGGCCGGCCCACGAGCGCGACGGCCAGGGACAGCCGCTGCTGCTCGCCGCCGGAGAGCCGGCGGAACGTGGTCTTGGCGAACTTCCGCAGCCCGAGCCGGTCGAGCAGCATGTCGGTGTCGAGCGGATGCGCGGCGAAGGAGGCGAAGAGCCGGAGGATGTCACCGGCGGTCGCCCACGGGTAGACACCGCCGGACTGCAGCATGATGCCGAGCCGCGGCATCAGATCGTCGTGATCGGCGACCGGGTCGAGCCCCAGCACCCGGGCGGTCCCGGCGTCGGGCGCCCGGAAGCCCTCACAGACCTGGAGCAGGCTGGTCTTACCGGCGCCGTTGTTGCCGAGCAGGGCCAGGATGGCGCCGCGCGGCACGGTCAGTGACATGCCGTCGACGGCGACGACATCGCCGTACTTCACGACGACGTCCTGCACCTCGACGGCTGCCTCACGCATGCCGAAACTGTACTGGCTGGCCGGTCCACGACTCCCGCCTGTCCACAGCGGTGTGGCCCAGACCGCGCCCGGCGGAGTCGCGGCGGCCGGGCGGCACGCCGGAAGCGGTGGCCGGGCGCGACAGACCCGAAGGAAGAATGTGAGTGTTTCCGAACGGTTTGGCGGCGGGCGGACGATTCGCTAGGCTGACACTGGGAGCGCTCCCACCGCTCTCGGGCACTGCGGGGGCAGGCCGCCGGTCCGGTACCGGTTCCCCCCGGCAAGCCTGCGGCGTCACGCAGGCACCGGATCGGCGGCCTGACGCTCACTCGATGCGGTGGGAGCCTCCCGCTCTGCTGCCCTCCCGGCTCGAGCTGGTCGGTAGGGTGCTGCGCATGACTGGCTCGGCCACTGCGGTGGAGATCTACACCGACGGCGCTTGTATCCCCAATCCCGGACCCGGCGGTTGGGGTGCCGTGCTGCGCTGGGGCTCCAGCGAGAAGGACCTCTGCGGCGGCGAGGCCTCCTCCACGACCAACAACCGGATGGAGCTGATGGCCCCCATCCAGGCACTGGAGAGCCTGACCCGCGCGCCGCTCGCCGTGCTGCTCTACACCGACAGCATCTATGTGCGGGACGGCATCACGAAGTGGATGCCGCGCTGGAAGGCCAACGGCTGGCTGACCTCGGCCAAGCAGCCGGTCAAGAACGTCGACCTGTGGCAGCGCCTCGAAGCGGCAGTGTCCCGGCACGACGTGCAGTGGCACTGGGTCAAGGGCCACGCCGGCCATCCCGAGAACGAACGCGCCGACCGGCTCGCGGCGCGCGGCCTGCAGGAGGCACTCGCCGCCCGCTGACCAGGTCAGTCGGGCTCGGGGCCCAACTGCTGGAGAACCCGCAGGAAGACGCGCTTGTCGGCCACCGTCAGGCCGTCCAGCAACTGCTCCTCGACGGTCCGGATGCCGGCTCTCACGGACGCGTACAGCTGCCGCCCGGCCGGCGTCAGCCGCAGCAGCCGTACCCGTCGGTCCTCGGGATCCGGCTCGCGCTCGATCAGAGCGCGATCCTGCAGCTCGTCGAGGGTCCCGATGATCCGGGTCTTGTCCGCGCCGATGGCGCGCGCGAGCGCCGCCTGGGTGCGCATCGGCTCGTCGGCCAGGGCGCTGAGCACGGCGTAGCCCCACATCGACACGTCGTGAGCGGCGAGCACCGGCCGCTCGGCCGCGATCAGCGCGCGGCCGAGCCGCACGACCATCGCGCCGAGATCGGGACGGTCACGGTCCGGATCGGGCACGGCCGAAAACATACACCTTGACAAATCATGTACGCCCGCAGACCGTAAGCACATGCATACCGTTGACCTTCTCGCCAGACACGCGCGAGCTGTCCGGGCGACCATCCCGATCGTCGCGCAGGTTCTGCCGCCGGACTTGTCACTGCCCACGCCCTGCGCGGAATGGGACCTCGCCCAACTGCTCGCCCACATGACCGCCCAGCACCGCGGTTTCGCCGCCGCAGCCGCAGGCCACGGCGATGTTCCCGACACCTGGCAACCCCGCCCGCCGGGCGACGACCCCGCCCAGGAGTACGCGGAAGCAGCCGAGTCGGTCATTACGGCTTTCGCCCGGCCCGGCGTTCCCGAACGCGGCTTCCTGCTGCCCGAGATCACGCCTCAGCCGATCCCCGGCCGGCTCGCGATCGGCTTCCACCTCGTCGACTACGTCGTGCACGGCTGGGACGTCGCGCACACGCTCGGCATCGCGTACGAGCTGCCGCCGGACGTGCTGGCCGCGGCCCTGCCCATCGCGGAGGCCGTGCCCGCCGGCGAAGCCCGGCTGGCGCCCGGAGCGGCCTTCGCGCCGCCGCTTCCGGACCCGGGTCAAGATCAGCTGGATCGCATCCTCGCCCTGCTCGGACGCGATCCCGGCCGGAATGTCGTACCGCGCCGCTAACGTCCCGGACCATGAATCAGCGGTCGTCCGGGATGATCACGCCCTTCGCGATCCGGGCCGGCGACGAGGCCCTCGCCGATCTGCGGGAGCGGCTCCGGCGCACGCGCTGGCCCGAGCCGGCCACCGCCGGCGGCTGGACGCAGGGGGTGCCGTTGGCCGAGCTGCAGGCGCTCTGCGGGTATTGGGCCGATGGGTACGACTGGCCGGCGGCCGAGGCGCGGCTCAACCGCATGCCCCAGTTCCGGACGACCGTCGACGGCCTCGGCATCCACTTCGTGCACGCGCGGTCGCCGCATCCCGAGGCCGTGCCGCTGGTGCTCACGCACGGCTGGCCGGGCTCGATCGCCGAGTTCGCCCAGGTGATCGGCCCGCTCACCGATCCGGTCGCGCACGGCGGCGAGGCCACGGACGCCTTCCACGTGGTGTGCCCGTCTCTGCCCGGGTACGGGTTCAGCGACCGTCCCGCCGAGCCCGGCTGGACGGTGGAACGGACAGCCGCAGCCTGGGCGCAGCTCATGGAGCGACTGGGCTATCCGCGTTTCGTGGCCGCGGGTCATGACTGGGGCACCAGCGTCAGCACCAGCATCGCCCAGCAGCACCCCGGCCAGGTCCTCGGCATCCACGTCATGCCCCCGCTGGTGGCGCCGGACCCGGCGACGTTCGACACCCTCACCGCGGCGGAGGAGGCCGCCCTGCGCGACCTCGAAGCCTCGGGCGACAGCGGCGACGGCTATTCACTGGAGCAGTCGACGAGGCCACAGACCATCGGCTACGGGCTGGTCGACTCGCCGGCCGCGCTGGCCGCCTGGATCATCGAGAAGTTCCAGGCCTGGACGGACTGCGACGGTGACCTGTCCACGGTGCTCAGCCGCGACGAGCTGCTCGACAATCTGATGCTCTACTGGCTGCCCGGCACGGGTGCCTCGGCGGCGCGGCTCTACTGGGAGAGCTTCCGGGCAGTTCAGGCGCGGTTCCGCACCGGGACGACGGATGTGGTCGACGTGCCGGCGGCCTGCTCCATCTTTCCGGAGGAGAATCCGCGACCGTCGCGCCGGTGGGCCGAGAAGCGTTTCCGGGACATCCGCTACTGGGGCGAGCCGGCCCGCGGCGGGCACTTCGCGGCCTTCGAGCAGCCCGCACTGTTCGTCGCGGAGCTGCGGGCCGGGTGGCGGGCGATGCGACTGTGAGACTGCTCGCGGAGCGGTGCCGGCGCGTGGCGGCCTGGGCCTCACCGAAGTCGCCGATGCGCGGGCTGCGGGCCATCGGACGAACGGTCGCTGAGAGCAGCCGGAGGCTCGCTGGACACACCGCCACCCGCACAGGACGATGGGCGCGTGCCGCACATCAACCTGCCCGAACTGCCCGGCATGGTCGGGCTCCTGGTCCAATATCCGCACACCGCGGGCCCGCTCAACGGCCTGGCCGATGCGCTGCTGCGGGGGCCGTCCCCGCTGACGCCCGGCGAACGGGAGACGATCGCCGCTTACGTGTCGAGCCGCAACGAGTGCACGTACTGCAGCGGGATCCACGGCGCGGTCGCCGCCCACCTGCTGCACCAGGAGGGCAAGACGACCGAGCACGCCCAGACCGATCAGAAGATGCAGGCACTGCTGTCGATCGCCGACAAGGTACGCGTCGACGGCCGCAGCGTCAGCCCCGCGGACATCGACCTCGCCCGCGAGCACGGCGCCGATGACAAGGCCATCCACGACACGGTGCTGATCGCGGCGGCCTTCTCGATGTACAACCGCTACGTCGACGGCCTGGCCACCCTCGCCCCGCGAGAGCCCGAGGTGTACGCCCAGCACGCCAAGAACCTCGCCGAGGGCGGCTACCTGCGTTAGTGGCGGGCGGCCTGCCACTCGGCGCGGGTGAGGGCGTACTCGACGTCGCCGTGCTCGTCGCCGGGGATCCGCTCGGGCCAGTCCTGATGGAACGTGCGGATGTAACGCAGGCCCGCCTTCTCCATGACCCGCCGCGAGCCGAGGTTCACGGCCAACGTCTCGGCGTAGACCCGCTCGACGCCGAGCTCGGTGAAGCCCTTGCGGATCAGCGCGACGCTGCCCTCGGTCGCGTAGCCCTGGCCCCAGAACTCGCGGCGCAGGCGATAGCCCAGCTCAACCCCGGCGTCGGCGTCGGCGTCGGCGTCACCAACGGCGGGTGGGCCGTCCGGGCGCGGCCGGAAGTGGAACCAGCCGACGAAACGCCCGGATGCCTTCTCGACGGCGGCCCAGAAGCCGAACTGCTCACCCCGCTCGTGGTACGCCAGCCAGAACGGGAGCACCACGTCCCGGACCTCCTCGCGGGGCGTCGCCCGGCCGCCCGTCAGATAGCGCATCACGGCGGGATCGCTGTCCAGCTCGACGATGTGGTCGACATCGCCCGCGGTGAACTGGCGCAACACCAGCCGGTCCGTCTCCAGGTAGCTGCCCATGACCTCATCCTGAACCGCCCGGCAACGGAATTCAGCCGGCGGCCCGGACCGGACGGCTGGTCGGCGGGTCGGCGTCGGGCAGGCCGGCGACATGGGCCGCGGCCACCCGCTTCGGCACCACCATGCGCCAGGCGTCGATCACCAGCTCCTCCATCCGGCGGTGGTCGAGCTCCGACAGCCAGGCCTGGACCCAGCGGAAACGCATGTCGGTCGCCTTCGGCAGGTGGAAGACCTTCGGCTGGGACGCCACCAGGGCCTCGCGCTCCTCCTTGGGGAAGCCGAAACCCATGACTGTCTCATCGCGGGAGAACGCCACATAGACGATCTGTCCCACCCGGAACTTCACCCGGTCGTAGATCAGGTGCTCAGTGGTGCGGGGCAGCCTCAGGGCGACCTCGCGGACCTCCTGGACGGTAACCATGGCGCACCCTAACGCCGGGGTGTGACATTTCCCGCCGGGTCACGACTGGCGGGGGCGGGGCACCGACGGGGGCAGGCGGGTGGTGTCCTCGGAATCGTCGTCGTCGAGGATCGCCTCGCGCACCTTGGCCCGGGCGACGCGGTCGGGGGTCAGGCGGTAGGTGGGGGCCCGGACGAGTTCGTCCGGCACGAGGTGGCGGCCGCCGCCGGCACTCTCGGTCCGGCCGGCGGAGGACGAGCGCCTCACGGTGGACGACGGCGAGCCCTTGCCCGGGCCTGAGGACTCCGCCCCGGTGGGAGGGGTGTTCTCTTCCGCGAGCGGTGAACCTGGCCCGGCCGGCGATGAGCCCGCCGCCGCGCGGGGCGAGCCCGGCTCGACCGGCGAGACACCCGGCTCAGCAGGCGATGAACCCGCCGCCGCGAGCAGTGAACCCGGCCCGGCAGCCGACGGATCAGGGCTGGTGAAGGACGAACTCGGACCTGCCGCCGACGCGCCGGAAACGCTGGGAGGTGAGCTCTCCCCCAGTACAGACGAACCGGTCTCGACGACCGGCGGATTCTTGCTCTGGCTTGCGGAGCTCTTTGCCGCCGGCGAGAGGCCCTTTCCCGTGGCGAAGGGGTTGTTCCCCTGGCGTGGCGATGTGTTCCGCGTGGGACCGTGCGCCAGCGGCGAGACCGGAGTTGGCGCCGGGAAACCGAAAGCGGCGGCTGACTCGGTCGCTGAGGGGGACGCAGGCCAGAACGAGCCGGCCGAAGCGGCGAGCGGGCTCGACTGGGACGAGTCGGACGACGGCGTGCCGGACGCGGAAGCAGCGGCCCCGGACGACGAAGCAGCCGACGAGGCGGAAGGAGACGACGGAGAAGGGAAGGAGGACGAAGAGACTGCGGAGGAAGCGGATCGAGACGAGCCGGCGGCAGCGCGGCCCGGCGCGGACGGTGAGCTCACGGCGGCCGGACGCAGATCAGGCGGCGGGGGCGTCACAGACGACGAGGCGGGCAGCAAGATCACCGACTGATCGGGCCGGGCCGCGACGGCCGGCGATACGACGGCCGTGCCGCGGACCGCCCGCCGGGGCCCGATCAACCGCGCCGCCAGGGTGAACACACTGCGGGTCGCTGTGTCGTATCCGTCCCGGTAGGCCTCGTCGCGGTCCAGGACTGTGCGGTACCACTGGTGCAGGCGGCCGGCGGCGTATCCCACGCAGGCCGTGAACGCGGCCAGCAGTGTGATCAGGAGTGCGTCGTTTCCGGGCGCGGTCATGGACCGATTCTTGCCAAGGTATAGACCACTAGCTATAGCCCGTTCGACGTACCCCGATCGGTCGACAAGGGTCAGCGATGTGTCGCAGCCCACGTCGCGATCTGGGCCCGGCGGGACGCGGAAAGCTTGGTCAAGATATGTTCGACGTGCGCGGACACCGTCTTGGGCGAGATCGACAGCGCCGCGGCGATTTCGCGGTTGGTCGCGCCCTGGCCGATCAGACCCGCCACCTCCCGCTCCCGCGCGGTCAGCCGGGGCAGATCCGCGCCCGACGACTCCGGCCCGAATGGCGCCGCCACCGACCCGGACGGCGCGGACCCGGACCCGGACGGCGCCGCCCTCGGCACGGACGACGCGGGCCCAGCCGCAGACGGCTTGGGTCCAGCCACGGACCCACGCGGAACGCCGCCGGCAGTCACCGACGATTGCGGCACGGCACGGGAAGACGAACCGGCGTGCGACGCGGCAAGGGAAGACGAACCAGCCTGCGGCACGGCAGACACAGACGGACGGCCTTGCTGCGCCGCGGAGCCGGAGGCCGACAGCCCCGGCGCAAGAGCCCCGGACGATCCCGCACCCGACGACACCGGCACACGCGACCCCGAGGACGAAGAGCCAGCCGGGATCAACACCACCGCCCCGGCCGCTTCGGCCTCGGCAACTGCCTGGGCCGTCAAGCGCGCAGCATCCGCCGGCCGCCGCGACCGGTGCGCACATCGCGCCTGGTCAGCCACCGCCTGCGTACCCTCCCAGAAACGCCGCCGCCCCCGCCAGAACGTCGCCGCCCGCTCCAGCTCGACCCGCGCCTTCCCGGTCTGCCCCTCGTGCAGATGCACCAGCCCGGCCCCATGATCGAGCGCACCGAGCGTGCCCGGGATCTCCCGGTCCCGCAGCAGCTCGCCGGTTCGCCGCAGCCAGTCCCGCGCCCCGGTCAGGTCCTGTTTCGCCAGGTAGGCCCGCACCCCGGTCACCACGTACGGGAACAGATAGGCCGCGTCCCGCACCTTCGCCGAGGCCTCGTATCCGCGTTCGCACCACCCGATCGCCTCGGCCGGCTCGCCACGCAGCTGAGCGATCGACGCCAGGCCCCACCACGCCGGGGAGATGCGTTGCAGCTCCCCCATCGCCTCCCCGAGCGCCGCCGCCTCGCGCATGCAGGAATCAGCCGACTCGAACGAGCCCCGGCCCAGGGCCACATAGCCCAGCACGTGCAGGGCCGTGATCCGGGTCGTGATGCCCTGTCCGTCGGCCAGCGCCCGGGCTGCCCCCGCCTCGGCCGCCGGCCACGCTCCCTCGGCCCAGTCCACATGGGCCAGGTGCGCCGCCATGTAGTGCCGGTCGTTGAAGCGTTCCACCGAGTCCGCGTACTCGATCCCCTCGTTCAGCCAGCGCCGGGCCAGGTCGTATTCGACCAGCACCGACGCCGACGAGCCGATCATCCGGTAGCCGCGGGCCGCCTCCGCTTCGAGGCCGCCGCGGCGGGCCCGGCCGATCGCGTTGGCCAGCATCTGCCAGCCTTCGTGCATGCGGCCGGCGAAGACCAGGATCGAGCCGAGCGTGCCGCCGAGGTGACAGCGCAGCGGATGATCACAGTCCTTCACCTTGAACGCCTCGGCCAGCACGCCGACCTCGGTGGCCTCCTCGAGCCGCCGGTCCAGCATGTAGGCCGCGGCCAGCGCCGCGTGCAGCCCGGCGCGGATCTCCTGAGCCGGCTCGTCGCGGCGCGACGCGATCAGGTCGAGGCCTTCGCGCAGCAGGCCCGTGCGTTCGGCCAGGCCCGCGCCGAGCAGGTGCCGGACCGCGGCGAGCTGCGGTGCGACGGCGGCCGCGCTGAGCGCGTCCCCGGCCTCCAGACGCATCCGGTACGCCGTGAGCAGCATCTCCGCGGCCTCACTGTTCTCGTCGACCGCCGCGAGTTCGCCGCCCAGCGCGGTCAGCAGCACCGCCGACTCGTCCACCGGGAGGCCGGCCGGCGCAGTCCGCAACGCCCGCCGGTACAGCTCGACGGCCTCGCGGTGCGCGGACATCCGTACGGCCGCGGCCGCCGCGGTCACGGCGTGCCGGTGTGCCTCCGCCGGACGGTGCGCGCGTTCGTACTGGTCGCTGACGAAGGCGTCGGACAGCCCGGCCGCGAGGGCCGCCTCGGCTGCCCGGGCGTGCAGCTCGCGGCGCCGGAGCGGGGGCAGGTCCGCGTGCAGAGCGTCGCGGATCAGGGCGTGGCGGAAGTCGTACGTGAACCCGTCGGCGTGCGGCTGGACGAAGAAGCGCTCGGCCAGTTCGCGCAGCCCCTCGTCGATCGTGTCCGGGCGTTCGCCGGTGATCGCGGTCAGCAGGTCCACGTCGAAGGAGCGGCCGATCACCGACGCCGTGCCGGCCAGTGACCGGGCGGCTGCGCTCAACGACGCCGCCCGGGCCAGCACCGCCTCGGCGAGGGTGTCCGGCAGGGCCGCCTGCGCGTCGACTGTGGCCAGGAACTCCTCGACGTGCAGCGGAATGCCGTCGCTGCGGGCGAAGATGGCGCCGGTCACCGTGGCGGGCAGGATGCGGTCGGAGATCGCGGTGGCCAGCGCCGCGGTGTCCGCCGGGCTCAGCCGGGACAGGCGGGCCTCCTCGGCGTGCCGCTGGTTGAGCAGCCGGGTGCGCCACTCCCGCATCGGGACCCGCGGGTACAGCTCGTCGCTGCGGTACGTGCCGACGATCAGCAACGGCAGGCCGGGCAGCCGATGGGCCAGCCGGGCCAGGGTCTGCAGGGTCACGTCGTCCGCCCAGTGCAGGTCCTCCAGGGTGATCAGCACCGGTTGCGGTCCCGCGCCGGCCTCGGCGAGCGCGTCGGCCAGGCCGGTGACCAGCAGGCGACGCTGGCGGTGACTGTCGCCGTCGGGGGACTGACGGAGGAGCTCTGCTGTGCGCGTACCGAAAGAAGAGAGTGCGTCCGTGATCAGCCCGGCGGCGACGTCGGCGTCCGCCGGGAACGCGGCCGCGCCGGCCACCGTGAAACCGCCGGCCGCGGCCCGGCCGGCGATCTCGGTCAGCAGGCGGGTCTTGCCGATGCCGGCTTCGCCGGCCAGGAAGAGCAGCTCGCCACGGCCGCCGGCGGCCGCCGCGAGCCGGCGGTCCGCGAGCGCCAGCAGGTCGTCGCGGCCGACCAGCACGGGGCTCGGGGCACGCATGGCGTGACTCTAGGCCGAAGCCGGTGGCCTTCCTAGGTGTTATGACCGATGTCCGACGCGGCCCGTCCCCGCAGGCTGATGCCGGTAACCGAGTGGAGGGGACGACTTCGATGGCGAAGTACATGGACGTGCACAGCGGGTTCCACGGGGTGACCCCGGAGCAACTGGACGCCGCGCACCAGGCCGACCTGTTGGTCGAAGGGGAGGAGGGGGTGCACTTCGAGCGGGTCTGGCTCGACCCTGAGCAGGGCAAAGCCTTCTGCCTCTCGACCGGGCCGAGCAAGGAGGCGGTGCAGCGCGTGCACGAGAAGGCCGGTCATCCGGTGACCGAGATCTACGAGCTGACTGCCGAGGCATGAGCGCGTTCCGCCCGGGCCTTGGGGCGGCCCGGGCGGAACCGTCCGCTCAGGAGGACGCCGGACGCGGAGCACCCGACGGCGGCGTGCCGCCCGGCGCTCCCCCGCCGGTCTCCTCGCCGGACGGGTCGACCGCGATCGTGAGCTTGGCGACGTAACCGTCGGCCACGCTGCCGGTGACGGTGGCCAGTTCGGTGACCGCCGAGTCGTCACCGAAGACGTTGTCGGTGGCCAGGCTGATCCGGCTCAGGTTGCTGACGCTCTTGCTGTAGCCGTCGGTGGCGTAGACGGCGTCCGCCACGTCCTGCGGGATGGCGATCTGTGAGGTCTTGACGATCGGGCCATCCCCGCCGGTGGCCGTGGCCAGCGACGAGTAGACCTCGAAGTGGATGTGCGGCCATCGGCCCGAGTAGCAGGCCGGGAAGATGCTGGTGAAGGTCGCGGCGCCGGAGGCGTCGGTCTCCTGGATGCCCCGCAGATAGTTCTGGTCGGTGACCCCCGTGGAGTACAGCGAGTAGTTGCCGTCGCGGTCGCAATGCCAGGCGTAGACCGCGGCCCCGGTGCGGGCTTTGCCGTCGAGATCGGTCACCACCAGCGAGAATTCCAGCGGTACGCCCTCGGCGGTCCCCTTCGAGTCCCCGAACGACGTGCGGATGTCCTTGCGCACGATGCCGGGCTCGGTCCGCACGTCCGGCCCGTTCGACCCGTCCGCCGGGTACGGCCCGGCCGTCTCCGACTCGACCTCGGTCGCGGTGCCGGTGGCCGCGGCGGCGCTGGTGGCGGCGGCCGTCGTCCCCGTCTCGGCCGCGCTGCCGCAGGCCGCGGTCCCTCCGACCAGGGCGAGGGCGCCCACCCCGCCGAAGGTGGCCAGCAGCCGGCGCCGTGACATGGTCCGCAGGTCGAACCGCAGCCCCTTGTCGTGCACCCGGCGCACGTATGCGGCGTTGTCCTGATCCCCTTGTTCCTGCACGGTGGTCGCCTTTCCTCGCGGGTTGTCTCCCACCAGACAACCAAGGCTCACTGTGCGTCATCTGTGTCCCGGCTGTGGCCCGGTCTTTAATGTCGGGGCATGGTGACTGTGGCGATCGTGAGTCCGGGACACATGGGCGCGGGCCTGGGCGGTGCCCTGCGGGCCGGCGGGGCGAGGGTGGTCGCGACCACGGCCGGACGCTCGGAGCGGACCCGGCGGCTGGCCGCGGGTCTGGAACTGCTGCCCGGCCTGGACGAGGTGATCGCCGCCGCGGACGTGGTGCTGTCGGTGACGCCGCCGGCGCAGGCCCTCGGTGTCGCGCACGGTATCGCGGAGGCGGCCCGCCGTACCGGGGTGACGCCGGTCGTGGCGGATCTGAACGCCGTCGCACCGCAGACGATGGCCCGGATCGCGGAGGCCTGCGCCGGGCTGCCGGTCGTGGACGGGTCGATCTCCGGGCCGCCGCCGTCCGCCCGGCCGGGCGCCCGCGTCTACCTCAGCGGACCGCCGGCCGAGGTCGTGGCCGGGTTGCCGTGGGACGGTCAGGTCGAGCCGGTCGTGCTCAGTGGTGGGCTGGGTTCGGCCAGCGCGCTGAAGATGTGCACGGCAGGCGTCTACAAGGGACTGACCGCGCTGGTCACGCAGGCGATACGCACGGCGGGGCAGCACGGGGTGCTGGAGCAGGTGCTGGCCGACCTGGCCCGCAACGGACTGGCCGATTCGGCGGGGGTGGTGAGCGCCGCGACGAAGGCGCACCGGTTCGTCGACGAGATGCGGGAGATCGCGGTCACGCAGGAGGCGGCGGGGCTGACGCCGGCCTTGTTCGAGGCGCTGGCAGTGGTCTATGCGGACATCGCCGGGACTGAGCTGGCGGCCGGTGCGCCGGAGTCGGCGGATCGCCAGCTCCCGCCGGCGGAGATCGTCCGGAGGCTGTCACGCTGAGCGGTAGCGGCGCAGCGTGACCGGGCTGCCGTCGGGCGCGGTCCAGTCCGCCACCGCGCTGCCCGTGAAGAGCCAGCCGGTGCGCTCGTAGTAGGCCGCCGCGGCGGCGTCGGCCACTTCCAGCACCAGCGGCCCACCGTGAGCGGCGCGCGCGTGGGCGATCAACTCCCGGGCCAGGCCGGCGCCGCGCCGCTGAGGGCTGACGAACAGCCTGCTCAGCTCGCCCTCGCCGGTCACGACCGCATGCCCGGTGACCGTCTGCCCGTCGACCGCGACCCAGGCTCCGCGCAGGCCCGGTGGCGTCAGCCAGGCCGGCGGATCGGCCGGCCAGTTCAGCGGATAGCCGTCCGTCTCGTGCACCAGCCGCAGCGTTGCCACACAGGCGGGCAGGTCCGCCGTAACTCTGGATCGGATCACCGCCCCACCCTAAAGGTAAAGAACCGTTGCGCAACAACTCTTTACCATGCCATGGTGGGGGCATGGCTCAGATCAAGGACGCCGCCGTTCTCAAGGCGGTCGCGCATCCGGTACGACGCCGGCTTCTGGACGTGCTGCGCGTGGACGGGCCGTCCATGCCCAGCGTGCTGGCCCGCGTCACCGGGCAGGCCGTGGCCAACGTCAGCCACCACCTGCGGGTGCTCGCCGAGGCCGGCCTCATCGAGGAGGCGCCGGAGCTCGCGCGCAACCGCAAGGAGCACTGGTGGCGCATGCCGGACCGGAGCATCGCCTGGAGCACGGCCGACTTCGCCGCCGACGCCGCGGACATCGCCGCGGCCGACGCGGCCCTGGCGATCGGGCTGCAACGGCAGGTGGAGCTGATCTCGACCTGGCTGGGCAGCCCGGCCTCCCGGCAGGAGCCGTGGAGCGACGCGGCGTTCTCCACCGACGGGTTCCTGCGGTTGAGCCCGGCCGAGCTGGCCGAGCTGGGCGCGGAGATCCAGGCGGTCATGGACCGCTACGCGGGCCGCCCGGAGGCGCCGGACCGGGAGCCGGTCTTCGTGATCGGCCGGGGCTTCCCGGCCCGCCCGTGACCGCCCCCACCCTGGACCAGGCGAAGCGCCGCGGCGTCCTCCGGGACGCTGATTTCCGCAAGCTGTGGGCGGGCATGATCGTCAGCCGCCTGGGCAGCTCGGTCGCCACCGTCACCACTCCCCTGATCGCGGTACAGGTCCTGGACGCGAGCGCCTTCGCCGTCAGCCTGCTCACCGCCGCCGCCTGGCTGCCCTGGCTGCTCATCGGCCTGCCCGCCGGCGCCTGGATCGACCGGGTCGCCCGCAGGCCGGTGATGCTCGTCAGCGACCTGATATCCGCCGTCCTCGTGATCAGCGTGCCGGTGGCCGCCTGGGCCGGCGCTCTCACCATGGCCCACCTGCTTGCCGTCACGCTGCTGCTCGGCGCCGCCTCGGTCTTCTTCAGCGTCGCCTGGGCCGCGTACCTGCCGGCGATGTTCGACAAGGACGATCTGGTCAGGGCGAACTCCGCGTTGCAGAGCACCGAGTCCGCCGCCCAGGTGGCCGGCCCGGCGGCGGGCGGACTGCTCGTCGCCGCGGTCAGCGCGGTCGCCGGCCTGGTCGTGGACGCGTGCAGTTTCCTGATCTCGGCCTTCGCGCTGTGGCGCATCCGGCGCGCGGAGCGGCGGCCGGTGCCGACCGCCCGGGCGAGCATCCGCGCCGACATCGTCGTCGGCGCCCGCTGGCTGCTGCACGACAAGTACCTGCTCAACCAGACGGTCTACGGCGCGGCCGCGAACCTCTGGCTCACCGGCATCAACGCGATCGCCGTCGTCTTCCTGGTGCGTGAGCTCGGGGTCAGCACCACCACCGTCGGCCTGCTGTTCGCGGCGGTGAGCCTCGGCGGGGTCGGTGCCGCTTCGCTGACCCCCCGGCTGGTCCGGCGGCTCGGCGGTGCCCGGGCACTGGTCGCCTGCAAGACGTTCGGCGGGGTGGCCTCCCTGCTCATCCCGTTCACCCGGCCGGGCCTGGGCCTGCTCGTCTTCGTCGCCGGGATGCTCGGCGTCGCCGCCGGCGCCATCGCCGGCAACGTGGTCGGCGCGAGCTTCCGGCAGGCGTACTGCCCGCCCGGCCTGTTCGGCCGGGTGCTGACCAGCATGCAGTTCGTCAACTTCGGCGCGATCCCGGTCGGGGCCGTGCTGGGCGGCGCACTGGCCGGCCCGCTGGGCGTCCGCGGCGCGGTCATGCTGATGGCCCTCGGATACGCCGCCAGCGGCCTGATCCTCGTACTGGGCCCGCTGCGGGGCCGCCGCGACCTGCCGGCCGCGGCGGCCGTGACCCAGGAACCGTTCTAGACGGGCACGACGTCCGCGACCACGCAGGCGATGTTGTCCGGTGCGCCCGCGCGCATCGCTTCCTCGATCAGCCGCCGGACCGTCTCCTGCGGATCGTGCCCGGCCGTCAGCACCTCCGCGATCCGGCCGGCCGGCACCACCGCCCACAGGCCGTCCGAGCAGAGCAGGTAGCGGTCGTCCTGGACGGCGGTACGGATGGCGACGTCGGCCTCGGCGGCGGCCCCCAGCGCCCGCACCAGCAGGGCCCGCTGCGGATGGGTGACAGCGTCCGCGGCGCTGAGCTCCCCGGCGTCGACCAGCCCTTGCACGTACGAGTGGTCGTCGGTGAAGCGGGACAGCTCTCCGCCGCGGACCAGATAGGCCCGGGTGTCCCCGATGTGCGCGACGCCGATCCGGGTGCCCGACCAGAGCAGCGCGGTGAGAGTGGTGATGGGCCGCTCGTCGCTGTCCGCGCCGAGGGCCAGCACAGCAGCGTCGGCGTCACTGACGGCGGCGGTCAGGGTGCCGAGCAGGTCCCCCGTGGCGGGCAGGGACCGGAAGACGTCGACGGCTGCCGCCGCGGCCCGGTCGCCCGCCGGCCCCGAACCGTCCGCGACGGCGAGCAGGGTGCTGCCCGCGTACGCCAGGTCCTGATGGTTGTCGCGGACCTTGCCGATCTCGGAGCCGGCGAAGAAGCGCAGACCGAGCTGATGGGTGTCGGACATGGTGGTCCCCTTTCCGGTGAGGTGGTCGGTGAGGAAGCCGGCGAGCCGGCGCCGGGCCGCGAGTTCCGCCTCGGCGTGCGCCATGTGCTCGGCGATCGCGGCGGCCAGTTCGGCGCCGGGCAGGTCGCAGACTTCCTTGATCCGTGCCAGCGGCATGTCGATGCGACGCAGCCAGGCCACCAGGCGCGCCCGGTCGAGCTGGGCGGGTGCGTAGTAGCGGTAGCCGGAGTCCGCGTCGACGACTGCCGGGCGCAGGAGGCCGACGTCGTCGTAGAGCCGCAGTGCCTTCGGGGACAGCCGCGCGGCCCGCGCGAACGCTCCGATGGTGAGGAACTCGTCTGCCATGTCCATCACCGTGGACCTTGCCCCACGGTAAAGGTCAAATGAGAGCGGGCCCCGCACCTTCCGGTGCCGGGCCCGCTCTTTTCCAGCAGCTCAGACGGCCGCCGGCGCGGGGGCAGGCGCCGGAGCCAGGGGCTGCTGAAGTGGGTGCCGCCGCACGAACGGCGAGAAGCGCGGCGACCGGCGGGCCGCGATGTCCTCGACCCAGCCGAGGGCGAGCACGATCACCGCGAGCGTGGTCAGCGCGATGGTGAAGTCGACGGCGCTCTCCAGGCCCTGGGTGGGGATGCGCCACAGCTTCAGCGGGTCGAAGAGGTAGACCGCGACGGTGATGGCCACGTTGTGCCACAGGTAGATCGTCACGGCCCGGTTGTTCACCATCGACACGAAGCCGTCCAGCGGCCGGGCCCGGGCGAGCCAGTCCATCCGCGGCGCCCAGCGCAGCAGCGCCAGCACGAAACCGATGGAGAAGACCGCGTACGCGACCGGCAGGCCGGTCAGGTCCATCCCGGTGTCCGCCGGGTGCAGGTACGCCCACCCGAGCCCACCGGCGACGCAGGCGGCGGCCAGTCCCAGCACCACAGCCGGCCGGAGCTTGGCCAGGTCGCCCTCGCGGTGGGCGAAGCCGAGGATCCAGCACGACCCGAAGGCCAGCACGTTCTGCACCACCCAGCCGGCGGTGGTGCCGAAGGTGTCCGGGTAGGCGGTCAGCAGCATCAGCCCGAACAGCGGCAGCAGCACGGTCGGCAGGTTCCACCGGCGGTAGAGGCTCAGCAGCAGCGGCGACAGCAGGACCAGCCACAGGTAGGTGACCAGGTACCAGAGCACTCCCGCGGCCGGGTAGCCGAACTCACTCGCCGGCGGATCCGCGATGGGCAGGACCCAGAGCAGCAGGTGCGGCCAGGACGGCCGGTCCGGCCAGCCGCGCTGGATCATCACCGGTACGACGATGAGCGCCATCACCCACAGCGCGGGCAGCAACCGGCGTACCCGGCTGCGCACGGCCCGGGTCGCCGACCGGTCCAGTGACTTGACCATGAGCGATCCGCCGAGCGCGAACATGACCCCCATCGAGGGGAAGACCAGTTCGAGCGCGGCCAGCGGGAAGGCGTGGAACAGCACCACCCGGATGATGGCGACGGCACGCAGAGTGTCGAAGTACCGATCACGACCGGCGGTGATGGTGTCGGTCACAACGCCTCCAGCAGCCACTATGGGTTCCGGCCGTCGGAACCGGAGACTACAGACAGTAGTATTTCTGCGGATCTGCGCAGCGGCCCGAACGGTTGGTCCGTACCGCCGATCCGCTCGGTCCGGCCGGGCCGGTCGGCGCGTGCCGGGGCGGCCACTCCGGGTGGTGTCGATGTCATAATTGCCGCCTGAGCCGCCTGATCGCCCCGGCCCACCGTTCTCGCCGACAGTTCGGAGCACCATGCCCGCATCCCGGACCGCCGCCGGCGCCGTCGACGAGTCGACCGCCCGCCGGCCGACGCTCACCCAGGTGGCCGCCCTGGCCGGAGTGAGCCTCAAGACGGCGTCGCGGGCGCTCAACAGCGAGCCGAACGTCGCCGAGGACACCGGCCGCCGGGTCCGCGACGCGGCCGACCAGCTCGGCTACCGGCTCAACGGCATCGCCCGCGAGCTGCGCCGGGGCGCCACCTCGGCGCTGGTGGCGCTGATCAGCGGCGACCTGACCAACCCGTTCTACTCGGCCGTGGCCAGCGGCATCGAGCGCGAGCTGCGCCAGCACGGGCTGCAGCTGGTGACGGCCAACAACGACGAGGACCCCACGCTGGAACGGGAGCTGATCGACACGTTCCTGGAGCGACGGGTACGGGCGCTGCTGATCGTGCCGAGCGCGGACCGCCACGAGTATCTGGCCATCGAGGGCAGCCGCGGCGTGCCGTTCGTCTTCCTGGACCGGCCGCCGGACGGCATCGACGCCGACGTGGTGGTCATCGACAACGCGGGCGGGGCCCGGGCCGGCGCCGAGCATCTGCTCCGGGGCGGCCACCGGCGGATCGCGCTGGTGGCCGACCTGGCCCGGACGGTGCCGCAACGCAAGCGGATCGAGGGCTTCCGGGCGGCGATGAACGCGGCCGGCAACGACGAGTGGGAGCGCTACCTGCGCACCGACGTGCACGACGTCCGCCGGGCCGAGGAGACGGTGCGCGAGCTGCTGGCGCTGGACCCGGCGCCCACCGCGCTGTTCACCACCAACAACCGGCTGACCACCGGCGCCCTGCGGGTGCTCAAGGACCGGCCGGATCCGCCCGCGCTGATCGGCTTCGACGACTTCGACCTGGCCGAGGTGATCGGCACGACGGTGGTGGCGCACGACGCGGTGGCGATGGGCCGGGAGGCGGCCCGGCTGGCCCACGAACGGATCAGCGGCCACTCCGGCCCGGCGCGCTCGATCGTCATCTCGACCTCGGTCATCCCCCGCGGCAGCGGCGAGCGCCCGCCTCGCTGACTCGGTTCACCCCCGGCCTGTCTGCTTGATCACCATAGTTGAACGCGTTCAAGTAGGTCTGCCATGGTGTGCGGGTGGATCGACTCGTGAACTACACGTCGCTTGCCGGCGCTGTCGTCGGAGCGGCGACCGGTGCCGTCTTCACGCCTTTCGGCATCCCGTTCGGGGCGTTCGCCGGTGCCGTGCTCGGCCTGCTGTCCGGCTGCTGGACCGCGGCCGTGATCGAGCGCGAAGGGCCCGGCCTCACGCTCGGCGCCGCCCGGTTGCGGCTGACCACGCCGCCGCTGGTCGTGCTCACGGTGGCGGACACCATCGCCGGCTTCCTGCTCGGCTCGGAGCATCTCTGGGTCCCGGTGGTGATCTTCGCGGTGGCGGCGACTCTCAGCGTGACGGTCACCCTGCTCGCGGCGCCGTGGGTGGTGACGCTGGTGCGGCCGGATCCGGCCGGCGGGGACGCCCGGTACCCGGCGGTCCGGACCCTGCTGGCCCCGCTGCTGTTCCTGCCGGCCGCCGTGGTGGCCTGGGGGATCGTCATCCTGCGCTGGTGATGCGGCGACCCCGGCGGCTCCCCTAGAGTGCTGCTTGTGACGTTGGAGATCGAGCGGACGCCGCTGTCGCGCGTCGACGTCGGGCTCCCGTCGGCGAGTGAGCTGCGCGCGGAGCGCCGGGCCGCCCGGGTGCGTTCCGAGGTCGCGCTCAAGGTCACCCTGGTCACCCTCATCTGGCTGGTCTCCGTGTCGCTGCTGGTCGGCTGGGCCGTCACCGGGCCCGAACGGCAGCCGGCCACCCTGCTGCTGGCCGCGCTGGCCGCCGTCGTCGGGCCGTTCGTCGGCGCTGTCATCGCCACCCGGCACGGCCAGTTCTTCCTCGGCGGCGTGTACGTGGTGCTGACCCTGGCGATGGTGCTTCCCGCCCTGAGCCTGGTCCGGGCAGGATGAGGCCATGGCGGACAAAGAGGAACGGGCCGGCGTACCCCTGACGAACCTGGACCAGGAGCTCTTCCCCGGCGCCGGGGCGACCAAGCGGGACCTGGTCGACTACCTGGACGCGGTTCGCGATCCGGTCCTCGCCGTCCTGCGCGACCGGCCGCTCTCGGTGATCCGGGTGCTGCGCGGGCAGGACAAATTCATGCAGAAGAATCTGCCGAAATACACGCCGGAGTGGGTGCCGCGGACCGCCGTGTGGGCCGAGGCGTCCCACCGTGAGGTGCAGTACGCCCTCTGCAACGACCGCCGCACGCTGCTCTGGTTCGCCAATCAGCGCGCGGTCGAATACCACCCCACGCTCATGACCGTGGCCGACCGCGACCGCCCGACCCACCTGATCATGGATCTGGACCCGCCCGAGGGCGCCGGCTTCGACGTGGTGGTCCGGACCGCCCACCTGGTCCGCCGGGCGCTGGCCGACGCGGGCCTGGCCGGCGCGGTCAAGACCAGCGGGTCCAAGGGCGTGCACATCTTCGTGCCGCTCGACGGCAGCGCCGCCACCGTGGACGTGGCCGCCGCGACCCGGGCGGTCGCGGCGCGCGCCGAGCGCCTCGATCCGGAGCTGGCGACGACGGCGTTCATCCGCGAGGACCGGCACGGCAAGGTCTTCCTCGACGCGACCCGCTCGGGCGGCGCGAGCGTGGTGGCGGCGTACAGCCCGCGGGTGCGGCCGGGATTGCCGGTGTCGTTCCCGGTGGGCTGGGACGTGCTCGACGACGTGACGCCGGCCGACTTCACCGTACGGACGGCGCCGGAGCTGCTGAACGGCAGTGACCCGTGGGCGGCGCACATGCCGCAGCCGCAGCCGCTGGATCCGGGGCTGGTCGCTGAAGGACACACCATCCCCGTCGCCCGGGTGGCGGCCATGCACGAGGGCAAGCGCCGGGCCCGCGCGAAGCGGGAAGTCGAGGGTTAGCCGACGAGGTCGCGCCAGAAGGCGACGGTCGGGCGGCCCGCGTCCAGGGCTTCGCCGCCGAACTCGTGGCGGATGTAGGTCGTCAGGTCGGCGCCGTAGCTGACGATGTCGGTCTGCATCACCGACAGCACCGGATGCCCGGAGGTGCCCCGGCCCGCCGGCAGATACCGGTGCGAGTAGACGGGCACGAGCCGCGGGACGGTCATCAGGAACCGGCGGGCAACCGTGACGGCGTCGGCGTTCCCGGCCGGTTGCGGACCCCAGCCCTCGTACCAGAAACCGTTCTCGGCGACGTCGAAGAGCACGCCCTCGACCGGCATCGCCAGCCTCTCGCGCAGCTGTTCGCGGTCGCCGTCCCGCCAGTCCGGCCAGCCGCGACCGTACGGCAGACCGGCGGCCAGGAAGGCGCGGTGGTCGTCGGCGAACGAGAAGCCGAACTCCTGCTCCACGCCGGCCAGCTCGGACTCGGTGAGCCCGGGCCGGACCGGGAAACGGCCGTAGGCGGCGAGCACGGCGGCGGCGGTGCCTTCGTCGATCACGCGGGTCAGCCTAGGGCGGCATACGGCGATCGGTGTAGCCCCGTACTCGAAGGGAGTCGCCCCGGGAGACGGCGCCGGGACGACGCGGCCGGGCCCCCGCCGAGCCTAATTTTCCCCCATGACCGAGACCATGAGACAGCAACTGTGCCTGATCGCAGCGGGGGTGGGTGCGCTGGCCGCACTCGCGGCGCTGGACGTCATGGCGGGACCGAGACTGGGGATCGCCGACCATGAGACGCTCATCTCGTTGACCCGGCGGCTCGCCCTGTGGATGACGGCGGCCTGCTTCAGCTTCGTGGCGCTGCGGCCGCTGCGACCGACCACGGGGACGGGACGGTGATCACCATGCCACGCTCACTGCCCTGGGTGGCCGCCGCGCTGACGCTGGTCGGTGTCCCCGCCGGACTCGCCGTCACCGGCGGCAACCTGCAGGCCGTCATGACCGCCACCGTGGCGGTGTGGCTCGCCACGCTGATGCTCTTCGTCCGGCGTTGGCCCCTGACTGTCCTGATCGTCGCCGTCCTGACCGTCGTGGCCTGGCGTTCGTCGGACCTGATCGGCAGCGGCTGGGCCTGGCCGGCCACGGCGGCCTTCGCCGCGCTGGCCCTCGCCGGGCGGCTGCGCACGGCCGCGGTGGCCGGGGCGCTGACTCTGTCGTACGGGCTGGTCTGGGACGCCTTCGTCGAGCGGTACGACTCCGACCGAGTTCTCGGGCAGCTCGGCGGGGAGGCTCTGTGGCTGGCCGCGGTGCTCGCCGCCGCCCTGGCGTACCGGAGCACCCGCCGCTGGCAGGACGAGGTCGCCGCCCGGCTGGAGCAGTCCCTGCACGAGCAGGAGCTGGAGGCGCTGCGGCGGCGGGCCGAGGAACGCGTCGGCATCGCCCGCGACCTGCACGACGTGGTGTCACACACCTTGGCCGTGGTCGGTGTGCACCTCAACGTGGCGCTGGACGCCTTCGACGAGGAGCCGGCGGAGGCCCGCGACGCCCTGCGGCTGGCTCAGGACGTCCGGGGCCGGGCCATGAGCGACCTGAAGTCGCTCGTGGACGTGCTGCGCGAGGGCAACCGCATCGAGACCCCGGCCGCCGGGCTGGAGGGCCTGGCCGGGCTCACCGACCAGGTCCGGGCGGCCGGGATCGAGGTGACGGTCACCGAGCTCGGCGAGCGCGCTGACGTGCCGGCGCCGGTGGCCACGGCGGTCTACCGCGTGGTGCAGGAGGCGCTGATGAACACGGTCCGCCATGCCCGGGCCGGCCGGGTCACGGTGACCCTGCATTACACCCCGGCCAGCGTCACGGTGGACATCACCGACGACGGCGCCGGCGAGACGACGACCACGGAGGGACACGGGATCATGGGGATGCGCGAACGGGTCGCGGCGCTGGGTGGCGCCCTGACCGCGGGAGCCGGACCGGCCGGCGGCTTCACCGTCCGCGCGATGATCCCGATCGCGGCCTGACATGCCCGTCTCCGTGTTGCTCGCCGACGATCAGCACCTGGTCCGGGCCGGCTTCCGCAGCCTGCTCAAGCGCGACCGGGAAATCGTGATCGCCGGCGAGGCGGCCACCGGGGACGAGGCCGTGCGGACCGCTCGCGCGCTGCGGCCGGACGTGGTGCTGATGGACATCCGGATGCCCGGGCTGGACGGGATCGCCGCCACCCGAAGGATCATGGCGGATCCGGAGCTGCGGGACTGCCGGGTGATCATCCTGACCACGTTCGAGACCGACGAGTACGTCTTCGCGGCGCTGGCGGCGGGGGCGAGCGGTTTCCTCACCAAGGAGATCGACCCCGAGGGGCTGCGGCACGCCGTGCGGGTGGTGGCGGCCGGCGAGGCGCTGCTCTCCCCCAGCGTCACCCAGCGGGTGATCAAGCAGTTCGCGCACCGGCCGGCCCCGGCGCCGGCCGGTGGGACGCGGCTGGCGGCGCTGACCGTCCGCGAGCGGGAAGTGGTTACCCTGGTCGCCTCCGGGCTGTCCAACGAGGACATCGCGCGCGAGCTGGTGATCAGCCCGCTGACCGCGAAGACCCACATCACCCGGGCGATCACCAAGCTCGGCGTCCGGGACCGGGTGCAGCTGGTGATCCTCGCGTACACCGAAGGGCTGGTGGGCCGCTGATGCGCCGGATCGTCGTGTACGGGGTCACCGGGTCCGGCAAGTCGACGCTGGCGGCGCAGATCGGGCAGCGACTGGGGGTGCCGTACCACTCGGTGGACGACCTCACCTGGGAGCCCGGCTGGGTCCAGGTGCCGGACGAGGTGCAGCGGGACCGGATCGCGGCCATCTGTGCCACCGATGCCTGGGTGCTCGACTCGGCGTACGGCAAGTGGCGGGACGTGCCGCTGGCCCGGGCCGACCTGGTGGTGGGCCTGGACCTCCCGCGCTGGCGCTCGCTGGGCCGGCTGCTGCGACGCACCGCGCGCCGGATCGTGCTGCGGACCGAGATCTGCAACGGCAACCGCGAGCGAGTGCGCGACCTGGTGCTGTCCACCGACAACATCGTGGTCTGGCACTTCCGGTCCTTCACGCGCAAGCGGCGGCGGATGCGGGCCTGGTCCGCCGACCCGGCGATGCCACCGGTGGTGCTGCTGCGCTCGCCGGCCGAGGTCGAGCGCTGGCTGGCGGGCCTGCGCTGACATCGATGTCAATCGGGGGCCGCCGAACCCTTGCGGATCGAGAGACTTGCACGTGACGATGTGTCGCGAATGTTTCACGGCCCCGAGAAGGAGACGGCATGCACCGGCCACGATGGGGTGTCGCCCTGTTATCCGTCACATTGATCGCCGCGGCAGCGGCAGTCGCCACGGGCGGGGCGGCCGCGGCGGCCGCCCCCACCTCGTTCCGATCGTCGTTCGAGACCGACGATCCGCAACCCGCCTGGACCGACACGGTCGACGCGGCGGCCGGCAGCGGCGGCGTCGACGGCACTGTGGTCGTCGGCATGCCGGGCAGCCTGCGCGGGCACGTCACCGGCATCGCGGTCAACGCCGAGCCGAACAGCAACGAGGGCGGCAACAATCTCAACGACGGCGACTCGGCCACCAAGTGGCTGGTCGACACCCCGGCGAGCTGGGCGCAGTACACGCTGGACGCCCCCGCCGAGGTCATCAAGTACGCGCTGACCTCGGCCAACGACGCTCCCGAGCGCGACCCGCGGGACTGGACGCTGCAGGGCTCCACCGACGGCAGCACCTGGACCACGGTCGACACGCAGACCGGGCAGACCTTCACCGAACGCTTCCAGCCCAAGACCTACACCGTCGCCGACCCGGGCTCCTTCCCGATCTACCGCCTCACCATCACCGGGCACCCGTCCGGCAACCTCACCCAGCTCGCCGACCTGGAGCTGGCGGACGCCAACGTGACGCCGCCGCCGACCGGTCCGATGCAGAGCCGGGTCGGGCCGGGCCCGGCCAGCTCCCCCACCGCCAAGGCCGGCGTGGGCTTCACCGGGCTCAAGGCGTTCCAGATCGCCGGGCGGCACACCGCCGAGGGCCGCGGGCACTCCGGCAACAAGGTCTTCGACGTCGACGTGGCGGTCACCGCCGACACCGAGCTGTCGTACCTGGTGCTGCCCGAGTTCAACCGCGAGGACCTGTCGAACCCGGCCACGTACACCGCGGTGGATCTGGCCTTCACCGACGGCACGTTCCTGTCCGAGCTCAAGGCTGTCGACCAGAACGGGACCGTGGTCAGCGCGGCCGCGCAGGGCGCGTCGCAGACGCTCTACACCGCGCAGTGGAACAAGCGGACCGCGCGGATCGGCAAGGTGGCGGCGGGCAAGACCGTCGACCGCATCCTGATCACGTACGACAAGCCGTCCGGTCCCACGAGCTTCCGGGCCTGGTACGACGACATCTCGCTCGCCGAGGTCGCCCCGCCGCAGCCCAAGGAGCACCTCGCCGATTACGCCGAGACGCGCCGCGGCACGATGTCCTCGGGCGACTTCTCCCGCGGCAACAACTTCCCGGCCACGGCGGTCCCGCACGGCTTCAACTTCTGGACCCCGGTGACCAACGCCGGCACCACCAGCTGGCTGTACGAGTACCACCGCCAGAACAACGCGGCGAACCGGCCGGCCCTGCAGGCGTTCTCCGCCAGCCACGAGCCCAGCCCGTGGATGGGTGACCGGCAGACGTTCCAGGTGATGCCGAGCGCCGCCACCGGCGTACCGGATGCCAACCGGGCCAACCGCGCGCTGGCCTTCGGTCACGAGAACGAGGTCGCGAAGCCGTACTACTACGGCGTCACCTTCGACAACGGGCTCAAGACCGAGATCGCGCCGACCGACCACGCCGCGCTGATGCAGTTCACCTTCACCGGCGACACCGGCCACCTGATCCTGGACAACGTCGACAACCGCTCCGGGCTGACCATCGACGCGGCCGGACGGGCGGTCTCGGGCTGGTCGGACGTGAACAGCGGCGGCCTGTCCGCGGGCTTCACCCGGATGTTCATGTACGCCACCGTCGACGCCCCGGTCACGGCGAGCGGCATGCTGCCCACCGGCAACCGGCCGTCCACCGGCTACCTCACGTTCGACACCGCCGAGCACAAGACGGTGCGGATGCGGATCGCCACGTCGCTGATCAGCGTCGAGCAGGCCAAGCACAACCTGGATCTGGAGATCGCCGCCGACGCGACGCTCGCCTCGGTCCGCGACCAGGCGCGCGACCTGTGGGACGCCAAGATGCACACCGTCGAGGTCGAAGGCGCTTCCGAGGACCAGCTCGTCACCCTGTACTCGAACCTGTACCGGCTGTTCCTCTACCCCAACTCGGGCTTCGAGAACACCGGCAGCAACGACAAGCCGGTCTACCAGCACACCGTGCAGTCCGCGGTGACCAGCCCGGCCAGCTCGCCGACGCAGACCGGGGCGCCGATCAAGGACGGCAAGGTCTACGTCAACAACGGGTTCTGGGACACGTACCGCACGACGTGGCCGGCGTACTCGCTGCTGACGCCGAAGCAGGCCGGGGAGATGGTGGACGGCTTCGTCCAGCAGTTCCGCGACGGCGGCTGGATCTCGCGCTGGTCGGCGCCGGGCTACGCCAACCTGATGGTCGGCACCAGCTCGGACGTGGCCTTCGCGGACGCGTACCTCAAGGGGGTGCCGGGCATCGACGCCGAGACGGCCTACCGGGCCGCGGTGAAGAACGCGACGGTCACGCCGCCGAACGCCAACGTCGGCCGCAAGGGGCTGGCCAGTTCGATCTTCAAGGGATACACGCCGAGCGACAGCACCGGCGAGGCGATGTCCTGGGCGATGGACGGCTATATCAACGACTACGGCATCGCCAACATGGCCGAGGCGCTGGCCGACAAGGGCGGGGCCAAGGCCAAGGAGTACGCCGAGCAGGCCGAGTACTTCCGCAACCGCGCACAGAACTACGTCACCATGTTCGACCCGTCGGTGGACTTCTTCCAGGGCAAGGACTCCGCGGGCAACTGGCGCAACTCGCCGGCCTCGTACGACCCGCGGGTCTGGGGCTACGACTACACCGAGACCGACGGCTGGAACATGGCGTTCCACGTGCCGCAGGACGGGCAGGGCCTGGCCAACCTGTACGGCGGCCGCGACGGCTTGGCCAAGAAGCTCGACAAGTTCTTCACCACACCCGAGACGGCCACCTTCTACGGCTCGTACGGCGGCCCGATCCACGAGATGTACGAGGCCCGCGACGTCCGGATGGGCCAGTGGGGCTTCAGCAACCAGCCGTCGCACCACATCCCCTACATGTACGACTACGCGGGTCAGCCGTACAAGGCGCAGAAGCTGGTCCGTGAGGCCATGTCCCGGCTGTACCTGGGCAGCGAGATCGGCCAGGGCTACCCGGGCGACGAGGACAACGGCGAGATGAGCGCCTGGCAGGTGTTCAGCGCGCTCGGCTTCTACCCGTTGCAGATGGGCAACCCCGCGTACGCGATCGGCTCGCCGCTGTTCACCAAGGCGACGGTCAACCTGGAGAACGGCAAGAAGATCGTCGTCAACGCCCCCGGCAACAGCCGCAGCAATGTCTACGTGCAGTCGCTGAAGGTCAACGGCAAGGCTTACCACTCCACGTCGCTGCCGCACTCGCTGCTGGCCGACGGCGCCCGGCTCGACTTCACCATGGGCTCGTCGCCGTCGCAGTGGGGCACCGGCAAGGACGCCGCTCCCGAGTCGCTCACCTCGGGCGACGCGGTGCCGAACCCGTTGCGGGACCTGACCGGGCCGGGCCGCGGCACGGCGTCGGACCCGGTCCTGGTCGACGACACCTCCACCACCCAGTCCACGCTCGCCGACGGCTGGCAGTACCAGTTCGCCTCCGCCGGCGAGCAGGCCGGCTACTACACGCTCACCTCGGGCACCGCGGCCGAGCAGGACCCGGCCTCGTGGACGCTGAAGGGTTCCTACGACGGCACCACGTGGACCACGATCGACGAGCGCAAGGACCAGACGTTCGAGTGGCGCCGGCAGACCCGGCCCTTCAAGATCGCCAGTCCGGGCCGGTACGCGTACTACCGGCTCGACGTCGCCGCGGGCACCACACTCGCCGAGGTGGAACTGCTCGGCGTCCCGGCGCCCGCCTGCACCACGACGATCGCGGACAAGGTCGTCGGCGCGGTGTCGGTCCGATCCGGGGTCACCTGCGTCAAGGCCGGCACCCAGATCACCGGCCTGGTCACGGTGTCCAGGGGCGCCTCGCTCTACGCCACCGGCGCGACCCTGCGCGCGGCGGTGACGGGCACCGGAGCGGGCACGGTCTCGCTGCTGAACACCACGGTCAGCGGGCCACTCACCGTCACCGGATCGGGTCCGGTCAGCCTGGAGAACTCGACCCTGAAGAGCGCGGTGACCCTGCTGAACAACAAGACGGCCACGGTCGTCGCCGGCAACACGGTCGGCGGGCCGCTCACCTGCTCCGGCAACAAGCCGGCGCCGGTCAACAACGGCCTGGCCAACAAGGTCAGCGGGATACGGATCGGCCAGTGCGCCAAGCTCTGACCTGACGGTGCCCGGCAGCCGCTCCCTCCCGCGTGGAGGGGGCGGCTGCTCTACATTCAGGGCATGTCCGATGATCTGTGGGCCGTCGTCGCCGCGGCCGACCTGTGCACCCTGGCCACCATCAAGCGCGACGGCCGGCCCCAGCTGTCCGATGTGAACTACACAGCCGACGCCACGACCCGGGTGCTGCGGGTGTCGACCCGCGAAACGTTGGCCAAGGTGCACAACCTGCGCCGCGACCCGCGCGGCAGCCTCCGCGTGCCCGGCCCGGGAGGCGGCGGCTACGTGGTCGCCGACGTGCACGCCACGTTCTCGACGCCCTCGGCCGAGGAGCACGACGCCACGGTCGAGGAGCTCATCGAGATCTACCGCCTGATCCGCGGCGAGGAACACCCCGACTGGGCCGACTACCGCCGCGCCATGGTCGCCGACAGCCGGATCGTGCTGAGCCTGCACGTCGAACGCCTCTACGGGTGGGTGATGTAGTCATGGCCCGGATCATGGACATCGTCTTCGACTGCGAGCACGCGCCCGCCCTGGCCCGCTGGTGGGTGCAGGTGCTCGAGGGATACCACGTCGCGCCGTACGGGCCGGACGATCCGGATCCCGACGAGGACCCGACAGTGCTGGTGCTGCCCGGGCCGGAAGGCGGGCCACGGCTCTGGTTCACCCAGGTGCCCGAGCACAAGACCGTGAAGAACCGCGTGCACCTGGACCTGAACGCCGAGGACCCGGTCGCCGAGCTGGCCCGGCTGACCGGCCTCGGCGCCCGGGTCCAGTGGGAGACCGACGGACTCACGGTGCTGGCAGACCCCGAGGGCAACGAGTTCTGCCTGGACAAGGATCAGGCGAGCGTCACCGCGTAGAGGTGCAGGCGGGCGTCGTCCGGCAGGGTGATCGAGCGGATCTGCTTGCCCGCCGGCACCGGGAGGCTGACACCGAAGAGGCTGACCGGTGGCCCGTCCACACCCTGACCAGCCTTGATCCGGTGCGGCATCGCCAGCACGGCCGTGGTGCCCGCGGCCGCCGTGCCGCACCAGTCCGCCACTGTCACCGTGGCCGGCGCGGAGGTGCCGTCCGCGTACCCGATGGTCAGCGCGGCCGTCACAGGCCCGTTGTGCGTCGTCGCGACCAGGTGGGCCGCCGTGTGGTTGCCGGCCGGCAGCAGCAGCGACTGGCCCCGGGCCGGCACGAAGTTCTTCGCCGTCCCCGTCGGGTCCGGCGCCTGGTACGTCACGCCGCCCCAGGTCACCGGGCCGGCCGCCGGCAGCAGGTCGGCGTCGTAGCTCCAGCCACCGCCGTCGAAGTTGCCTTCGGCCGGGTCGGCGACGGTGGCCGTGCCGTCGAGGGTGCGTTCGGCCGCGAGGTCGAGCAGGCAGGCGGTGTCCGTCGTGCCGGCGCAGGTGAGCGGCTCCCGGACCGTGATGGTGACGGTCCGCTTCACCGTGGCGGTGCCGGGCGCGGAGACCGAGACCTCGATCAGGTACGCCCCCGCGGGTGTCCCGGCCGGCGCCTGCACGGTGAGCGTGGCGGTGGTGCCGACCGGCAGGCGCCCGCTGAGCAGCACCGTGGGGTGCTTCGGGGCGACTGTCGCCTTCCAGCCCGGCGGCGCGGTCGCCGTCACCCGGGGTGCGATAACCAGCGGGGCCTGGCCGACCACGTCGACCTGGAACGCCGCCTGCTGGGCGGTGGCCGAGCCCGCCGGCAGCGCCGCGCTGGCCGGGCGCACGGTGGCGTCGACATGGGTACGGCCGTCCGCCGGCGCCTTGTTCACCGACGGCGGCTGGGCCGCGACCGAGGTCCCCCAGGACGACGGGCTGGTGCCCAGCGTGTGGGAGAGCGTGCCGCCACGGGTGACCGCCGACCAGTCGAGCCACGTCTTCGCGACCGGCGAGCCGTTGAGCTTGACCCGCTGGATGTAGCGCTTGTCGTCCGAGGCGCCAGGTGCGGTGATCGTGAGCGTCTTACCGCCGGTCCGCACCCGCGCTGACGGGAACTGCGGGCTGGACAGCGCCAGGAAGTTGGCGCCGCTCATGGTCGGGTAGAGGCCGAGGGACGAGAAGACGTACCAGGCGCTCATCGTGCCCAGGTCGTCGTTGCCGGTCATGCCGTCGGGGCCGGTGGTGAAGAGCGTCATCGCGGCCCGGACGACCGTCGCGGTCTTCGCCGGGTCACCCGCCCAGAGATACATGTACGGCGCCAGCAGGTCCGGCTCGTTGTTGGGGTTGTACGTCGCCTTGGCGTAGTAGTCGTACGGCGCGGCGATCCAGTCCTGGCGCGCGGTGCCGGCCGGATCGGTGAGCAGCTTGTCGTAGACGAAGAAGTCGTCCAGCCGCTTCTCGGTCGCCGCCCGGCCGCCCATCAGCCGCACCAGCCCGGCCGGGTCCTGCGGCACCAGCCACTGGTACTGGTACGACCCGCCCTCGTGGAACTGCTCGGCCGCCGCGATCGGGTCGTACGGCGTCAGCCACGTCCCGACCACGGTCCGCGGCCGGAACCGTTTGATCGAGGAATCCCACAGGTTGCGGTACCACTGGCCGCGCCCGGCGAACAGTTTCGCGTCGGCGGTCCGGCCCAGCCCCTTGGCCATCAGCGCGAGGGCCGCGTCGGCCGCCGCGTACTCCAGCGTCGCCGAGGCCGGGTGGTCACAGTCGTTGTCGCCGCCCTTGTCGGCGCACTCCTGGCCGCGCCTCAGCCCGGACGGGATGTAGCCGCGGTCGGCGTAGAAGTCCTGACCCGTCCGCCCGTTGTAAGGCGAGCCGGCCGGCGGCCGGGAGGTCGCGTTCTGCCGCAGGAGCGCGTACGCCTCCTGCTCGTGCCCGGCCAGCAGGCCCTTGGACCAGGCCTCGACCAGGAACGGGGTGACCGGGTCCCCGGTCATGATGTTGGTCTCGCTGTTGGCCAGCGCCCAGCGCGGCAGCCAGCCGCCGTCACGCCCGATCGCCACCACCGACAGCGCCACGTCCCGGGCGACCTGCGGCACCAGCAGCTCCAGCAGCTGGTTCTGCGGCCGGTAGGTGTCCCACAGCGAGAAGTTCTGGTACGGCGTGTACCCCTCGGCGGTGTGCACCTGGCGGTCGAAGCCCACGTACCGGCCGTCGGCGTCGCCGGCCAGGTTCGGGTGCAGCAGGGAGTGGTAGAGCGCGGTGTAGAAGACGCTGCGCCGGTCGGCCGTCCCGCCGCCGATCGAGATCCGGTCCAGTTCCTGGGTCCAGCGGGCGCGCAGGGCGGTCCGGGTGGCGGCGAAGTCGTACGAGTCGGCGGTCTCGGCGGTCAGGTTCTGCCGGGCGCCGGCCAGTCCGGTGTAGGAGAGGCCGACCTTGACCACCACGTCGCGGTCCTGGCTCGCGTCGAAGGTGACCCAGGCGCCGTTGCCGCCGGAGCCGGCGGCGTCCCGGCCGCCGGGCGAGAGCGCCGAGCCGCGCCAGGTGCCGGTGGCGGCGAACGGCCGGTCGAAGCTGGCGGTGAAGTAGACGGTGTGGTCGTCCTTGCCGGCGCAGAAGTTGCCGGCGCGGACCCGGCCCTCGACGGTCCGGTCACCGACGACGTGGATCTCGGAGTCGAAGACGTTCTGGTTGGCCTTGCCGGTGTTGAACAGGACGTTGGCCGCCCCGGTGGACGGGAAGGTGTACTTCTGCCAGCCGGTGCGCGCGGTGGCCGTCAGCTCCGCGGTGGTCTGGTATTTGGTCAATCCGACCCGGTAGTAGCCGGGCTCGGCGTCCTCGTCGTCGTGCGAGAACGGCGAACGGTACTGGTTCGGGTCCGCGGTGGTGACCGCACCGGTGGTGGGCAGCATGGGCAGCTCGCCGGCGACACCGCAGCCGACCCCGGACAGGTGGGTCTGGCTGAAGCCGTAGATGCTGTTCTGCTGGTAGTCGTAGCCGCCCTGGCCGCCGGTGTCCGGGCTGACCTGCACCATGCCGAACGGTGCGCTCGCGCCCGGGAAGGTGTTGCCGAAGTTCTGCGTGCCGACAAACGGGTGCACCAGCTCGACGGGGTCCTCCGCGGCGGCGGCCCGGGCCTGGGCGGGGCTCGCGGTGCCGACGGAAACGACCAGCAGCAGGGCCGCCAGGAGCCGACGGGTCATCGGTAAACCTCCGGTCAACGACGTCATCGTCACGTGACAACGTTGTCACGCAGCAAAGACGCGTGTCAATGAGACGGAGCCATCGGGCACCCGAATTGCACCCGGCCCTCCGGGCGAACCTCTCAGGTCCGCACCACCGCCACCCGATCACGGCAGTTACGACCACCCTGCCCCGGGGGCCGAGCGAACCGGAGATGAGTCTGATGGCAGCCAGCACAGCACCGCCGACGCCGCGTGGCGTCCACCGCTGGGCACGGCTCTGCGTCACCGTCGCAGTCGTCGTCGCCGCCTTCGGTGTCGTCCTCAGCGCCGGGGTGGGCGGGCCGGACACCGCCCAGATCATCTCCAACCTCGGACTTTGTGCCGCCGCCGCCTCGGCCGCCCTGGCCTGCGTGTTCCGCGCCGCGACCCTGCGAGGGCGGGTGCGGGCCGGCTGGGCCCTGCTCGGCCTGGGCGTGCTGTCCTGGGGAGCCGGCCAGGCCTGCGCGGTCTGGCTGGAGACGTTCACCGGCTCGGTGCCGCTGCCGTCGCAGGCCGACATCGGCTACCTCGGCATGATCCTGCTGACCTCGGCCGGCCTGCTGGTGCTGCCGGTCGCCACCCAGACCCTGGCCAACCGGGCCCGCAGCGTGCTCGACGGCCTGATGGTCGCCGTCTCGCTGGTGCTGATCGCCTGGTTCATGGTCATCGAACCGCTGATCAAGGCCGGCGGCGACAGCGTCCTCGCGCTCTACCTCAGCCTCGCCTACCCGCTCGGCGACATCGTCATGGTGACGATCGTGGTCTACATGCTGGCGCTGCAGCGCCGCCGCGGCCGCGACTTCGCCCACCTCGCGCTGGTCGCCGCCGGCATCGTGGCCTTCGCGGCCTCCGACATCGGCTACGCCTACCTCAACCTGACCGGGGCGTACGCCTCGGGCAGCGGCACCGACATCGGCTGGTTCGCGGGCTTCTCGCTGATCCTGCTGGCCGCCACCAAGCCGCTCGGTACGGCCGGCGCGACCGAACCCGCGCCGGTGGACGGCGAGGGCGGACAGCCGTTCGGGGTGCTGCTGCCGTACGTGGCCGTGCTCGCCGCGCTGGCCACCAGCATCGCCTGGTACGCCCGCACCGGGCAGGCCACCCCGTTCGTCACGTACACCCGCTCGGCGCTGATCCTGCTGATCGTCGGCCGGCAGCTGCTCACCCTGCTGGAGAACCGCGGCCTGACCCGCGACCTGGAGACCCGCGTCGCCGACCGCACCGCCGAGCTGTACGCCAGCGAGCAGCGCTTCCACGCGCTCGTGCAGCACAGCTCCGACGTGGTGACCGTGGTCGGCACGGACGCCGTGGTGCTGTACCAGAGCGAGTCCGTGCAGCGGGTCTTCGGCTATACGCCGGCCATGCTCACCGGCCGCAACCTCACCGAACGGTTCAGCCCCGAGTCGGCCGCCCGGCTGCTGGACGCGCTGCGCTCGGTGAGCGCGCGGCCGTACGCGACCACCGTGCTGGAGCTGACCCTGCCGCACCTCGACGAGCGTCCGCGCCAGGCCGAGATCACCGTGACCAACCTGCTCGGCGACCCCAACGTCGGCGGGCTGGTGCTCAACACCCGCGACATCAGCGAACGCAAGGAGCTGCAGGAGCAGCTCGTGCACGAGGCGTACCACGACGCGCTGACCCAGCTGGCCAACCGCGCCCTGTTCCGGGAGCGGGTGGCCGAGGCGCTGGAGCAGCGCGGCGAGGACGACGACGTGACCGTGCTCTTCCTCGACCTGGACGGCTTCAAGGAGGTCAACGACAGCCTCGGGCACCTGGCCGGCGACCAGCTGCTGGTCCGGGTGGCCGACCGGCTGACCGCCTCGGTGCGCGACGGCGACGTGGTGGCCCGGTTCGGCGGCGACGAGTTCGCGGTGCTGATCCGCTCGGCGCTCGGCCAGGGTGAGGCCGAGATCGTGGCCCAGCGCATCGTCGACGAGCTGCACGAGCCGTTCCGCGTCGGGGACCGTGACCTGCACGTGCGGGGCAGCATCGGGCTGGCCGCGTACGCCGCCCTCGGCGAGGGTGCGGCCGGGGCCGGGCACGCCGACGACGCCGAGCAGCTCATGCGCAACGCCGACCTGGCCATGTACAGGGCCAAGGGCACGGGTGGCAGCGGCTTCGCCAGCTACGACCCGCGGATGCTGGCCGGCCTGGTCGAGCGCCTGGAGCTGGAGGCCGACCTGCGCCTGGCGCTGGAGCGCGGCGAGCTCCGGCTGCACTACCAGCCGACCATCGACATGGCCGACAGCCGGGTCGTCGGCTTCGAGGCCCTGGTGCGCTGGCAGCACCCGACCCGCGGCCTGATCAACCCGCTCGACTTCATCCCGATCGCCGAGGCCACCGGGCTGATCGTGCCGCTCGGCCGCTGGGTGCTGCACGAGGCCTGCCGCCAGGCGATGGAGTGGTCCGCGCGCGACGGCCGCCGCCCGGTCAAGATGGCCGTCAACGTGTCGGTGCGCCAGTTCGACCGCAGCGACCTGCCGGCCGTCGTCCGCGAGGTGCTGACCGAGACCGGCATGCCGGCCGACCAGCTCTGCCTCGAGATGACCGAGAGCGTGCTGATGACCGACACCGAGGACAACCTGGCCCAGCTGGTCCGGCTCAAGGCGCTCGGCGTCACGCTGGCCATCGACGACTTCGGCACCGGCTACTCCTCGCTGGCCTACCTGCGCCGGTTCCCGGTGGACACGCTCAAGATCGACCGCTCGTTCGTGGAGCGGCTCGGCGAGCAGGCCGACGACGCCGCGCTGGCCGGCACCATCGTCCAGCTCGGGCAGAGCTTGGGCATGTCCACGGTCGCCGAAGGCATCGAGGAGTACGGCCAGCTCGCCTTGCTGCGGGAGATGGGCTGCACCTTCGCCCAGGGCTTCTACTTCTCCCGCCCGGTGCCCGCCGGTGAGGCCGGCCGCCTGCTGCTCGAAGGAGCCGGCGCCCAGCCGGCCCCGGCCTGATCCCCCGTACCCCCACCCCCACCACCGTTCAGGAGTCCGCATGACCGCCGCCCTCACCGGCACCCGCGCTCAGCTCCCGGCCCAGTGGCCGGCCGCGCTGTCCCCGCACTGCCTCGAGGTCATCGACATGCCCACCCCGTACCTGGTCACCGATCTCGACACGGTCGTGGACCGGCTGTCGGCGTTCACCGCGGCGCTGCCGGGCGTACTGCCGTGCTACGCCATGAAGTGCAACCCCTCGCCCGAGATCCTCGCGACCCTGCGGGACCACGGCGCGAGCTTCGAGGTCGCCTCGCTGGGTGAGCTGCGGATGCTGGAGCGCCTCGGCGTCGACCCGGCCGGCGTGCTCTTCAGCAACCCGGTCAAGGCGCCGGGGCACATCGCCGCCGCGTACGCCGCCGGGCTGTGGCGCTTCAGCTTCGACTCGGCCAACGAGCTGCGCAAGATCGCCGAGCACGCCCCGGGCAGCGCCGTCTACCTGCGGCTGCGGGTGGACGACACCGCCAGCTCGTTCCCGTTGTCGCGCAAGTTCGGCGCCGAGCTGCCCGAGGCCCGTGACCTGCTGGTGCTGGCCCGGCGGCTGGGGCTGCGCCCGTACGGGATCACCTTCCACGTCGGCTCCCAGTGCGGCACCGCGGCCGCCTGGCGGCACGCCCTCGGCGCGACCGGGGCGATCATGGCCGACCTGCTCGACGACGGCATCCGGCTCGACATGATCGACCTCGGTGGCGGCTTCCCCGCCCGCTACCAGGCCGAGGTGCCCTCGATCGGCGAGATCGGCGCCATGGTGCTGCCCGCGCTGGCCGAGCTGCTGCCGTACCGGCCGGAACTGCTCGTCGCCGAGCCCGGCCGGCACCTGGTCGCCGAGGCCGCGGTCATGGCCGTCGGGGTGATCGGCCGGGAGGTCCGCGGCGGCCGCGACTGGCTCTTCGTCGACGTCGGCGCCTACAACGGCATGATGGAGACGATCCAGGTGCCGACCGGCTGGGACTACCCGATCTGGTCGTCCGTGCCCGGTCACGGCGAGGTCCCCACGCTGCCCTTCACCATCACCGGTCCCAGCTGCGACAGCTCGGACACGATGTTCCACGGCGTCGAGCTGCCGGCCGGTATCGACGTGGGCGACGTCGTCTACATCGGCTCGGCGGGTGCCTACACCCTCAGCTACGCCTCTGCTTTCAACGGTTTCGCGCCACCCACGCCGCTGTTCGTCGGCGGCGGCACCGGCGAGCCGGACCTGCGGGAGCTGACGGACGAGCTGGTCCGGTCCGGAACCTCCGGTGGTCGCTGACCACAAGCGGCGTGAGCCCAGGGGCGGCGGGCACCGCCGCGTCGGACCGGTCGGCCTGCGCCGGGCCGGCCGGGCCCGCGAGCTCGTGGTGTCCGGCGTCATCGACTCGTTCGGGATGGCGCTGGGCTGGACGATCCTCGTGCTGCTGGCCGTCTCCCGGGGCGGCCTGGCCGAGGCGGCCCTCTACAACGCCGCGATGCTCATCGGCGTCGTGCTGTCCGCGCCGGTCACCGGCTGGCTCTCGCGCCGCTACGCCGGCCGGACCCTGCTGCGTGGGGCCGCCGGCACGGAGATGCTGCTGCGCGTGGGCGCGCTCGCCGGGCTCATCGCCGGCCTGCCGTCCTGGCTGATCGCGGTCGCGGTCACGGCGATGCACGTGGCGGCCTGGATCGGCTTCGCCGCGATGCGGGCCGAGGTCGCGGCGGTGGACGCCCGGCCGGGGTCGATGACGCGCTACGCCCTGGCCATCGCCGCCGTCGAGGCCGCCGGCACGGGGCTGGGCGCGCTGCTGCCGGCCGGCCCGGACGGCCACCCGACCGGCTGGCCGCTGGTGCTGATCTTCATCGCGTACGCGGGCTCGCTGATCCCGACGATCATCAGCTCGCGGCGGGCCCGGATGACCCCGCACGGCGCGGCCCGCCGGATCATGCCCGCCCGGATCCTGCGGTACGCCGTCAGCACCCTCACCGGCGGTCCGGGAACCACCGGGCACCGGCGGAACCCGGCCCGCCCGCTCCGTCGCCGGCTCGCGGTCTCGCCCCGGCTGCTCGTCGCGGGCGGCGGCATCATGCTGCTCGCCTCGGGACCGACCCTGCTCGCCGTCCCGCTCACCACCGAGCTGCACGGCCGGCACTGGGTGGCCGGCGCCGCCATCGCGTTCAGTCTCGGCTGCCTGCTGGCGACCGTGGCGGTCGAGGCGATCAGCACCATGAAGCTGCCGGCCGTCCTGCGCTGGACGCTGTGGGGTGTCGCCATGCTGGTCGGCTGGATCGGCGCGCCGATGCACGCGGTCAGTGTGCTGATCGCCCAGTTCCTCGCCGGCGTGAGCCAGACCGCGTTCGAGGGCGACATGGACGCGCTGGTCGCGGACGAGGCGCCGGCCGACGGCATCACGACGGCGCTGGCCTACAGCGCGTCGGTCCGGGCGCTCGGCGGCTCGGTGGCGGTCAAGCTGCTGCCGATGATGGTCACCGCGCAGTCGATCGACAAGGCGGTCAGCGCGGCGGTCCTGGCCCTCGGTGTCGTCGCCCTGCTGATCTGGGTCGTGACCGCGGTGCCGCGGCTGCACCGCCGGCCGATGCCGATACCGGAGTGACCAGGCCCTCCCGGGATTTCCACAGCAAAAACGGGTAGTGATGAGGGCATGACCGCGTTTGCGCCCCGGACCCCCGCCGAGCCGATGCCAGGGCTCGACATGTCCGGTCCTCGCGAGCAGGGTCGCGCGGTGGTGTTGCTGCTGCCCGGGGGCCGCGAGACCAGCGTCGCTCCGGCGCGCCGGGGTCCGGCGTATCTGCGGATGGTGCCGTTCGCCGCGGCGATCGCCTGGAGCACCCGGGGTCAGGATGTCGCGGTCTGGACCCTGCGGTACCGGTTGCGCGGCTGGAACGGCGGCGCCGAGGATCCGGTGCGCGACGCCCGCTGGGCCCTGGAGCAGGCGCGCCGGTCGCATCCCGGGGCCCCGATAGTGCTCGTGGGTCACTCGATGGGCGGGCGGGTCGCCCTGCGGCTGGCCGGCGAGCCCGGCGTGACCGGCGTGTGCGCGCTGGCGCCGTGGATCGAGGCCGGCGAGCCCGCACCCCGGCCCGGCGCGACGATCGTGATCGCGCACGGTGACGCGGACCGGGTGACGAGCCCGCGGTCGTCCGCCGCGTACGCAGCCCGGATCGGTGCCTCGTTCGTGCCGGTTCCCGGTGAGACGCACACCCTGCTGCGGCGGCCGGTGTTCTGGACCCGGCTCGTCACCGCCTTCGTCACGACGGCCCTTCAGCCGGCGGCGCACGCCCGCTGACCTTCCGCCCGGTTCCGGAACCTGGCGTTGCCGACGAGACCGCTGATCGCCGGGCGACCCTCTTCACCTGCATCGATCTGCCCCGAGCCCGGAGCACGCGGACGAGAAAGCGCTTCCCGACGCTCTAGCAGGCATTGACACCCGTTAACCGGCGGTTCAGAGTGACGTACCAAAGAGCGCTTTCTCATCCCCGAAGCAGTTCTGAAACCGCTCCGACACATCCCGCTGGTTTCCCCACCTCTTGATTCCCCGCAAGGAGGACCGTCCATGAGTCCTGAAGTTTTCCGAAGTAACGGGCGCCGCCTGGCGCCCGTGCGGGTCGCCGCGCTCACCTTCGCCCTGCTCGGCCTGCTGGCGGCCTATCTGGTCGCCACAGTCCGCAACGCCGACGCGGCTGAGGTCGTGGTCTCGCAGGGCAAGCCGACCACTGCCTCCTCCGTCGAATGGGAGGGCACGCCCGCCTCCGCCGCCACCGACGGCAACACCGGCACCCGTTGGTCCAGCGCCTTCGCGGCCGCGCAGTGGCTGCAGGTCGACCTCGGTGCCACCACGGCGGTCAGCAGCGTGAAGCTGAACTGGGAGGCCGCGTACGCGACCGCCTTCACGGTCCAGTTCTCCACCAACGGCACGACCTTCACCAACGCCACCGGCACGCTGCGCGGCAACGCCGGCGAGCAGACGATCACGGTCGCGGGCAACACCCGCTACGTGCGGCTCAACCTGACCGAGCGGGCCCTGGCCATCTACGGCTACTCGCTGTGGGAGTTCCAGGTCTTCGCGGGCGGCAGCACGCCGACCACCCCGCCGACCACCCCGCCGACCGGTCCGACCACCCCGCCGCCCGCGGGCGGCGCGACGCTGCTGTCCTACAACAAGCCGGGTGCGGCGTCGAGCGAGCAGAACGACGTCAACTGCAACCCGTGCACGGTCAACAAGGCCTTCGACCTGGACCCGGCGACCCGCTGGGCGACCAGCTCCACCACCGGCTGGGTCGACCCCGGCTGGATCTACGTGGACCTCGGGGCCACGGCCCAGATCAGCCGGGTCGAGCTGCAGTGGGACCCGGCCTACGCGACCTCGTACAAGATCCAGGTCTCGCCCAACGCGACCAGCTGGACCGACATCTACTCGACCACCACCGGCAAGGGCTTCAAGGAGGTCCTGAACGTCAGCGGCACCGGCCGTTACGTGCGGATGTACGGCACCGCCCGGGCGACCCCGTACGGCTACTCGCTCTACGACTTCAATGTCTACGGCACCGGCGGCGCCCCCACCGCCCCGCCGGCCCAGCCCGCCGACCCGGTCTTCCCGGCCGGCCGGCTGGTCTTCAACGACGAGTTCAACGACCCGGCGGGCACCAAGCCGAGCACGGCCAAGTGGACCTACGACCCGGGCGTGCCGCAGAACGGTGAGGTCCAGTACTACACCGAGAACAGCAACAACGCGCAGATGAACGGTCAGGGCCAGCTCGTCATCGAGGCCCGCAAGGAAGCCTCCAACGGCCGCGAGTACACCTCGGCCCGGATGAACACCGCCGGCAAGTTCACCACCCAGTACGGCCGGGTCGAGGCCCGGATCAAGGTGCCGAAGGGCAACGGCCTGTGGCCCGCGTTCTGGATGATGGGCGCCGACTTCCTCACCGGCCGCCCGTGGCCGTACAACGGCGAGATCGACATCATGGAGGTCCTCGGCCGCAACACCAGCGAGGCGTACTCCACGCTGCACGCCCCGCAGTACAACGGGGCCGGCGGCTACGGCCAGAAGTACGCCACCGTGGACCTGTCGCAGGACTTCCACGTCTGGGCGGCGGAGTGGGACAGCAAGGGCATCAAGTTCCTGCTCGACGGCAACCAGGTGTTCTACGCCAGCAAGGCGACCGTCGAGGCGACCCGCGGACCGTGGATCTTCGACCACCCGTTCTACGTCATCCTCAACCTGGCCGTCGGCGGCGACTTCCCCGGTCCCATCGACGCCTCCACCCCGTTCCCGGCCCGGATGCTCGTCGACTACGTCCGCGTCTACAAGTGAGCTGACCCCCGCGCCGGGGCGGGTTTCCCCGCCCGCCCCGGCCCAGGAAGGATCCCCATGCGCAAACGACGTCTTTTCACCGCGGCCGCAGTCGCGACCATCCTCACCGGCTTCGTGGCCATCACCCAGGGCTCGGCCAGCGCCGCCGACGGGCTGCTGTCGGCGAACCGGCCGGCCACGGCCTCCTCCCTCGAGTCCGCGGCCTTCCCGGCCTCCAACGCCGTCGACGGCAACCCCGGCACCCGCTGGTCCAGCGCGTTCAGCGACCCGCAGTGGCTGCAGGTCGACCTCGGCGGCACCGCCACCCTTTCCTCGGTGGTGCTGGACTGGGAGACGGCGTACTCACGCACCTTCAACCTGCAGACCTCGGCCGACGGCAGTTCGTGGACCACGATCAAGGCCAACGTCGCCGGCACCGGCGGCCGGCAGACCGTCGCCGTCACCGGCTCCGGACGCTACGTCCGGCTGCAGTCCACCGCCCGCGCCACCCAGTGGGGTGTCTCGCTGGCCGAGTTCGAGGTGTACGGCAGCGGCGGCGGCACCGCTCCCCCGCCGACGATCCCGCCCGGCGCCGTCCGGGTGGCCGAGTTCCTCGCCGACTGCCCGTTCAGCCACCGGCTGCCGGACGACCCGATCGTGTTCCCGAACATGCCGGGCGCCTCGCACATGCACAGCTTCTTCGGCAGCACGGTGACCAACGCGAACTCGACCGTCAACGACCTGTTCAACGCGAACAGCAACTGCAACCCGTCGATCGACAAGTCGTCGTACTGGATCCCGACCTTCTACAACGGCAACACCCCGGTCGAGCCGACCACCGGCATCTTCTACTACCTGGGTGAGGGCGTCCGGGACGACCTGATCGCGCAGGCCCAGCCGCTGCCGTTCGGCCTGCGGATCGTGGCCGGCAACGCCAAGGCGACCGGCCCGGCCGACGCGTCGAACTCACGCTGGTCGTGCCTGCACGCCGGGCAGGTGGGCTCGTCGCACGACTTCGTGGAGTGTCCGGCCGGCACGATGCTGGAGTCGTACCTCGACTTCCCGCAGTGCTGGAACGGCCGCGACCTGGACTCGCCGGACCACAAGAGTCACATGGCGTACCCGGTCAACGCGGCCTGCCCGGCGACCCACCCGGTCGTCGTGCCGAAGCTGCGGCAGGTCATGCGCTACCCGGTCAACGGCAGCACGGCGAACTTCCGGCTGGCGTCCGGCAACGGGTACAGCATGCACGGCGACTTCTTCAACGCCTGGCCGGTGGAGGAGATGGCCCGCCGGGTCAACGACTGCATCCGGATCATCGTCAAGTGCGGCACGAACGGACGGCCGTGAGATGACGTCCGCAGCCGCCGGGGCTCGTCGCCGCCCCGGCGGCTCCGGGCGTGAAAGCGCTCTCAAGCAAAAAACGCCTGGTGCTATAACAGACGCCATGACTACCCGGCCCTCCCGCGCAGGGCAGCACCCGACGATGGACCAGGTCGCCGAGGCGGCCGGGGTGTCGCGGGCCACCGTCTCCCGGGTGATCAACGGCGCCCCCAGCGTCGACGCCAAGATCCGCGAGATCGTCCAGCGCGCCATCGCCGACACCGGCTACGTGCCCAACGTGGCGGCCCGCTCGCTGGTCACCCGCAAGTCGAACTCCGTGGCCCTGGTGATCTCCGAGCCCGACCGGCCGCACAACTCCTCGTTCCTCAACCGGATCTTCACGGATCCGTACTTCGGCCGGATCACCGCCGGCGCCACCGGCGCGCTGCGCCCGCACGACGTGCACCTGGTGATCATCCCGACCGACTCGACGGACCACCACCACGTCATCCGCTACCTGCGCCAGGGCCACGTCGACGGGGTGCTGCTGATCAGCAGCCACGAGCAGGACCCGCTGCCCCGGCAGGTGCACGAGCTGGGCATCCCGGCCGTCGTCTCGGCCCGGCCCGCGTCGCCGCTGGCCGCCAGCTTCGTCGACGTCGATCAGCGGCTGGGCGCCCGGCTCGCCGCCGAGCACCTGCTCAGCCGCGGCTGCCGCCGGCTGGCCACGATCAGCGGGCCGCTGGACATCCCGGCCGGCTCCGACCGGCTCGACGGCTTCCGGTCCTTCCTGGCCAACCGGGGCCTGGGCGACGTGCCGTCGATCGAGGGCGACTTCACCCGGCACGGCGGCGAGGAATGCGCCCGCCGGCTGCTCGCCGAGCACCCCGACATCGACGGCCTGTTCGTGGCCAGCGACCTGATGAGTGAGGGCGCGCTGCGGGCGGTGCAGGATCTCGGCCGCCGGGTCCCCGACGACATCGCCGTGGTCGGCTTCGACGACAGCAGCGCCGCCCTCGACTGCCGGCCGCTGCTGACCACCATCCGGCAGCCGGTCGAGGAGATGGCCGCCGAGATGGCCGAGGTGCTGATGGCCCACATCGCCGCGCCCGGCCGGCTGCCGCGCTCGGTGACCTTCCAGCCGACGCTGGTGGTCCGCGAGTCCGCGTGAAGCCCGGTCGACGACATCGGCCATCATGACCGCGTGGGCGACCTTGCGATCAATCTCCTGGCGAGCGTCATCGCCGGCACGGCCGTCTGGCTCGCCGGCTTCCTGTTGCGCCGCCGCAAGCTGAGCCGCGAACGCGCCTTCTTCGGTCTCACCGAGGGAGCGAGCTGCCTGCTGGTGGTGTCCCGGCACGCCTCCTCACCGCGCGAGTTCAGCGTGCACCGCCGCGACGTCGCCGCGCTGGTGGAGCTGGCTACCATCGCCCGCGAGTGCGGCGCGCACGCCGACCGGGTCGGGGAGAACCAGCCCACCGGCGAGATCGGCCGGCTCACCGAGTTCTGCGTCGGCGGCCCCGGCGACGCCAGCCCGCGCAGCGCCACCCACGTACGCACGATCCTGCGCGGCGTGACGTATGCGGTCTTCGACGACGAGAAGCCCCGCCTGTCGTTCACCGTGGGCGGCACCGAGTACGTCCTCACCCCGGAGACCAGCTACGTCCTGCTCGCCCGGTTCTGGGGACCGGCGGGTGGACACCCGGTCTTCTTCATCGGTGGCCTGAGCGCCGGCAGCAACCTGGCCGGCGCCCGCTACCTGGCCGCCCACCACCCCGAGCTGGCCCGCCGGTACGGCGCCGACCGCCCCTTCGCGCTGGTGCTGCGCATCGTCGAGCCGGCCGCCTACGGCACCGACTTCACCGAGCTCGCGGCCGACGTGACCGACGTCGCGTTCCAGCCGGTGCCGCAGCCGGCGGAGTAGAACAGAGTCATGGACATTCTCGTCGCCGGCGGCCACGGCAAGGTCGCGCTCCGCCTGCTCAGACTGCTGGCCGGTCAGGGGCACACCGCCCGTGGCCTCATCCGCTCACCCGCCCAAGCCGCCGACCTCACCGCGCTCGGTGCGGTCCCGGTCGTCGGTGACCTGGAGAACGACGCGACGCTGGACGCGTACGTGCAGGGCGCCGACGCCGTGGTGTTCGCGGCCGGCGCCGGGCCGGGCAGCGGGGCTGAGCGCAAGCGGACGGTCGACCTGGGTGGCGCGGTCAAGCTCGCCGACGCGGCCCGCGCCACCGGGGTACGCCGCTACGTCATGGTCTCCTCGATCGGCGCCGACCGGCCGGACTCCGCGGGCGAGTCGATGCGGGCCTATCTGCAGGCCAAGGCCGAGGCCGACGACTACGTCCGGGCGAGCGGACTCGACGTCACGATCGTGCGCCCGGGCTCGCTCACCGACGATCCCGGCACCGGCCTGGTCCGGGTCTCGGCCGAGCTGGGCCACCGGGGGCCGGTCCCGCGGGACGACGTGGCGGCGGTGCTGGCTGCCGTGCTGACCACGCCGGCCACCATCGGCGCCACGTTCGAGCTGTTCGCCGGCGACACCCCGATCCCCGAGGCGCTCGCCGCGCTGTAGTCACGCCGTCAGCAGGTCCTGCCGCTCGCGCATCAGTCCGCTCCAGTGGGCGCGGGCCGTCTCGGTGCGCTGGTCGACGTCCTGGCGTACCTGCGCGACCACCCCGGCCGAACCGTCGGTGTTGCGGATCGCCTGGTTGATCTGGTCCCGCATGAGCAGGTCCGAGAAGAAGACCTGCGCGACGCCGGTGGGTGCGACGACCGGCCGCGGGGCGTGGCCCAGCGGCCGGGCCAGGCCGACGTCGGCCAGCTCGGTGTGCAGCACCACGAGGCAGCGGTCGGCGTACGCCGCCGACCGGGCGACCCCGTCGAGCCAGTCCGGCGCGCCCAGCGCCACCGCGCCGCCGAGCAGATTGTTGCTCGTCTGGCGGCCCGAGAGCCGGTCGAGCTGCCGGCGCAGCTCGGCCAGCGCGCCCAGCGCGGTGTCGGCGGCCCGGCCGGCCTCGTGCAGCTCGCGCAGCTCCGCCTCCACCCGGCCGCGTTCCCCGGCCAGGGCCAGCAACCGGGTGACCTGCGGGCCACCGGTCCGGCGCAGGTGGCTCTCCTTGTCGTCGACCGCCCGGGCGAAGCGGGCCGGCAGGTCGGCCAGCTCGGCCAGCCGCGCGTCGACGGCCGCCTGCTCGGCGCGGAGGGCAGCCAGCCGGCTTTCGCCCTCGGCGACCCGGTAGCGCGCCGCGTCGGCCTCGCCCTGCTCGCGGGACAGCTCCTCGGCGTGCGCGCCGCGCAGGGCAACCAGCACCCGGGACAGCGAGAGGCCCTCGAGGCGCTCGACGTCGCGGACCTCCCCGGCCCACGTCGCGCGCAGTTCGGCGAGGGCGGTCACCTGCTCGGTGAGACGCTGGTCCAGCTGGGCCCGGCGGGCGCGGAGCAGCTCGGCCTCGCGGACCAGTCCGGCCAGCGCGGTCAGGCGGGTTTCGATGTCCTCGGTCACGCCCTTGATTCGAGCAGGCCGGGGCAAGCAAACGCGCGGGCGGTCAGCCTGGGCGCCGATCCGCCGGTAGCCTGCGAAGGATGGGGACAACGGGGGACACACTGGCGGCCGGCAACGAGGCGATGGTCGAGGCCGCGTTCCGGACCGGGGACTACGAGGCGGCCGAGCGGACCTTCGAGGAGCTGCTGACCCAGGCCCGGGCCGACGGCGACCGGGCCCTCGAGGCCGCGGTGCTGGACCGGCAGGCGATGCTCATGCACTTCCGGGCGCTGGAGGACGACGACCTCGGCAAAGCCGACAGCGAGGGTGAGGAGGCCCTCTTCCGGCAGGCCCTGGAGATCCGGCGCGGCCTCGGCGACCCGGCGGGCACGGCCGAGTCGCTGTTCGGTGTCGGGCTGGTCCACCAGGTGCTGCGCCAGGACTGGGATGCCGCCATGCCGTACTACTGGGAGGCCCTCGACCTGGCCGACCGGTACGGCGACCTGCTGCTGCGCTCCGAGGTGCACCGCCACGTCGGCTTCTACTACGCGGCGTCCGATCTGCAGTCCGACAAGGCGCTGGAGCACCTGCGCATCTCGCACGAGCTGCGCGCCGAGCTCGGCGACCCGCGCTGGATCCCGGGCGGCACGATGGCCCTGGGCATCGCCGAGCTGGCCGACGGGCTGCGCGAGCAGGGGCTGGCGCACGTCCGGGAAGCGGTCGCCCAGGGCCGGGAGGCCGGCCTGAGCCCGCACCGCGTCGCCTGGATGCAGGACTTCCTCGACAAGGCGGAGGCCGAACGGTGACAACCCTGTCCGAGGCGTGGAGCCTGGCCGCGAACGAGAGCGGCCTGGCCATCGTCTCCACCCTGCGCGCCGACGGGACGATCCAGTCCTCGCTGGTGAACGCCGGCGTCGTGGCCCATCCCGGCACCGGTGAGCAGGTGCTGGCCTTCGTCACGTACGGCCGGGTCAAGCTGGCCAACCTGCGGGCCCGCCCCCAGGTCACGACGGCGTTCCGCAGCGGCTGGCAGTGGGCCACGGTCGAGGGCCACGCCGAGCTGGCCGGCCCGGACGACGCCCGGCCGTGGCTGGACGCCGACCGGCTGCGCCTGCTGCTGCGCGAGATCTTCATCGCGGCCGGCGGCTCCCACGACGACTGGGCCGAGTACGACCGGGTGATGGCCGAGCAGCGGCGCACCGCCGTGCTGATCAGCCCCACCCGGATCTACAGCAACTGACGCCCGCCGCGCGGGTCACCGGGCCGGTAGGTGCTTGGCCATCTGCTGGGCCAGCAGGCGGTAGCCCAGCCGGGCGTAGAGCCGGCGGGCCCCGGTGTTGGCACCGTGCACGTTGAGGCCCATCGTGCCGACGCCCCGCCGCGCCAGCTCGGCCTCGACCGCGGCGATGGCCGCGCGGCCGTGACCCCGGCGGCGGTAGGGCTCGTCGATCTCGATGTTGTGCAGCCAGCCCAGGGCGACCCGCGGCGGCGCCGGCAGACCGGCCCAGACCCATCCGACCGGTACGCCCCGGGCCACCACCGTGCGCAGGAGCATCCCCGGGGTCCGCGCCCCGTCGGGGAGCAGCTCGGCCAGCCTGCGGGCCGCCCGGTCCTCGGCCTCGCCGTGCCACAGGCCCCGCTCGTGCACCAGATCCTGGGCGTAGTCGGCGAACAGCGCCTCGATCCGGCTCCGGTAGTCGGCCATCGGCACGAGCTCGATCCCCTCGGCCCGGGGCACCTCGGCCAGCGAGCGCGAGCGCTGCTCCGCGGTCACCTCGAAGCCGAGCCGCTCGTAGAGGCGACGGGCTGTGTCGTTGTCACCGAAGACGTTGAGGCCGATCGCCGGCACGCGGCGGGCGACGAGCTCCGCCTCCGCGGCGGTGATGATCGCGCCGGCGTACCCCCGGGACCGGAACGGCGGATCGACCTCGACGTCGTTGATCCAGGCGATGTCCGGCACGGTCGTGCCGGGCATCGACAGCCAGATCCAGCCGACCTCGGTGCCGTCCACCAGGGCCTTGCGCAGTAGCTGGCCGCGGGTCGCCGGTCCGCGCGGCAGTCTCTCGGCGACGTCCCGCTCGGCCTCGGCCCGCGCCTGCGCGGGAGTCAGCGCCCGAGCCGTGGTGATCGCCTGCGCGTAGCTCGCGACCAGCAGCGCCCGGCGGCGCACGAAGTCGTCCGGGTTCATCTCTGCGAGCGTCAGCGACAAGCGGCGGCCCTCTCCCGACCGGATGGGAACTTGCGTCGATTGTGCACCGCGGCCCCGGGCGCATCCGATCGGCGCGCAGTACGGTGAACCGCATGTTGATCAGCTGCGGATGCCCGGTCTCCGGGGTGTGGGCGGATCCCCTGTCCCTGACCGGGTTCGCGATGCGGGCCGAGGAGCTGGGCTACCACGGGCTGTGGTCGTTCCAGCGGCTGCTGGCCGGCGACGAGCAGAATCTGCAGCCGGTCTACCGCAGCGTGCTCGATCCGCTGCTGGCGCTGACCTACGCGGCCGCCCGCACCACGGACATCCGCCTCGGGGTCGCCGTCATCAACCTGCCCTACCTCTCCCCCACCTACCTCGCCAAGCAGGCGAGCACGCTCGATGTGCTCTCCGGCGGCCGGTTCGACCTGGGTCTGGGGACCGGCTGGTCCGAGGTGGAGTTCGTGGCGACGGGCTCGGACCCGAATCCCCGCGGCCGGCGCACGGAGGAGTATCTGCGCGTGCTGCGCGCGCTGTTCACCGGTGAGCACGTCGACTTCGACGGGGAGTTCTACACCGTGCCGCCGAGCGTCATGGCTCCCGCGCCGGTGCAGCCCGGGGGCCCGCCGATCCTGCTGGGCGGCACGGCGGATGCCGCGTTGCGCCGCGCCGGGCGGATCGCCGCGGGCTGGGTCAGCAGCAGCCGGGCCGGTCTCGAGGACATCGCGCGGGGTGCGCAGATCGTGCGGCGCGCGGCCGAGGAGTCGGGCCGCGACCCGGACGCCCTCCGGATCGTGGTGCGCGGCGTGGTCAAGGCCGGGCTGCGCGAGGACGGCGTGCCGCTGTCGGGCACCTGGGACCAGATCCGGGCCGGCGCCCAGCTCTACGCCGAGGCCGGCGTGACCGAGCTGTTCTACGACCTGAACTGGGACCCGTTCATCGGTTCACCGGACGGCGACCCGCGGGCCGCCGGGGAGCGGGCCGAGGAGATCCTGTCCGCCCTCGCCCCTAACGGCTGAAGTTCTCCTGCCTCCGTGCCAGCTGGGCGCACCGGCTCTTCCGGTGCCCGGCCGGACGCGGCAACCTGGGCGGACGCCGTACCGCGCGGCGTGAACCCAGGGAGAGCCATGAACCACCGCCGCCCGTTCGCCGCCCTCGTCGCCTGTCTCGCCCTGACGGGCTGCGGTGCGGTGGAGCAAACCTCGACGGCTTCCCCGCCGGTTGCCCCGTCACCGGCCGCCCCGTCGCCGACCGCCGCCAGTGGACTGGGTGACTCGGTCAAGGACGCCGGTGACATCCCGGACCCGTGCACGCTGCTCAGCAAGAAGCAGGTCACCGAGCTGACCGGGCGGGAGATCACCCAGCTCGACGAGGACGGGCTGCCGGCCGGCGACAGCACCCGCTTCTGCCAGTGGCAGCAGGCCGGTGGGCAGCTGGCCGTCTTCCTGAGCCGGACCACCGAGCAGGACTTCACCGTCAAGATCGCCGACGCGACGCCGGTCAACGACCTCGGTGAGCGGGCGTTCCAGCTGGCCGGGCACCTCTACGTGCTCTACGGCACGGTCTCGATCGACGTCTACAGCCGCGGCGACAGCGACGACGAGAACCTGGCCGAGGCGACGGCGGTCGCTCAGGTGCTCATTCCGAAGATCTGAGTGACGGGTACGGCGCACCGAGGACTCCCGGTGCGCCGTACCCGCACGGTCCTACTCGAACGGCGTGAGCGTGATGCCGATCGCGGCCGGGTCGCCGCTGTGCACCAGCGACTCCTGGTTCGCCACGTCGTCGAAGGCGAACGCGTACGCCTTGCCGTCGACCATCTGCTCGTGGATCACCTTGTTGTACAGGTTGGTCGGCTCGTTGCGGTAGAACGTCGACGCGTCGGTACTCGGCTCGACGGCCTGGGTGCCCAGGGTCGTCCGCTGCAGCGCCGCGCACAGGCTGCGCGCGATCGGGCCGACGACGAGGTCGTTCGGGGCGGCCAGGTTGCCGTCGCACCCCCAGACGTGCGCCGTGGTCGGCTTGGTGAACGTCGCGACCTGGGCGCCGGTGGCGTCGGTGAAGGTCATGACGGCGCCGCTGGTCCGGCCCGTGAAGATCTTGCCGGGCTGGTCGGCGAAGGGCTTCACGGTGAGGTCGGTGTTCTCGTACGCGGCCCAGGCCTTGTCGATGGAGGACGCCAGGTAGTCCGGGTCGAAGTCACCGCCGTCGGCGCCCTTGCCCGGAGCCAGCACGCGCAGCACGGTGCCGTCGGCGCGGGTCCGGACGAGGCCGCTGAACGACGGGTCGGCCTTCACGGCGTCGATGACGGCGTTGCGCCCGCCGGGCTTGAGCTGACCCGTGACCGCGGTCGTGCCGTCGGAGCTGGTGACGCTGACCGCGTGCGGCACGGCGAACATGTCGACCTGGGAGCTGTTGAGCCAGATGCCGGAGTCGTTGTAGGTGAACTCGCTCCAGTCGAACAGGATGTCGCTGTTGGGGTCGCCGGCCGCCCACGGCGCGGGCTGCACGAGTCCGCCGTCCTGGCTGATCCTGAAGTCGAGCTTGTCGCCGAACGCCATGTACATCCGGCCGGAGAGGCCCTTCGGCACCGGGATCGTCCTGCTGGCCCCGTCGGCCGGGCCGTCGATCGACACGTCGGGTGCCGGGGCGGGCGGGTTGGCCCCGCCGGTCCACGGGGTGAAGGTGCCGCCCTCGGTGACGTAGCCGAGCTTGCCGCCACTGACGCCCAGCACGTACAGGTGGGTGGCTTCGCCGCGGCCGGAGTTGTTGGTGACAGTGAGCGGGAGCAGGTCGGGGCCGGTGGCGGCCTGGGCGGTGGGGATCACCGCGACGGCGGCGGGGATGGCGACCGCCGCGACGACGAGCCCGAGCAGAGATCTGCGGTTGAGACGCATGAGCACCTAACTGTCGGCCCCCGGATGACACCGGCCCGGCGGGAGGACATCCGCGCGGGAGGGATCCGGCGTCGGCCGGGCCGCTTCGGGGGCGGACAAGGAAGGGGGGTGCGTCCCGGCCATCACGCTCCGCAACCAGTGAGAGCGCTCTCACCGAGCTTGGTACGGCCTCCGAAAGATGTCAACCGATGACGCCGGCCGATGTCCCCGCCGATAGCACAGCCCTCGCCCACCGGCACTTCGGCCCGTTACCGCAGCTCAGCGTCCATGGTCGACGCTTTTCGAAAAAGGCCGGCCGCTGCGTTATCCTGCTGAGCCGATGACTACTCCAGCCTCCCCGCCGCCCGGGGTCTATCACTCCCGGTCGCGGGTCACCCGTAACCGGCTCGCGCTCGCCGCGGCCGGACTGGCCCTCGTCCTGCTCGGTTACCTGATCGGGCGGCTCCAGGGCGGATCGGACACCCCGGCCGCCGCCGCGGTCGTCGCCCCTCCGTCGGTGGCGTCGTCCCCGTCGGAGCCGGCCGCCCCTCCGGTGGAGCCCTCCCCGTCACCGAGGACCCCGGCGCCCGGCGGCGTCGACGCCTACGCGGTGATCCAGGCCGAGACGGCCGCCGGCCAGCAGGGCACCCAGTTCCAGGAGACCGAGGACGAGGGCGGCGGGCAGAACATCGGCTGGATCAGCAACGGCGACTGGCTGCGCTTCGACGACGTGGAGTTCGGCACCGAGCCGGCCACCGAGGTCGCCGTCCGGCTGGCCTCCGACGTGGACGGCGGCGGTGGCCGGATCGAGGTGCGCCTGGACAGCCCCGGCAACGCCCCGGCCGGGGCCGTGCCGGTCGAGGACACCGGCGGCTGGCAGGAGTGGCAGTCCCGCAGTGCTGACATCGAGCCCACCACCGGGCGGCACACCGTCTTCCTCACCTTCGCCCGCGACGACGCCGCCGAGTTCGTCAACGTGAACTACTTCGCGTTCGCCCACTGACGCGCCGGGGCCCCGCGCCTCGATCGGCGCGCGGCCCCGGGAGTGACACCTGAGACGTCAGGCGGCGGCGACCTCGAACTTGCGCGGCTTGGCCTTCTCGGTCACCGGGATGCTCAGGGTGAGCACGCCGTTGTCGTAGCGGGCGTCGAGCCGGTCGGTGTCCAGCGAGTCGGACAGGAAGACCTGCCGGCTGACCGGACCCATCGGGCGCTCGGTCACGACGTACTGCACGCCGTCGCGCTCGGCCCGCTTGCGCTGGGCCCGCACGGTGAGCACCTTGCGGTCCACGGTGATGTCGATGCCGGCCGGGTCGACGCCGGGCAGATCGATGTCGATGAAGAAGGAGTCACCCTCGCGGTAGGCGTCCAGGCGGGCACCGGCGCTACGGGTGGCGGAGTCGAAGACGCGGGTGGTCAGGCGGTCGAAATCGGTACGCAGCACCATGGCAGATTCCTCCGGTTCAAGGTTGAGCGTGTTGCACTCAACCTGGATAACCGGGGTACCCCCCTGGTACTTCCTGAACGGCCCGTGAGCTGCGACACTAGGCCAGCCGGAAGTCCGCGAAGTCGAAGCCCGGCGACACCACGCAGCTCACCAGCACGGGCTCATCACCGGCCGGATACGCGCTCTGCCACACCCCGGCGGGCACCAGCGCCTGCGGATTGTCAGCGGTGAGCACCACCGTCTCGCCGCCCTCCACCGGGTCCGGGCCGGCGCCGCCGTAGCGCAACTCCAGCGAGCCCGAGTGCAGGAACCACAGCTCGTCGGAGGCCACCACATGCCACGCGGAGAACTCGCCCGGCTGGAGCAGGAAGTAGATGCCGGTGGCGGCGGCGCGCGGGCCCGCGTACCCCTCGGGCCGGATGGTGACCGCGGACCGGAAGGTCTCGCGGTACCAGCCACCCTCGGGGTGGGGCTGCAGATCGAGCTTCTCGGCCAGCGGCGGTCGCGTCGTCATGTCCCCCATCCTCGCGCGTCGCCGAATTCGAACAGGTGTGCGAAGATGACGCGGTGCCCGACCAGGCGACCATCCTGCACGCCGACCTCGACTCGTTCTACGCGTCGGTCGAGCAGCGGGACGACCCCGCCCTGCGGGGTCGCCCGGTCCTGGTCGGCGGCGGGGTCGTGCTGGCCGCGAGCTACGAGGCCAAGGCGTACGGCGTCCGCACCCCGATGGGCATCGCCCAGGCCCGCGCACTGTGCCCGCACGCTCTCGTGGTCCCGCCGCGGATGTCGGCGTACTCGGCGGCCAGCAAGGCCGTCTTCGAGGTCTTCCGCGACACCACCCCGATCGTCGAGGGCATCTCCATCGACGAGGCCTTCCTGGAGGTCGGCGGGCTGCACCGGATCAGCGGCACCCCGGCCGGCATCGCCGCCCGGCTGCGCACCGAGGTCCGCGAGCGGGTCGGCCTGCCGATCACCGTGGGCGTGGCCCGCACGAAGTTCCTGGCCAAGGTGGCCAGCGCCGTGGGCAAACCGGACGGCCTGCTGGTGGTGCCGCCGGGCGAGGAGCTCGCGTTCCTGCACCCGCTGCCGATCGAACGCCTCTGGGGCGTCGGCCCGGTCACCGCGGGCAAGCTGCGCGAGCACCGCATCCTGACCGTCGGGCACGTGGCCCGCATCGGCGAGGCCGCCCTGGTCACCATGATCGGCGCGCACGCCGGCCGGCACCTGCACGCGCTCGCCCACAACCGTGACCCCCGCCGGGTCCGCACCGGCCACCGGCGCGGCTCGATCGGCTCGCAGTGCGCGCTGGGTCGCCGGCCGCGCCCGTTCGAGGAGATCGACGCGACCCTGGCCGCCCTGGTCGACCGGGTCACCCGCCGGATGCGCTCGGCCCACCGGGCCGGCCGCACGATCACCCTGAGGCTGCGCTTCGGCGACTTCACCCGGGCCACCCGCTCGCGCAGCCTGCTCAAGGCGACCATGCAGACCAGCGCCATCCTGACCACGGCGCGTCAGCTGCTGACCGAGGCCCGGCCGCTGATCGACGAGCGCGGCCTGACCCTGGTCGGCGTCGCGGTCGGCAACCTGGACAGCGACGGCGCGGTGCAGCTGGAGCTGCCGTTCGACGTGCCGGTGGCCGACAGTCTGGACACCGCGCTGGACGCGGTCCGGGACAGGTTCGGCTCGTCCTCGGTGACCCGGGCGGCGTCGCTGGGCCGCGACCTCAATCCGTCGGTGCCGATCCTGCCCGACTGAGCACCGCGGGCGCGAGGGTTCAAGCGGCCAGGTCGGCCGCCTGCGCCGGACGGTTCGCCCGCCGGCTGCGCACCCGGTGGCCCAGGGCGACCAGGCCGAGCCCGGCGGCGTAGATGACCGCGTTGACCAGCAGGTACGACCACGGGACGGTGTCGGCGTCGGCCGCGAAGGCCGAGGTGTCGCCGGCCGTCCAGGCCCGGAGCAGTTGCAGGCTCTGGAAGGTGAACACGAACGAGTGCACGGCGATGAAGGCCAGATAGGCCGCCGTCCGCGAGCGCAGGGCGAAGCCGAGCGGGAACGCGAGCAGCACAGTGACGATCAGTTCCATGACGTTTCCTTCCGAGGGCGGCGCTGGTGACCGCTTCACCTTGGCCGGACGGCACCCGCGCGCACATCCGGGCCGGCGCCGGACCCGCCCGAGTGCACGCGGCTAAGTGCTGACACTGATGACGGGAACCGTCCGGTGGACCAGGATGTTCGGATGGGCGCCCGGACGATGCTGCGCCGGGGCGCGCTGGTGCCCGGGCTGGTCTTCGCCGTGGCCGTCTCGGTGTCGGCCCCGCTCAACTCCTCGGTCGTGGACTGGGCGGTGCAGACGTGCCTGCTGGCCGTACCGGTGGTGACCGGCCTGCTGCTGCACCGGCGCGTGCCGGGCAGCCCGGTCGGGGCCGCGCTGAGCTGGGTCGGCGCCGCGCCGGCGGCGGTCTTCGCGGTCGAGAGCTGGGGCGCGACCGCGCTGACGGCCGATCCCTGGCCGGCCGCCCGCTGGGTCTACACCTTCCAGCTCGGCGCCTGGGTGTGGAATCTGGCCGGCTTCGTCGCTCTCTGCCTGGTGTTCCCGGACGGGATGCTGCCCGGCCGGCGCCGGCGGCTCGCCGCCGTCTTCAGCGTGGCCGCCGCGCTGACCGTGCACGCGGTCGTCTCGCTGCTGCGGCCCGATTCTGGTGATTACCCGCCCGGCCTCCGCAGCCCGGGCCTCGAGGTGCCGGACGCCGTCTTCGCATCCGTCGCCATCCCGGCCTTCTGCGCGGCTCTGGTCGCGCTCGGCCTGGCGGTCGGCAGCCTGGTCGTGCGCTACCGGGCCGGCGGCGAGACGGTACGGACGCAGCTGCGCTGGCTGGTGCTCGGCGCGGGCACTGTGCCCGTGCTGCTGGCCGGTGGCTGGATCGCCGAGCTGCTCGGTGCCCCGGTCGCCGTCGCGTACCTGGGGTTCCTGGCCGCGATGCTGCTCGCCGTGCCCGCCGCCATCGCGGTCGCGGTGGTGCGGCACGACCTCTTCGACGTCGACCGGTTGCTGGGCACCACGCTGGCCTGGGTGGTCACGTCGGTGCTCTCCGCCGCGATCTTCGCCGGGGTGGTGTTCGCGGTCGCCGACGCGGCCGGCGGTGACTCGCGGGTCGGGCTGACCGGCGCGGCCTTCGTCACCGCCATGTGCCTGCTGCCGCTGCACCGGCTCATCAACGAGCTGGTCGGCCGGGTCGTGGACCGCGAGCGCACGGTCACCCGGGCCCGGGTGGAGCAGTTCGTGCGGCAGGTGCGCGGCGGCACCGCGCAGCCCGAGGAGGCCGAGACGGTGCTGCGTACCGTGCTCGGCGATCCGGGTCTGCGGTTGCTCGTGCGGCTGCCGGGCAGCGCGGCCGACCAGTACGTCGATCCGGCCGGGGAACCGTCGCAGGTCGCGCCCGGAGCCGTCCGCGTGCCGCTGACCACGGGTGACACCGAGGTGGGCGTCATCGTGCTCGGGCTGGCGTCCGCGCGGCGCTTGCGGCGGGCCCGTGAGGCGGCCGTCCAGGCCCGGTTGCCGATCGAGGTGAGCCGGCTGCGGCTGGAGCTGCGGCTGGCGCTCGACGAGACCCGGGCCGGCCAGGCCCGGCTCGCGCTGGCCGGGGCGGCCGAACGGCAGCGGCTGGCCCGCGATCTGCACGACGGCGCCCAGCAACAGCTCATCGCGGTCGGCATGCGCCTGCGGTCGGTGCAGCGCGGCATCGCCCCGGACCAGCCCGCCCACCAGGATCTGGAGACCGCCGTGACCACGCTCGGCGACACCGTCGCCGAGCTGCGGCGGCTGGCCCACGGGGTACGCCCGGCCCGGCTGGAGGACGGCCTCCCCGCGGCATTGCGGGCGCTGGCCACGGACAGCTCGGTGCCCGTCACAGTGACAGTTCCCGACGTCGATCCGCCGGAGGTGGTGGCGACCACGGCGTACTTCGTGGTCGCCGAGGCCCTGACCAACGCGATGAAGCACGCCGGGGCCACCGGGATAGCGGTGATGGTCCGGGAGCAGGAGTCCGGACTCCGCATCGAGGTCTCCGACGACGGCGTGGGCGGGGCCCGGCCCGGATTCGGGCTGATGTCTGCGCGCGACCGGGTCCTGTCGATCGGTGGCGAGCTGACCGTGCGCAGCCCGGCCGGTGGCGGCACCACCGTCGAGGCGGTGATCTGAGTGCGCATCGTGCTGGCCGAGGACTCGGCGCTGTTCCGGGAGGGCCTGCGGCGGCTGCTGGCCGAGGGCGGGCACGAGGTGGTCGCCGCGGTCGGTGCCGCCGATCTGCTCGACGACGCCGTGGACCGGCACCGGCCGGACTTCGTGATCATCGATGTGCGGATGCCGCCCACGATGACGGTGGACGGCGCCCTGGCGGCCCGCCGGCTCCGCGACGCGCACCCGGATCTGCCGATGATGCTGCTCTCCCAGCACGTCGAGACCCGGCACTGCGTGCCGCTGGTGGCGACCGGCGGCTTCGGCTATCTGCTCAAGGACCGGGTGCTGGGCGTGGACGACTTCCTGGACGCCATCCGGCGGGTCGCCGCCGGCGGGTCAGCCCTCGACCCGGAGGTGGTCTCGGCCCTGCTGGCCTCGACCGGTCGCGCCGACCCGCTGGCCGTGCTGACGCCGCGCGAGGCCGAGGTGCTGGCGCTGGCGGCCGAGGGCCGGTCCAACGGGGCCATCGCCGCCGGCCTGACGCTGGCCGAGCGGACGGTCGAGACCCACATGCGCAGCATCCTGCAGAAACTGCGGGTGCCCGACACCGGCGACAGCCACCGCCGGGTGCTGGCCGTGCTCGCCTACCTCAGCCCGCCCGCAGACCCAGCTGCGCGCGGCCGGTCGGGCTGAGCTCGTCGGCGGCCGGCCGGCCGGCCCAGTCGACCTCGTAGTCCTCGGCGGCGAAGTCGCTCGGGCTGACGCCGCGCAGGAACGCCTGACCGCACTCGGCCGCGTAGGCGGCGTTCTTCTCGCAGTACGGGCTGGCCGGGATGTACATGACGTTGCCCCAGCCCTGCTGGTCCCGCACCGCGCCGACAGAGTGGATCATGTCGCCGTGCCACCACACGGTGTCCCCCGGCTCGACCGCGGGGATCGGCGTGAGGGCGGGCATCAGCGCGGGGTGCCAGCGCTCGCTGATCGGCAGCGCCTGGCCGTTGGCCGCCCCGCACAGGTCGTCGTCGGCCACATCGTCCTGCAGGGCCCGCAGCAGCAGATAGGCCATCGCCGAGGGGATCGGCACGACGTGCAGCACGCCCTCGGTCGGGGCCATGTCGGACAGCGCGGTCCAGCCCTGGAACGTGCGGAACGCCGAGCACATGACCGTGGACTCGAACTCGTGCACCTCGGTGCGGTAGGCGCCGTCCCACGGGTCGTACGCCTCGGGGTTGCCCGCGAAGACGTGCCGGAAGACGTTCTGGTACGCCGGGAGCAGCCACCGCTCGATCGAGCCGGAGTCGGTGTGCGCGGACAGCCCGGCGGAGTCGGTGCCGGGCTCGCGGCGCCGGACCCGGTCCGGGTACGCCGTGTCGCGGGCCGGGTCGAACCAGACCCGCCCCTCGGACTCGTGCTTCCAGAAGGAGTTGAGGAAGCCGCGTACGGCGACCATGTTGTCGTCCTGACGGGCCTCCATCTGCGGACGTGACCAGTAGATGGGGAAGATCGACGGCTTGCTCGCGGACAGCCCGCCGAAGATGCCGTCGTCGAGGTAGCGGTACTTGCCGGCGAAGTCGTTGCGGTCCAGGTACGACACCAGCTCGGCGTCCCAGCCCTCGGCGCGGTCCCGGCCGAAGGTGCCCTTGACCACGGCACAGCCGCGGCGGCGTACCGCCTCGACGAGATCGGCCGGCACCGTGCCGGCGGCGATGTCGGCGAACCGGATGACCGGCCAGACCTGCTCGCCGCGGTCGCGCTGCGCGACCACCTCGGCGACCTCGGCCCGCACCGCGGCCTCGGCCCGCGCGAAGGCGCCGGTGACATCGCCGATCCGCTTGCGCAGCTCGGCCTTGGTCTCACGGATGGCGCGGGGGATGTCGTCCGGGGCGGTGTGCATCGCTGCCTCCATTTGATTAGGTGACCTAACTAGAACCTTGTCCTAATGTAGGAGATCCCGCCGGAAGATCACAAGAGGTGACGGTGAACGACGTCAGCCGGGCACTGCCGCAGACGGTGCTCCGCGCGGCCACCGACCGGCGCCTGCTCGACGAGACGATCCGCCAGGGCCGGACCACCCGGGCCGAACTGGCCGACCTGACCGGCTACTCCCGGCCCACCGTCTCCGAGGCCGTCCGGCGCCTGGTCGAGGGCGGCCTGCTGGACGCCACGGGATTGAAAGAGACCGGCCGCCGGGGCCGGATCGGCACGTTCTACGAGCTCGGCGCCCGGGCCGGCTGGGTGCTGGCGGTCGAGCTGGACCAGTCCGGCGTCCGGGCGCGCGCCGCCGACCTGGCCGGCCGCACCCTGGACGAGCACCGGCGTCCGGCCGGCGCCCCCGGCGACGTGGCTGCCCTGGTGGCCAACCTGCGCGCGGCCGTCGGCGCCTTCCCCGCCGGGCCGGGCCCGCTGCGAGCCGTCGGCATCTCCATCGCCAACCCGGTGCACCCGGTCACCCACGAGGTGGTCCCGCTGGCCGGCACACCGTTCCCGGAAGGCCTGCTCAGCCCGGCCGAACTGATCGGCGACCTGGTGCCGGCCCCGATCCTGGTCGACAACGACGTCAACCTGGCCGCGCTGGCCGAACACCGCGCCGGCCGGGCGGCGGGCGAGGCCAGCTTCGCGTACGTCTACGTCGGGGCGGGACTGGGCGTGGGGCTCTACATCGGCGACCAGCTGATCCGCGGCGCGCACGGGCTGGCCGGTGAAATCGGCTACCTGCCCGGCGCCGGAGCTTCGACGATCGCCGCCGACCTGGCGGCTGGTGGGCTCGGCCGCTCGGACGCCCCGTCGAACGACGTGGCAGCGGCGCTGGAACTGCTCGACCGCGGCGACGAGCCGGCGCTGCGGGTGCTGGCGGCGGCGGTGGCCCGGGCGATCATCTCGGTGGCGGCGGTGGTGGATCCGGCGCTGGTGCTGCTGGGCGGGCCGGTCGGGACACATCCGGCGCTGTTGCCGCGGGTGCGGGCGGCGATCTCCTTTCCGGGGCCGACGCGGGTCGAGCACGGGACCCTGGGCACGGAGGCGGCGCTGCACGGGGCGTTGGAGTTGGCGTTGGCGCATGCTCGGGCGGCGGCGGTCGCCGTCTGACCCGATGGGCCCCCCTTGGGCGTCGCGCTTCCGGCGTGCGGCGTCCCATCGCCTGGCCCTCCTGCGCCCGACTTCCGGCGCCCCGCCTCCCCCCGCGCCCACCTCCCGGCGCCCCGCCTCCCGGCGCCCCGCCTCCCGGCGCCCCGCCTCCCGGCGCCCCGCCTTCCCGCGCCCCGCCTCCCGGCGCCTTCCGGTGCCCGGCCCGCTCGGGCGGCGTTGGCTTGGGCCTGGGGTTCGGTGCGTCGGTGGCGTGCGGCAGACTGCTGGGCGTGCGGAAGATCTACGTCATCGGGATCGGCGCGGGCGACCCGGACCACCTGACCCTGCAGGCAGCCAAGGCGATCGGCCGGACCGACGTGTTCTTCCTGCTCGACAAGGGCGACACCAAGGAAAGCCTGATCGAGCTACGGCGCCGGCTGCTCAAGGCGTACGCCCGCCCCAGCCGGCGCATCGCCGAGGGCCGCGACCCGGACCGCGACCGCACCCCCGCCGACTACGAGGGCACGATCGCGGACTGGCGGCACCGGCGGTCCGAGGTGACCGAGGCCCTGATCCGCGAGCATCTGCTCGACGACGAGACCGGGGCGTTCCTGGTCTGGGGTGATCCGTCGCTCTACGACTCGACGATCAGCATCCTCGACGAGATCCTGGCCCGCGGTGAGACCACGTTCACCTACGAGGTGATCCCGGGCATCAGCAGCGTCTCGACGCTGGCCGCGAAGCACCGGGTCGGCCTGAACCGGGTGGGTCGCCCGTTCCAGGTCACCACGGGCCGGCGGCTGGCCGAGCAGTGGCCGGCCGACGTCGACGACGTGATCGTGATGCTGGACGCGCACCAGACGTTCGGGTCGGTCGACGCCACGAACGTGGACATCTACTGGGGTGCGTACCTCGGCACCGAGGACGAGCTGCTGGTCTCCGGTCCGCTGGCCGAGGTCGGCGACGAGATCCGCCGGGTCCGCGCCGAGGCCCGGGAGCGGCACGGCTGGATCATGGACACGTACCTGCTGCGCCGCCGCGACGCCGATCAGACGGACACCCGGTCGTAGATCAGGCACAGCGCGCCGGTCTCGGCGGCTGTCGTGTCGGCGAGCGTCCACGTGGAGGCGGGCAGACCGTCTTCGAGCAGCCGCGCGCCGCCGCCGACCACAGCCGGGCACAGCGTGATGCACAGCCGGTCCAGCAGGTCGGCGTCGAGCAGGGCCCGGATGATGCTGCTGCTGGCCAGCACGATGATGTCGCCGCCGTCCCCGGCCCGCAACCTGCGGACCTCGCCCGGCAGGTCACCGGCGACGATGCGGGAATTCTCCCAGGGCGCCTCGGTCAGGGTCGTGCTGAACACGACCTTCTCGGTCCGGTTGAGCCAGGCCGAGAAGGTCCGGTCGCGCTCATCGGCCTCGGGGTTGCCGGCGACGGCCGGCCAGTAGCTGCCGAAGCCCTGGTAGTTCTTGCGGCCCAGCAGCACCGTGGTGGCCGGCCCGGTCACCCGGACCATGTGGTCACGGCCGGCTTCGGTGACCGCGTGCGGCACGATCCAGCCCATGTCGTAGTCGCCACCGACGCCGTTGGTGCGGCCGTCGAGGGACAGGGAGATGTTTCCGACGACGCGGCGGTTGCTCGTTTCGCTCTTCATGCCCATGGGTCGGAGTCACCGGCGCCGGCTCGACATGCGCGCGAGAACTATTCCGCGCCGCCTTCCAGATCGCCTTCGGTCTCCAGGTAGACCTGCTGCAGCGCGGCCAGCGTCGCCGGCTCCGGGGACTCCCAGAGCTTGCGGTCCGCCGCCTCCAGCAGCCGTTCCGTGATGCTGTGCAGCGCCCACGGGTTCGACTGGGTCATGAACTTCTGGTTGTCCGGGTCCAGCACGTAGCTGGCCGCCAGCTGCTCGTACATCCAGTCGGCGACCACGCCCGCGGTCGCGTCGTAGCCGAACAGGTAGTCGACCGTCGCGGCCAGCTCGAACGCGCCCTTGTAGCCGTGCCGGCGCATCGCCGCGATCCAGCGTGGGTTCACCACGCGCGCGCGGAAGATCCGGGCGGTCTCCTCGGTGAGGCTGCGGGTCTTGGTGGCGTCCGGGTTGGTCGAGTCGCCGATGTACGCCGCCGGCGCCCGCCCGGTCAGCGCCCGTACCGTGGCGATCATGCCGCCGTGGTACTGGAAGTAGTCGTCGGAGTCGGCGATGTCGTGCTCGCGGGTGTCGATGTTCTTGGCCGCGACCTCGATCCGCTTGTACGCGGTCTCCATGTCCCCCCGCGCCTCGACCCCGTCCAGCCCGCGCCCGTAGGCGAAGCCGCCCCAGACCGCGTACACCTCGGCCAGGTCGGCGTCCCCGCGCCAGTTGCGGCTGTCGATCAGCGGCAGGATCCCCGCCCCGTACGCGCCCGGCCGCGAGCCGAAGATCCGGGTGGTCGCCTGCCGCCACGACTTCTTCGCGTCGACGTCGGCCAGCGCGTGCGCCCGGACGAAATTCTGCTCGGGTGTCTCCTCCAGCCCGGCCACCAGTCCGACCGCGTCGTCCAGCATGGCCACCACGTGCGGGAACGCGTCCCGGAAGAAGCCGGAGATGCGCACGGTCACGTCGATCCGGGGCCGGCCCAGCTCGGCCAGGTCGATCGGCTCGATGCCGGTGACCCGGCGGGAGGCGGGGTCCCAGATCGGGCGTACCCCCATGAGGGCCAGGATCTCGGCGATGTCGTCGCCGGCGGTCCGCATGGCGCTCGTGCCCCAGGCGGACAGGCCGACCGACTTGGGCCAGTCGCCGTAGTCGGCGCGGTAGCGGGTCAGCAACGACTCGGCCATCGCCTGCCCGGTCTCCCAGGCCAGCATGCTCGGGATGGCCTTGGGGTCAACGGAGTAGAAGTTGCGGCCGGTCGGCAGCACGTTGATCAGGCCGCGCAGCGGTGACCCGCTCGGCCCGGCCGGCACGTAACCGCCGTCGAGGGCGTGCAGGACATTCGTCAGCTCGTCGGTGGTGCGCGCGAGCCGGGGCACGACCTCGGTCGCGGCGAAGCGCAGGACCTGAGCCACCGTCTCGTCGTCGGTGACCCGGTCGGCGGCGGCGGGCTCCCAGCCGGCCTCCTCCATGGCGGCGACCAGCGCGTGTGCCTGCGCCTCGACGGCGTCGGTCTCGGCGGTGGAGGCGTCCTCGGCCAGACCGAGGGCCTCCCGCAGGCCGGGCAGCGCGGCCACCTGACCGGCCCACATCTGCCGGGCGCGCAACATGGCGAGCACCAGATTGACCCGGGCCTCGCCGCTCGGCGCGGCCCCGAGGATGTGCAGGCCGTCGCGGATCTGCACGTCCTTGATCTCGCAGAGCCAGCCGTCGACGTGCAGGATGAACTCGTCGAACTCCTCGTCGTCGGGCCGGTTGTCCAGACCCAGGTCGTGGTCCATCTTGGCCGCCTGGATCAGGGTCCAGATCTGCGCCCGGATGGCGGGCAGCTTCGCCGGGTCGAGCGCGGCGATGTTGGCGTGCTCGTCGAGCAGCTGCTCGAGGCGGGCGATGTCGCCGTACGACTCGGCCCGCGCCATCGGCGGGATCAGGTGATCGACCAGGGTCGCGTGGGCCCGCCGCTTGGCCTGGGTGCCCTCGCCCGGGTCGTTGACCAGGAACGGGTAGATCAGCGGCAGGTCGCCCAGCGCCGCGTCGGTGCCGTCCGAGGCGGACATGCCGACGTTCTTGCCGGGCAGCCACTCCAGGTTGCCGTGCTTGCCCACGTGCACGACCGCGTGCGCGCCGAAGTCGTCGGCCAGCCACCGGTAGGCCGCGAGGTAGTGGTGGCTCGGCGGCAGGTCGGGGTCGTGGTAAATGGCGACCGGGTTGGCGCCGAAGCCACGCGGCGGCTGCACCATCACGACCACGTTCTCGTCGCGCAGGGCGGCCAGCACGATCGCGTCGTCGTCCACGTACAGCTCGCCGGGGGCCTCGCCCCAGTGCCGTTCCATGGATTCGCGCAGGTCGGCCGGGAGGGTGGCGAACCACTCCCGGTAGGCCGAGCCGGCGATCCGTACGGGATTGCCGGCGAGCTGCTCCTCGGTCAGCCAGTCCGGGTCCTGGCCGCCGGCCGCGATCAGCGCGTGGATCAGCTTGTCACCGTCGCCCTCGGCGACGCCCGGGAAGTCACCGATCCGGTAGCCGCGCTCCCGCATGGCCTGCAGCAGCCGGACCGTGGAGGCGGGCGTGTCGAGCCCGACCGCGTTGCCGATCCGGGAGTGCTTGGTCGGATAGGCCGAGAGCATGACCACGATGCGGCGCTCGGCCGGCGGGATGTGCCGCAGCCGGGCGTGCGCGACCGCGATGCCGGCCACCCGGGCGGCCCGCTCGGGGTCGGGAACGTAGACCGAGAGGCCGTCCGGGTCGATCTCCTTGAACGAGAACGGCACAGTGATGATCCGGCCGTCGAACTCGGGGATGGCCACCTGGGTCGCCGCGTCCAGCGGGGAGAGCCCGTCGTCGCTGGCCTCCCACGCGGCCCGGCTGCTGGTCAGGCACAGGCCCTGCAGGATCGGCACGTCGAGATCGGCGAGCACCCCGACATCCCAGGCCTCGTCGTCACCGCCCGCGGAGACGGTGGCCGGCTTGGTGCCGCCGGCCGCCAGCACGGTCACCACCAGGGCATCGGCCTTGCGGAGCTCGGCCAGCAGCTCGGGCGAAGCGGTGCGCAGCGAGGACGTGAAGATCGGCAGCGGCCGCGCCCCCTTGGCCTCGACCGCCTGGCACAGGGCCTCGACGAACGCCGTGTTTCCGGCCATGTGATGAGCGCGGTAGTAGAGCACCGCGACGGTGGGGCCGGTCTGCGTCGTCGCCTCCCGCGGCAGCAGGCCCCAGTCGGGCGCGGGCACCGGAGCGGCGAACCCGTGCCCGGTCAGGAGGATCGTGTCGGAGAGGAAGTCGTGCAGGGCGGCCAGATTGTCGGCGCCGCCGTAGGCGAGGTAGCCGTGCGCCTCCGCGGCCACACCGGCGGGCACGGTGGAGAGCTTCATCAGGTCGGCGTCCGGCGCCTGCTCGCCGCCCAGCACCACCACCGGGACCGGCCCGGCCAGCAGCGCGTCGAGCCCTTCCTCCCAGGCCCGCCGCCCGCCGAGGATCCGCACGACGACCAGCTCGACCCCGTCGAGCAGCGCCGGCAGATCGGCGACCTGCGTGCGCGCGGGATTGCCCAGGCGATAGGCGGCCCCGCTGGCCCGAGCGCTCAGCAGGTCGGTGTCAGACGTCGACAGCAGCAGAAACACGGCTCTCCCCTCGGGGTCCGCGCCCCGGATCGGTGGAATTCACGGCGACCGGAGTTCCTGGCTCGAAGGTCTATCAGGACCCTCTGACAGTGGCGGGACCGCGCCGGACTCGCACCGGCTTCCTCCGCGGCGTCGCCGCACGTGGCCTCCCACTCTCCAGAAGCGCGCGAGCAACGTCAAGGCGAGGCGCCGGGTGTGACGATGCCGACCGCCGCCGGGAAAGTGTCGGCCCGGATCCGTAGTATCCGGGCCGTGCCCATCCCATCCGTGCGCGCCGACGCCGATGCCTGCCCGGGCGCGCTGCGGCTGCACGCCGCGGCCGACGGGCCGCTGGCCCGCGTCCGGGTGCCGGGCGGTCGGATGACCGGCGCGCAGCTCACGGCGGTGCACGAGCTGGCGGCCCGCTGGGGCGACGGGCACGTGGAGCTCACCAGCCGGGCGAACCTCCAGCTCAGGGCCCTCCGGGAGGCCCCGGTGGAGGAGCTGGCGGCCCGGCTGCGGGCAGCGGGCCTGCTGCCCTCCGAAACCCACGAACTCGTACGCAACATAGCCGCCTCGCCGCTCGCCGGAGGACTGCCGGTGGGGCCCCTGGACCAGGCCCTGTGTGCCGATCCGTCCCTGGCCGAGCTGCCCGGACGGTTCCTATTCGCCCTGGACGGCGGCGAGGGGGACGTGGCCTTCGGGGCGGACGTGGCGGCCCTCCCGGTCGGCGACGAGGTGGCGATCATCTTCGCCGGGGTGGACGCCGGCCTGCGCGTCTTGCCGGCCGAGGTGATCCCGGCGCTGCTGGCAGCGGCTCACGCCTTCCTCGACGAACGCGCCGCCCAGACCTCCACAACCGCACCCACCCCTCAGGGCTCGTCGCTCGCTGCGGCGGGCTCCGGCGACGCCCTGTCCGCGGCTGCCGTCCCCAGCTCCGCATCCGCTTCCGCCGGAAGCGCCGCATTCCCCGCCGACCTCACGCCGCCGGCTGCCGCAAGCGCCACGCCCGGTGCCGACCTCACGCCGCCGGCTGCCGATAGTGTCGCTGGCTCTCGGCCGCGCCTGCCCGGCCCTCGGTCCGGCGCGGAGGGCGACGGGCAGCAGCGGGTCGCCTGGCGGGTGCGGGAGCTTCGGGACGGGCCGGCTCGCGTCGCCGCGCGCACCGCCGCGGCGCTGGGCCGGACGCTCGGCCAGCCCGCTGAGCTGCGTCGGCCCGCCGTGCGGGAGCCGCTCGGTGTCGTCGAGCAGGCCGACGGGACCGTCGCCGTCGGGGCCCTGGTGCCGCTCGGGCGGCTCAACGACGTACAACTGAAGGTGCTGGCATCGGCCGAGAGCTTGATCTTCACGCCCTGGCGTGGGGTCGTCCTGCCCGGTCTGACGCCGCAGGCGGCCGGGTCCTGGGTCGCGGCCCTGGCCGGGGCCGGGCTCGAGGTCGAGGCGGGGTCGCGCTGGGCCGGGGTGACCGCCTGCGCGGGCCGGCCCGGGTGCGCGAAGTCGCTGGCCGACGTGCGGGCCGACGCGGACGCCGCGACCGTCGCGGGCCGGGGACTGCCGGTGCACTGGGTCGGCTGCGCGCGCGGATGCGGGAGCCCCGCCGGTCCGCACGTGCGGGTCGAGGCGACCGGGACGGGTTACGAGGTGCGATCGCCGTATGCGTGCGGCGTCACCTCGGTCGGTGAGGTCGGCGCGCTGGTCGGCGCCGCGAGGAAGGGCTGAGATGGAGTACGTGCGCGACGGCGCGGAGATCTACCGGCGGTCGTTCGCCACGATCCGGGCGGAGGCGGACCTGTCCGGGCTGCCGGCCGACGTGGCGCGGGTCGTCGTACGGATGATCCACGCCTGCGGGATGGTGGACCTGGCCGGCGACATCGGCTTCAGCGCCGGGGTGGTGACCGCGGCCCGCAAGGCGCTGCTCGGCGGCGCGCCGATCCTGTGCGACGCCGAGATGGTGGCGTCCGGGGTGACGCGCAAGCGCCTGCCCGCCGGCAACGAGGTCATCTGCACGCTGCGCGACCCCGCCGTGCCCGCGCTGGCGGCGCAGCTCGGCAACACCCGCAGTGCGGCCGCGCTGGACCTGTGGGGCGACCGGCTCGGCGGTGCCGTGGTGGCGATCGGCAACGCCCCGACCGCGCTGTTCCGGCTGCTGGAGATGATCGAGGCCGGGGCGCCGCGACCGGCGGCGGTGCTGGGGATTCCGGTCGGGTTCATCGGCGCGGCCGAGTCGAAGGACGCGCTGGCCGCATCAGACCTGGAACATCTGGTTGTGCGCGGGCGACGCGGTGGCAGCGCGATCACGGCGGCGGCGGTCAACGCCCTCGCCTCGGAGGAGGAGTAGCCATGGCGGGCCGACTGTTCGGGGTCGGGCTGGGCCCCGGCGACCCGGAGCTGGTCACCGTCAAGGCGGCCCGGCTGATCAGCGCGGCCGGGGTGATCGCGTACCACGCGGCCCGGCACGGCCGCAGCAACGCCCGCGCGATCGCGGAGCCGTACCTGCGCGAGGGCCAGATCGAGGAACCGCTGATCTACCCGGTGACCACGGAGACGACCGACCACCCGGGCGGCTACCAGGGCGCGATCGACGAGTTCTACGCCCGGAGCGCCGAGCGGCTGGCCGCGCACCTGGACGCGGGCCGCGACGTGGTGGTGCTGGCCGAGGGCGACCCGTTCTTCTACGGCTCGTACATGCACATGCACAAGCGCCTCGCCGACCGCTACGAGACGCAGGTCGTGCCCGGGGTGACCTCGGTGAGCGCGGCGTCGGCGGTGCTCGGCCGCCCGCTGATGGAACGCGACGAGATCCTCACCGTGCTGCCCGGCACCCTGCCCCCGGCGGAGCTGGCGGCGCGGCTGGCCGCCACGGACTCGGCCGCGATCATGAAGCTCGGCCGCACCTTCACCGGCGTCCGCGAAGCACTCGCTCAGGCGGGCCGCCTCGACGACGCCTGGTACGTGGAACGCGCGACCACCGACCGGGAACGTCACGCCCGGCTGGCCGACGTCGACCCCGACACCGTGCCGTATTTCTCCCTGGCCTTGCTGCCGAGCCCGGCCGCCGCGACGTTCGTGGCCGAGCCGGTCCCGCAGGAGCAGCCGGGGCAGGTGACGGTCGTCGGGCTGGGTCCGGCGGGCCGCGACTGGCTCACCCCGGAGGCGCAGGAGGCCCTGGCGGCGGCGGATGACGTGGTCGGCTACGGCCCGTACGTGGACCGCGTGCCGCCGAACGCCCGCCAGCGCCGCCACCCGTCGGACAACCGGGTGGAGGCCGAACGCGCGGCGTTCGCGCTCGACCTGGCCAAACGCGGCCGCAAGGTGGCGGTGGTGTCGTCCGGGGACCCGGGCGTCTTCGCGATGGCCGCGGCGGTGCTGGAGGTCAGCGAGGATCCGCAGTGGAAGGACGTCCCGGTCCGGGTGGTGCCGGGGCTGACGGCGGCGCAGGCGGTGGCGAGCCGGGCCGGCGCGCCGCTCGGGCACGACTTCTGCATCATGTCGCTGTCGGACCGGCTGAAGCCCTGGGACGTGATCGCGGCCCGGCTGTCCGCGGCGGCGAGCGCCGACCTGGTGATCGCGATCTACAACCCGGCATCGCAGAGCCGCAAGGAACAGCTGGTCCGGGCCCGTGAGCTGCTGCTGCAGCACCGCCTCGCGGCGACTCCGGTGGTGGTCGGCCGGGATGTGGGCGGCCCGGAGGAGGAGATCCGCGTAACGACGCTGGGCGACCTGGACCCGGCGACGGTCGACATGCGCTGCCTGCTGATCATCGGCTCGAGCCAGACCCGGGTGACAACCCGCGGGGACGGCTCTACTCAGGTGTACACGCCGCGCCACTACCCCGCCTGAGCCACTCCAGCGCGGCCTCGACGGTGGGCGCCACGCCCGCTTCGGGTGGCAGCGGTGGCCGGTCGACCAGCACGACCGGAAGGCCGAGTTCGCGGGCGGCGTCGAGCTTGGCGCTGCTGCCGCCGCTGTCCTTGGTGACGAGGACGTCGATGCGGTGCCCGGTGAGGAGGGCTCGTTCGCCGGCGAGGGTGAACGGGCCCCGGTCCAGGACTACCTGGAGGCGGCCCGGCCGGGATCCGGTGGGTGGTTCGACGGACCGGGACAGGAACCAGCAGGCGTCCACTTCCGCGAAGGCCGCGATGCTCTGGCGGCCGGTGGTGAGGAAGACCCGTTCGCCCAGGTCGGGCAGCAGCTTCGCGGCTGTCGCGAGGTCGGGCACGCGGTGCCACCGGTCGCCTGGTCGTCCGGTCCAGCCCGGCCGGCGGAGGATCAGCAGCGGCACGTCGGCCTGCGCGCACGCGTCCACCGCGTGAGCGGTCATCACTGCGGCGAAAGGGTGGGTGGCGTCGACGACAGCCTGGATGCGTTCCTGGCGTAGGTAGTCGGCAAGGCCGTCCACGCCGCCGAAGCCGCCGATGCGGACCGTGCCGGCGGGCAGGAGCGGCGCCGTCGTCCGGCCGGCGAGGGAGCTGATCACCTCGATGCCGGGGATGAGCGCGCAGGCTGACGCCAGCGCTCGCCCCTCGGTGGTACCGCCCAGAATGAGCACCCGGACGCGCGATGTCGGCCCGCTCGCTTCCGCTTCTGTCAGGTGGTCGTTCGCGGGTGGATCCGGCCTGTGTGCGGGAGGCTCGGGTCTGGCTATGGGCGGCATCGGTCTGCGGAGTAGAGGTGACTGTCCGGGAAGGTGGAGGCGGTCAGGGCCGCACCGACCACGATCACGGCGGTGCGTTTGATCCCGGCGGCCGTCACCTTCGCGGCGATGTCCGCCAGCGTGCCCCGCACGATCAGCTCGTCCTCCCGGCTCGCCCGTGCTACCACGGCGACCGGGCACTCCGCGCCGTAGCGCGGCACCAGCTCCGCGACCACCGCGTCGATGCGCTGGACGGCCAGGTGCAGCACCATCGTCGAGCGGCTCGCGCCCAGCGTCGCCAGGTCCTCGCCCGGCGGCATGGCGGTGGCTCGCTCGGCCGTGCGGGTCAGGATGACCGTCTGCGCGACCCCCGGCACGGTGAACTCCCGGCCCAGCGACGCGGCAGCCGCCGCGAACGCCGGAACGCCGGGCGTCACGTCGTAAGCGACGCCGGCCTCGTCCAGCCGGCGCATCTGCTCGGCGACCGCACTGAACACCGAAGGGTCGCCCGAGTGCAGCCGGGCCACATCGTGCCCGGCCTTGGTCGCGGAGATCAGCTCACCGATGATGTCGTCCAGGGTGAACCGGGCGGTGTCGACGAGCCGAGCGCCGGGCGGGCAGTAGGCGAGCAGCTCGGCGGGCACGAGGCTGCCGGCGTACAGGCACACCGGCGAAGCCTCGATCAACCGCTGACCGCGCACCGTGATGAGGTCGGCGGCGCCGGGTCCGGCGCCGATGAAATGCACCGTCACGGCTTCGTCACCGACCAGATGGTCACCGGCATCATCGCTCTCCATCCCGTGAACCCGCCGACCGGCGCCGCCCGCTGCACGGCGAGCCGGGTCAGTTCACCGCCCAGCTTCGCGTACCAGGCCGCCAGCACGGCCTCCGATTCCAGGGTCACCGCATTGGCGACCAACCGCCCACCCGCGGGCAGGGCGTCCAGGGCAGCTTCGACGACGCCGTCCCGCGTCACCCCGCCACCGATGAAAACCACGTCGGGCGCCGGCAACCCGGCCAGAGCGCCGGGCGCCCGGCCCTCGACAACCCGAAGCTTCGGTACGCCCAGAGCGGCAGCGTTACGCACAATCCGACCGGCCCGCTCCGCGGAGGACTCGACAGCGACGGCACGGCAGTCCCGGTGAGCCCGCATCCATTCGATCGCGATGCTGCCGGAGCCGGCACCGACGTCCCAGAGCAGCTCGCCGGGCTGGGGGCCGAGCACGGCGAGCGTCACGGCCCGGACCTCACGCTTGGTGAGCTGGCCGTCGCTCTCGTAGATGGCGTCGGGCAGACCAGGCACCAGCGGTCGAGGGCCGGTCCGGTCGGCAGCCGGGATCGTGGCTGGTGCGGCCGCTCGCGTCGGCTGTGCCGCCGATTCGACCCCCGAGCTCGCAGCGCGGCCCGCCGAGCAGACCACCGCGATGATGTTCAACGGATCGATACCGGCCAGGTCCAGGGACGATGCAGGGCCGGAGATCCTGCTCTCGGCCGGGGCGCCGAGCTGGGACAGGACCGTGATCGTGCTGTCACCGTATCCCCGGGATGTGAGCAGGGCGGCCACCTCAGCCGGGGTCTTCGCACCCGCGCTGAGTATCAGGATCTTGCGGCGCGGGTGGATGAGCGGATGCAGCTCCTCGACCGGGGCGGTGACCAGGCTGAGGACGTCGATCTCCGGGAGCGGCCAGCCCAGGCGGGCCGCGGCGAGCGAGATCGAGGACGGGTGCGGGATGACCCGTACGGCGTCCGCCCCGAGCAGCCGGACCAGCGTCGCGCCGATCCCGTGGAACATCGGGTCGCCGCTGGCCAACACCGCCACGCGCCGATCCCGGTGCGCTTCGAGCAGACCCGGCAGCGCGGGGACCAGCGGTGCCGGCCACGGCACGCGCTCACCCTCGACCGCCGACGGCACCAGGGCCAACTGCCGGGTGCTGCCGAAGATCACCTCTGCGGCGGTCAGGGCCGCGGTGGCCGTACCCGACAATCCCGGCCAGCCGTCGGCGCCGATGCCGACCACGGTGAGGCCGGCGGGTTCGTCAGTCACGCCGTGACGGTAGTCGTCGGTCACCGAGCCTCCTCCCGCCGCACCCCTGGTCGATGCCTGTCGATTGTTTCCGGCGCGCAGCGTCCGCCCCGCAATGACGCTCTGTCACAAATGATCCAATCCGCAGGTCTGTCACATTTGACAGCGCACATAACCACTTCGCCGCACCGAGAACGCCGGTTGATCGCGCGGCCGGCGCGCCTCACCGCGGTCCGGCGCTGCTGATCTACCTGCGGCTGCGTCGCGATCATGCCCCTGACCGGCGGACCTCGGCCCGAGTCGCCGCTGCCTGCCACGGAGCAAGATCATCCCTGGTCACGGACTTTTTCCGTTCAGTTTTGAGCCTTCACCCGCTGAACCGCGTAGTAACCGTCGACGGCCCGCCGAGACCGGACCGTCACGTCGGGCGCTGGGGGGTGGCCGATGCCGAAGGACGACTGCTGAGCGGGTGAGGTCGATGGCGCGAGCGTACGGCGATACTGCCGGCCGATCAGGGCCGACCGTGTTCCAATCCTTCGAGGACCAGCGCTTCGATGACCAGCGCGAACCCGAGTACGAGCCGGCGCCGTCGTTCGCGCCCACGCTGGCACCGGAGCGTGGCTTCTGGGAGCAGCCGGATCTGAACGAGGCCGTGCCGCGTGGCGACATCATCGTCGAGGCGCCGGACGAGTCGGGCTGGCAGGGCTCCGGCCCGGCCATCGTGACCGACGACCGCCCGCCCGCCGAGGCCACGTCGGGTAACCGCCTGCTCACGGTGCTGTTGTTCTTCTCAGGCCTGGCCACGAGCGTCGCCCTCTGGCTCTTCGACACGCAGGCGGGGGCGATCAACGACACCGCCACGCTGATGTTGGCCGTCGGCCGGATCACCGGGCTGATCGCCGGCTACCTGCTCTTCATCCAGCTGCTGATGATGAGCCGGGTGTCCTGGCTCGAGGAATGGGTCGGCGCCCGCGACTTGCTGCGCTGGCATCGCTGGCTGGGCACGACGCTGGTCGTCGCGGTGCTCACCCACATCGTCTTCATCGTCTACGGCTACGCGTTGACCGCCGAGTCCGGCGTCGTCGACCAGGGCTGGACGATCATCACCACCCTGCCCGAGATGATCAGCGCCACGGTGGCCACCGGCCTGCTGGTGCTGATCAGCGTGATCTCGATCCGGGCCGCGCGGACCAAGCTGCCGTACGAGCTCTGGCACGTCATCCACCTGAGCGCCTACCTGGTGCTGCTGCTCGGCTACGGCCACCAGGTCGCCACCGGCGCCGACCTGTCCGGCCGCTTCGCGTCGGTCTTCTGGCCCGCGCTGGCCGCCCTGGTCATCGCCGCGTTGTTCTGGGGCCGGCTGGTCGAGCCGCTGTGGCTCAACGTGCGGCACCGCTTCGAGGTGGCCGAGGTCGTCGCCGAGGGCGCGAACACGTTCTCGATCTACATCGACGGCCGCAACCTGGACAGCCTGACCGCTCAGGCCGGGCAGTTCATGCGCTGGCGCTTCCTGACCGCCAACGGCTGGTGGCAGACGCACCCGTTCTCGCTCTCGGCCGCGCCGAACTCGCAGTGGCTGCGCCTGACCGTCACCGCGGTCGGCGGGCACACCGCGAAGCTCGCGGAGATGCAGCCGGGCACGTCGATCTGGGCGGAAGGCCCGTTCGGCACCTTCACCGCGCAGCGCCGGACACGCCGCCGCGCCCTGCTCATCGCCGGCGGCAGCGGCATCGCACCGATCCGGGCCCTGCTCGAGGACATGCCGCCGGACACGATCGTGATCTACCGGGCCAGCCGCCCCGACGAGCTGGTCTTCCGCGAGGAGCTGGAGGAGCTGGCCGAGCGCCGCGACGCGTGGGTCCGCTACATCGTGGGCTCGCGCAACGACCCGGGCCCGCGCCGGCTCTTCACGGCCAACGGGCTGCTCGGGCTGGTGCCCGACGTCAACCGCCGCGATGTCTACCTGTGCGGGCCGCCCGGGCTGGTGGACGCCGCGGTGCAGACCCTGCGCGAGCTGGAAGTGCCCGACAGCCAGCTGCACCTCGACCCCTTCGAATTCTGATCCCGGGAGTTTGCTCATGCGACGCAGTACCGCAGCAGCCGTGGGGACCTTGACCGGCGCCGCCTTGATCGTCGGGGTCCGGCTGAGCGTCTCCGCGCCGGTGGTTCCCTCGGCCGCGCCGCCCGCCGTCGACCTGGCCAACTCGGGCCAGGACGCCGACCCGGAACCGGCTGCCTCGGGAAACAAGAAGCCGTCGTCGAAGAAGCCGGCCGCGAAGCCCACCGAGAACGCCGACGAAGAGGACGCCTCGGGCGAAGCCGGCGGCAGCGGCCTCAAGAACGGCATCTTCAAGGGCGCGGCGGCGAAGAACCCGTACGGCACCATCCAGGTCTCGATCAAGATCTCCGGTGGCAAGATCACCGCGGCCGACGCGACGTACCCGGTCACCGGCGACAGCGCGACGATCAACCCGCCGGCGATCGCCTCGCTGAAGCAGAGCACGCTCAAGGCCCAGAGCGCCGACGTCGACGCGGTCTCCGGCGCGACCTTCACCTCCGAGTCGTACGTGAAGTCGCTGCAGGCGGCCATCGACGAAGCGACGGCGTAGAGTCCGGCGCCATGCACCACGCCGAGCACGTCATGGGGACGGTCGTCAGCATCGACCTGGCCGACGATCTGCCGCCGGCGAAGCTGCGGGCGATGGTCGAGGACGTGTGCGGCTGGCTGCACGAGGTGGACCGGCGGTTCAGCACCTACCGCGAGGACAGCGAGGTCAGCAAGCTGCGCCGCCGGGAGATCGACCCGGCCGACTGCTCGACCGACATGCGGCACGTGCTCGAGGCATGCGCCGACCTGTGGCGCGAGACCGACGGCTACTTCGACGCCTACGCGGCGGGCCCGCTCGACCCGAGCGGCTACGTCAAGGGCTGGTCCGTGGAGATCGCCTCCGCCCGGCTGGTGGAGGCCGGCTCGGTGAACCACTGTGTGAACGCCGGTGGGGACATCCGGGCCCGGGGGCGATGTGCCACGGGAGCGCCGTGGCGGGTCGGCATCCGGCACCCGTGGGAGGCGGACAAGCTCAGCTGGGTCCTGGCGGTGAGCGACCAGGCGGTGGCCACGTCCGGCACCTACGAGCGCGGTGACCACGTCTTCAACCCTCGCACCGGCGGACCGGCCCGGGGCCTGCGGTCGGTGACCGTGGTCGGACCGGACCTGGCGCTGGCCGATGCCTATGCGACCGCGGCGCTGGCGATGGGCGAGGCGGGGATCGCCTGGCTCGCGAAGCTGGCGGCGGACGGCTACGACTCCGCGCTGGTGACGGACGACGGCCGGGCATTCAGCTCCGCCGGCCTTCCCGCCGCTGTCTGACCTCATCGATGCGGCTCAGAAGTCGGCGAACAGGTACGGCATCCGCTTCGGGAACAGCGCCGCCAAAGGCTCGACCGCCGACGCGTCAACCTGCCCGAAGCCCCTGGTCACGACCTCTATCGGATCGAGCACGCCGTACGCGAGCGCTGAGATGCCCGCGCAGGTGACCGTCGCCTGCGGCTCGTTCTTGCTCGGCTCCACGGTGAGCTGCCCGCTCTCGCCGGCCAGCTGGTAGCGGCCCGCGATGAAGTCGTCGTCGACCACCTCGACCGTGATGGCCTGCTCGGCGGTCGTAGCGGTGCCGGTGAGCGCCTCCATCGACAACAGGCGGGCCATCGGTCCGTTCTGGCTGGGATGCTCGACCCGGCCCTGGGTGAGCACCGGGAAATCGGTCCCCCACAGATCCGGCACCTCATCCGTGCCGACCTTCAGGATCACCCGCGCGACCTGGTCGACGTGCCGGGCGAAGTACTGCAGGAGGAGTGACCGGCCCAGCGAACCGGTGGTCAGCAGATCGTCGGCCAGCAGCTCACCGCCGAACCGGTCGATGCGGTAGGTCACCGCCCCCACCACCTCGCCCTCGACCCGGGCGATCGCGACCCAGCGCGGGGTGTCCCGGAACTCAGCGGTGCGCACCTCGTCGAACACCGAGAACCCGTGCCGTTCCTCCAGCAGACGCAGCGTGAGGGCGGTGTAGTCGTCGAAGGCGTCTCGCATGGGCAGGCGCTCCACCTCGCCCGGCAGATCGGCTTTCAGGAGGTGCGAGAGGCCCTCAGGGGCGAAAGTGACCGTGCGCACGCGGGGCAGACCGACGAAGCCGTAGCGGCCGTAGAAGGACGGACGGAAGGGGTAGAGAGCGCTGACCGTGCAGCCCTGGTCGCGCATCTGCTGGAGCAGGCGGCCCAGAAGCGCCCGGACGAACCCTCGGCGCCGGGCCGACGGATGGGTCGCGACCGAGGCGACACCGGCCATGTCGTGCAGGGTGCCGCGCACGTTCTGCCGCATCGGGAAGGCACCGACGCCGGCGAGCGCCCGCCCGTCCTCCTCGGCGACGAGGCTCACGGCGGTCCGGAAGTACTGCATGCGGCGGGCGTAGGTCTCCCGGTCGCCGTCGGCCCAGGGTGAGGGCATGAAGGCATACGTCTGCAGGGGGAACATGGTGTCGGTGCGCTCGTCGGCGGTGACCTGTCGGATCTGCATGAGCCCATCCAAGCGGGTACGGGGTGGCCGCGCTCCCCGGTTTCCTTACCTGTGGATGACGCACGGGCGACGCGCCGGGGGACCCCGGTTTGGCAAGGCGGCCGGGGACCCGCTAATGTTTCATCCGTCGCCGGGGAACGCACCGGAGAGACAAGCGGACGTAGCGCAGCTGGTAGCGCATCACCTTGCCAAGGTGAGGGTCGCGGGTTCGAATCCCGTCGTCCGCTCGGAGAGGCCGCCACAGGTTACGTGCGGGGCCAGCTCGGTGGAGTGGCCGAGAGGCGAGGCAACGGCCTGCAAAGCCGTGTACACGGGTTCAAATCCCGTCTCCACCTCGGCATCTGAACGAGGGCGATTGGCGCAGCGGGAGCGCGCTTCCTTGACACGGAAGAGGTCACTGGTTCGATCCCAGTATCGCCCACCACAGTTTGTGCAGATCTACGGCTCGCGACCACATTACTGGGAGCGAGCCGCTTCCGTTGTGACGCTCATGGTGAGAGCGAAACGAGAGCACAAGATCAACCCACCGTCCAAGCTCGCGCCGTTTCACGAACGGCATACCTGTGCGACAGATCTCATGAGTCCAGGCACAGCCAGCGCGATCGACGTCTGTTACGAACCACGCCGCCCCTCCCCGTCGTGTGCGGCTGGACATGATCCGCCAACCCATGCCAGAGCAGGTCCCTTCAGGCAGTGCGCTCCACCATCGGTTCTCCAGCCGCCCAAGCGTTCTTGGTCGGAACCGGCGACCGGCTCCGGGTCATCCCGGTAGGCACCGCCAGTGCGGCCGTCCAGCGATGCCCAACACCCGGCGCGTCACCGTGTCGGTATCCCCGCCGGCGCCCGGCTCGCTCAATGGCAGGTGGAGCCCTCTTCGACAGACTCCCGGTGCGACAGACACGCCGTGGCTGGCGTCACGGTCACGCGCCACCAGAACGACATCGTCGCGGAACTTACGAGGGCAGGATCTGGACTGCCGTCGACAAGGAGCCGAGCCTTCCGGAACCAGTTGACTGAACTGCAAGGGCCCGGAAGGAGCACTCACGGTGACAATGCTGGACGGGCAACATTTCAAAGCTCGTGTGGCTTCTCGTCAAGAGAACCCTTGAGCGGCGCCATGAGCCTTGGCCATTGCCTCGCTGTGCCGACTGAATTGCCTTTCGCCCATCTCCCGTACCAAAAACTCTCGATACAAATACTCAATGAATGTGTTTTCCAGCAGGCTTGGGGCCGCTGATGTCAAAACGTCCAAAGAGTTGCGCATATAGGAAAGAACGGAACGAAGCAGGTCAACATAGGAGCAGTAAGCTGTGCCCTCAGCATAATTAGCACGAATCTCGACTCGATCTTCCACCAAAGTAAATCGAATTCGATCGCCGGTACCCTGGAAGCTGAGCTCAGCCCGGCTTCTCAGCGCAAGCAAATCCAGATTACTTCGTAATGACAGGCCAAAATCAAGCATCGGCTCACGGGAGCGGGTGAGCTCCAGATCGCCCACACGGAACTGCACGCGGGTCCAAAACGACTCCTCGCGAATCTGCCACTCCGGGGATTGCTTGATCCGTGCCACGATGTCGGCCTCACGGAGGTGCACCAACGGCGCCTCGTCGGGCTGTAGCAACGCAAGTAGCTCGATCATTTTCTACCACTCCGCGCCGGGGATATCGTCGCCTTTAGGATACGCCGTACGGACGGAGCCATCCGGATTGAGGACGACCTCCGTGTCGTACACAGGATACTTGCCCCTGCTGTCACCGGTACGACCCACCGGGTCGTCGAAGCTGCCCCGGTGAATGGTTCCATCTCGACCATTGGTGTTCGGCACACCGTCGGGATCCTGCTCCAGCGTCTCGCGGATCCGATTGTTGCGGTCGTCCTTCGACCCGCCCCACACCGTTTTGTTCGGATCTCGAACCGTACTCTGTTCAGAATGCCCATCATCGATGTGACGGCTCCGCTCGGGCGTTATTTCACCGAACCGGGGCCGACCCGTCGAACCGCCTCCGCCGGTCGCTTGATTGTTCCAGTGGAGATCGTCAATGTGTTGCCCCAGGTTTTTGGCCCCGTTCCCTAGGGCCAGTCCTCCACCGGCCGCGATGCTGACGCCGAGGACAACAGCTGGTACAGCACCGATCGACAAAGTGCCCAAGGAACCGATCTCCGCCACACCGCCGGACAGAGCCAGTGCAGCACCGCCTTCCACGGCGAAGAGGCCGAGTTCGATTTCGGCGAGGTCGATGGCGATCTGGCCGAGAGTGTCCTGGTTCTCGTGGACCCACTCCATGGAGCGCTGCCAGCCGTTGCAGACGGGTGCGAACCAGCCGCACTTCTCCTTCTGCTGCACGGCCGGCACAGCCTGCGCTACGTTGCCGCTGGGTGATCCGGCGCCGTTGTTGCCGCCGCTGCTTCCGCCGCCGTTGTCTCCGCCGTTGCCGGTTCCGCTACCCCCGCCGTTGTCGCTGGTGCCGCCCGGGCCTCCGGTGCTGCCGCTGCCGCTGCCTTCGTTGCCGGTGCAGGCCACGCCGCCGCCGGTGGTGCAGTCGACGGAACCGAGGGTGAGGCCGGACGGGTCGGTGAAGCTGATCGGGGTGTTGTTGGCGTAGGAGTAGGGGTTCCATTGCTGCGGGTCCGCCAGGTCCATGATCGGGTCGACGGATATGAAGCGGCCGAGCGCCGGGTCGTATTCGCGGGCCCCGAGGTGGGTCAGGCCGGTGTTGTCGCGGGTGCCCCCGACGAAGCCGCGGTCTCCGGCCCAGGCGCCGGGCTTGGTGCCGCGGTCCTCGCCGAACGGAAGGGTGCGCCGACGGTTGACGGTCAGGCCGGCGTCGCTGGAGACCGTGGCGGTCGCGGTGCCCTGGTGGTCGTTGACCATCCAGGTCAGCGACGTCGGTGTGCGCACGGCGATGGTGGAGCCGGCGTGGCTGTAGTAGCGGGTTCCGACCGCCGGGCCGGTTTTCGGCTTGCGGATCTCGAGGCCGCCGGGCAGGTAGAGGGTGGCGCCGGTGGGGTCCCGGCGGATGAGCCGGCCGCCGTCGGCGTCATAGGTGTAGCTGGTCGTGCCGGTGGTGTCCGTGCTGGTGCCGAGTTTGCCGTAGTCGTTCCAGGTCAGTGCCTGGCTTCCGGGTCCGGCCGTGCCGTCGCTGCCGCAGACGTTGGCCGTGGCCCCGGTGGGGCGGCACTGTGTGTTGCCGGTCGCGTCGTAGGCGTACTGCAGCGTGGCGGTGCTGCCGCCGGTGGCGGTGACCGAGGTGACCGCGTGCGGCTTGCTGCCCGAGGCGCCTCCGGCGGCCGGGTAGCTGTAGGTCCGGGTGGTGTCGGTCGTCTGGTGGGTGACCTCGGATTTGCGATTGCCGGAGTCGTCGTAGCTGTAGGACCGCCAGTACGAGGCCGGTCCTCCGACGGCGGTGGGTGTGACGGTTGCCGGGCAGGTGGCGGCGGCTTGGGACCAGGCTTCGGTGAGCCGCCTGAGGTGGTCGTACTGGTAACACTGGGTATCGGCCGGCTGGTTGCCGTCGGGGGTGTCGGTGATCGCGGTGATCGTGCCGGCGTCGTCGTAGCGGTAGCTGAGGTTGTAGATGTCGTTCTTCAGTTCGGGTACGGCGTTGAAGAACAGCTGCCGGCCGGTGGCATCGTCGTAGCCATAGGTCAGTCCGACGCGGGAACCGTGCTCGCCGAGGTTCTGGCCGATGAGCTGGTCGAGCTGGTTGTAGACGATCCCCTGGGCATAGATTTGCTTACCGACGAGCCCGTTGGGCAGGCCGATCGGGTTGAACAGGGTCGTGAGGGCCTCAGCGGGCAGGCCGGCCACGGCGGGGGTGGTGACCTCCGAGACCGTGCCGTTGGGCCGGTAGCCGAGAGTCTGGGTGAACCGGCACGGGTTGGCCTCGCCGGAAACACACAGGCCGCTGTCGGTGGCCGGGATGGTCACCGAGGTGCCCTTCGGGCGGCCCGCAGTGTCATAGCCGGTGGTGGCAGTGACGTACGCCGACGCATTGCCGGCTTGGTCGTACTCGTAGCGGGTTGCACTGGTCGGCCGTCCGACGCCGTTCGGCAGGGTGTCGTAGGCCCATTCCGCGAGCGGGCGGCCGTCTTCTGTTCCTTGACGCTCGGCGGTCTTGCGGCCGAGTTCGTCGTAGCCGAAGTACAGCGTCTTGCCTCGGGCGTTCTTGGTCCAGCTCAGCTGTCCGGCGGCGTCATAGCCGCTGGTGGACGTACCGGCGTCGGGGTCTTCGGTGTAGATCTTGTGACCGCGTAGGTCGTAGCGGTACTTCCAGGTGTTGCTGCCGGGGCCGGTGACCGAGGCGAGTTCGTCGCGATTGGTGTAGCGGTAGGTGGTGCGTTCGAAGGTCGCCGCGTCGTCGTTGCCGGCCTTCGCCGGGTCCTTGTACTGGCGTAGCTCGGCCAGGTTGCCGCGGGCGTCGGTGATCGAGGTGGTGGCGATGCCGCCGTGGGGCGGGGTGACGCTTGTCTTCTCCCCCGCGTAGGCGGTGTGCGTGCGCCACGCCTCGTCACCGTTGATCTTGAAGATCGCGTCGGTGATCCGCCCGGCGCCGTCATAGACGTTGGCGGTCAGTGCCGGGATCTCGGGGCGGCGCACCGGGGTGACCAGGGTGGTGCTCGGTGCGGAGTTGTCGATGTCGTAGTAGGGGTTGCTGGCCCAGTCGACCAGGCCGCGGGCGTTGTAGACGGTGTCGGTGACGGTCCGGCCGCCGGCGAGGGTCTGTGTCTGGGTCTGGCGCAGGCGCAGCATTCCGTCGTACAGCGAGATGGTGGTGCGGTAGTTCTTCGAGCCGTACGGCATCAGGTTCTTGATGATGACCGAGCTGGGCGCGGTTTTGCTCAGGCTGTAGGTGTAGCTGACCGAGGGCTCGTTCTTGAACGTCGTGCTGTCGCGGCCTGGTGCCCACACCTTGAGCAGGCGGCCGTTGCCGTCGAAGCTGGACTCCGTCACCAGGCCGTTGGTGTCGATCACCTTGACCGGTACGGCCAGGGCCGGGTTGAAGATCTGGGTGGCGGTCTGCTTGAGGGCGTTGGTGACCTTCGTCTGGGTGACCGGCCCTCCGACGGCGGGGGTGAAGTCGGTGGTGGTGACGTGCTTGAGGGCGTCGGTCTGCTTGGTAGCGCGGCCGGTTTCGTCGTATCCGGTCAGGCTGGCGGTGACGAGGACGGGCGTGTTGCCATCGAAACGGTCGACCTGATCGACACGGACGGGCAGGCCGCGGGTCGGGGCAGCACCGTAGGTGTCCGCGTCGTCGTAGTACGTGCGGATGTCGCTGAGCACATTTTCCGGCTTGCTAGCGGTGCCGCAGCCGACTCCGACGATGACTTTGCGCTTGACCCGGTCGAGCATCCAGTTCGGTTCGTTGCGGGTGTATTCGGTGCGGGTGCAGCGGTCGTCGTCGGTGTCGGATTCGTCGCCGAGGTCGTTGATCTCACTGACGAGATTGTCGTCGTTGACCTTGGTCACGGTTTTGGTCCACCGGGTGGTGCCGGTGGACAGCTTGGTGCGCTTGCGGACCGTTTCGACGTGCGTCTTCCAGGCCTTCAACGGACCCGATTTGGCCATGGGGCCTTCGGCTACCGGCGTGTTGAGGGTGCCGGCGATCCAGCTCGTGCCGTTGTAGTCGATCTGTTCGCGCAGCATGCCGGCGAACGCCTCGTGGTCGTTCACCTTGCCACCGAGGGAGTCCTCGATCTGCACGTCGCGCGGTGTGCCCTTGGGCGGAAGAGCGTCGCCGACCGGCTGCGGATCGCCGTCGAGGCCGCGGAAGTACCGGTACTCGGTCTTGGACTGAACTTCTGACTCGAGACCGGTACGGACCTGGACGCGGCCGTAACCACGGAACTGGCCCCACGTACGGCGCTTGGGCTTGATCAGTTCCGAGTTGTCGTAGGCCCAGGCCGGGCTGTCGAGGTAGTCGTAGTTGGTCTGCTGGTGCTCGAAGCCGCCGGTGTCGTCGTAGACGTCGACACGGGTCACGACGTACTTGTTGAACCAGTCAATCTTGGAGTCTTCGCCCTCGGCCGCGTAGTACTGCGGAAAGCAGCGTTTGGTGTTGGCCCAGGGTTTGGGGAGAGTGATCGTGTCGCACTCGGGCTTGGAGTAGGTGACGCCGATCTGCGCGCCGGATTCCGTGGTGATCGTTTCCAGGCGGCTGCGGAACAGGCTGGAGTGACCGTTGGGGGTGTCCACCCGGTTCGGCATGACGTCGGCGTTGGGGTTGAAGACCACCGCCGGGTCTGTGACAGCCGGGCCACCGGCACTGGTCACGTTGCCGGTGTGCGTGACGCTCTTCAGCCACATCGGGGTGCTCTCGTTGCCGCCGGCCTGCAGGTAGGCGTGCGCGAGCTGGTAGGTCCCGACGGGGGTGTACGCGCTCCCGCTGCCGGAGTACACCTCTGTCGTGATCGTCGCCAGCCGCCTGTTGGTCCAGAACGTCGGCGAGTACTGCGTCTTACAAGGTGCCTTGTCGCAGTACTGGTCCCAGGGGGTGTCCGGGAACCGCTTGGCGATCGGCTTGTCGGTGCTGGTGCGGCAGGTGCCGATGCACCGGTCGACGGTGTCGAACCGGACCCGGTTGACCGGGTGGACGGTGGAACCCGCGTCGCTGCGGCTGCCGTACTCGACCTTGGTGAGGTAACCGGACCGGTCGTAGGTGATGCGCTTGTCCTGGTCGCCCTCGCGGGCGTAGGCGCCGGTCTCCTTGCCGTAGAAGTAGGTGATCGTGTTCTTGTTGGGGTCCACGGCGTAGTCGAGGTTCCAGCGCCAGGCGCGTTTCACCCTCGACTTGGCGAAGTCCTTGTCGTAGCCGGGCTCGTCGGGGTGGTTGCTGTAGACCGGCACCGTCCAGGCCGAGTTCGTTTCGGCGCCGGAGGAACTGCCACCGTCGGTTGTGCCTCGACCGAAGTAGTACTGGGTGCCGTCGACGGTGGTGACGCGCCAGTAGGTCTTGTCGTCGTCGCCGTTGTCCACACCCTTGAGCTGTTCGATCCGCGAGCCGTCATCGGCCACACCGTGATAGCGCACGTTGGTGTCAGCCGGTCCGCTGTCGGTGGCCGCGTCCTTGACCAGTTCGGTCGACGCGCCGTTGAACGACATCGTCGCGTTGTCGTTGAACCAGCACTGGTCGTCGCCGTAGACGTCCTTGTTGTTGGCCGCCTTGCCGTCCTGCTCACCCTTGTCGTCGGCGCAGGAACGGTAGCTGCGTTCGATGTAGCCGGGCTCGAGCGACCAACCGTCTCCGATCCACGAGCCCTGGGTGTTGTTGCCGGAGGTCCGGCCGTCGATCGCGGCGGAGGAATAGCTCAGCGCCAGGTCGGGCGCCATGCCGCCGGGCGGCGGCGGGGCCTTGATGGGGTACGACCAAGCAAACGATCCGTTCTGCTGCGACACCTGCCACGTTGACGCCGGCGTCAGCGTGGTCGCCTTGTAGTCGCCGTTCTCACCCTCCGGCGCGGCGGCCAGCGCGAACGAGGACACCGCCCCCGCCGCGGCCAGGGGCACAGTCGCTGTCACCGTCGCCTTGCGCACGTCAATGCTCGACGACACCGGCCGACCGTCGGAGAGCTGCACCAGTCGAAGGCGGCTCAGCGCATCACCACTGAACAAACCGGCCACCTGTCGGTAGTCCACGGCCAGCCGCACCCGGCCTGCCTGCTTCGCACCGTCAGCGCGGGCGACTCGGACCACGAGGCCCTTCACGCCCAGCTTCTCGGTCGCGGTGCGGCCCAGGGTGCTGACCCGTACCTTGCGTACCGTGCTGTCGGGTTCCCGTGCCGCAGCGTTCTGCGACGCAGCGAGCTTGGCCACCGGCGTGACCGAAACGGGAAGTGCCCCTGCCTTCACCCGCGTCGCGGCCTGCCCGCTGAGGTCGACCAGTTGTTCATCCGCCGGGTCCTCCGGATCCGGCGGCAGATCGGCTTCAGTGAGCTCTCGATTCTCCGCGGTGTACTCCGGCAACGGCTTTGCCATCACGGGTGTCACCTTGATGCCTTTGACATCGGTCGGCTTGACCGCCGTTGTTGCCGCCGCGGCCGCTGGAGCGGCCGGAAGCTGCCCTACGACGCCCGCCACCAGCGGCAGGACAAGCACTACGCGTAGCAGCCGTGCGCCTCTGCGCTTGACATCCCGAAAGGCACGCGAAGATGCAGCGTTCGCCGTCACACCAGTCTCCTGTCAGCCGCCGAAGCGGCAGTCCCCCGTGCATCGGCCGGGGCCGACGATGGTCGATGTTGCGGTCGCGAGAAGATCTCCGACCGGTCAGACATCGGGAATTTCTTCGGCCCGCGACATCTGGAAGATGTCCTGCTCCTCCCAGATCCGTGGAGCCAGGTGCACCTCGTCGATCTCGCCGGTCCACCGTTCGCCGAGCGAGAGGATCCAACCGCGGCCGATCGCGAACTTGCCGGTCGCTTCCCAGGTCGCCGTGCCCGTTTGTTCGGCCAGGACCCCTTCGGTGGCCGGTGTGCCGTTGACGTACAGCTGGATGCGGTTGGTGAGCGGGTTCACGATGCCGACCAGGTGCACCCAAGCGCCCGCTTCGACGTAACTGGTGGTGCACGCGTCCGTGGTGGCGGCACCAGCCGTATCAGCGGCCGCCACCGTGAAGCACCAGGCGCGGTCCTTCACGCTGTCGCCGTCGATGTCCAGGTCGGTGCGGTAGCCGAGCTCGAACATCGACGTGTTCTGCCCGTCCTGGGAGACGGCGACGCGGTTCCCGGTCGGCAGCGGCGAAGGCTCGTTGGTCTGCTCGTCATCCGGTGGCGTCTGTTCCTCGTCGGGATCGTCACCGGTTCCAGGGTCCGGTTCAGTCGGCTCGGTGCCGGGATCGGCGTCGGAGTCGCCATCGGCGGTGGGCAACCCGGGTAGGCGCACCCACGCGGCGACGGTGAACCCTGAAAGCGAGCGCGTGTCGAACGCCGGCGAGGAGGTGGCGAGTTCGCCGGTGCCGGCGAAGCTCAGGGCCGAGTCACCCCTCTTACCGACATCCGACCATGCCACTCCGGTACCGGAGACCGTGGCGGGGCGGTTGTTCTCAGGCGCTGAGGCCGCTGTTGTTCCGGACTTCTCGTCGAGCGACCAGTACCAGGACTCGCCCACGGGACTGACCTTGAAGAGGTAGTGGGCGACTCCGGACAGGTTTCCTGCGGTGTCGATCGCCTTGACCGTCAGGGTGTTGGTGAGATCCTTGGTCGGGATCAGGGTGCGCTCCAGCACTCCACTGCTCGGCGGCGAGACCTTCTCTTCCTTGGCACCGTTGAGTGAATAGGAGTACGTCTTCACACCGTCGCTCGTGCTTCCTGGGCTGAAGACGAACTTGCCGGGAACACCCGGTCCGCCTCTCCATTCGGTCTGTGGATAGTCCGCGCTGGTCACGATCGGGTTCTTCGGGTTGGCGGTGTCGACCTTGAAACCGAACCAATCAGAGTACGAACCGCACAGGTACGCATCGCAGGCCTTGCCGCGCCAGTAGTACTGCCCGTCCTTCAGGTCGGACTTGAGCGTCCACGAGCGCTGACTGCCGCTGGCCACACCGGTCTCGGTCTTGTCGGATCCGGCCACTCGCGTGGTTTTGTTGGCGGCGTAGACCTCGTACGTGTACGTCAGCTTGCCGCCGTTGGGATCCGTCGCCTTCATGCTCAGCGCCGGCCGCTTGCTGGAGGTCACCGCGGTGCCGCTGCCGCACGCCACATAGCAAGGGCTGAAGGCCAGGCCGGTCGGCTTACCGGGCGTGTTGTTGTAGAAGATGTCCAGGTACGCCGAATCCGGGATCAGCTTTTTCCACTGGTAATCGTCGGACTCGCTCTTGGCCCGGAATGCCAGTGTGATGGTGCTGTTCGCCGTCGCATCCTGGAAGGCGTCCCTGACCGCCGTCTGGGCGAACCGGACTTCGTCGTTGCCCTTCGGGCAGGCGCTCTTGTTCGCGGTGGCGTTGACCTGGCCCAGCGACTTCCACCACTTGTCCTTGGTGCTGTTCCACGTCACCGACGCCGACTTGTCGACCCAGTTGGTGCGCCACAGCTGGAACGGCGAGGGCGAGCAGTCGGCGCTGTGGCGGACGTTGACAAGCACGGCCGCCCTCTTGATCTGGGAGCCCTTGAGCTTCGTCACGTCGAACTGAACGATCGTGCGCCAGTCGTCGTCCGAGGAACCGTGCCACAGCTGACCCACCCGCATGTCGCCCCGCGTCGAGGTGTCACTCCAGTAGGACTTGGTGGGGTTCTTGCGGTTGACGTGCGTCCAGATCTCCTTGCCACCGTTGAAACCGGGGTCGATCGACACCGGATACACCGTGGCCGGATCGGTCAGCATCTGCTGCGACGGCACAACCGTCAGCGAGGTGCTGTCCAGGTGCACCGGCAGATCCTCGACCCGACGCGGCTCCGGATCCTGAGGGAGAACTGCCGCGCCCGGCTCAGCACCGAGTGCCCGCTTGAAGACCGCGGTGGCCGACGTTTGCGGCTTGTCCCACATCCGAGCCCCGTCGGAGACGAAGACCGGCTCGCCCGACGGTGTCTCGGCCCGGATGAACCCGTCGGCGGCGCGTCGGACAACGACGCCCTGGGTGGCGAGATCGAACCGGAGCTGCCGCAGTTCGGTGTTCTCCGCCGCGGTCGGCGTCTTGACGAGCAGGACCTCGCTGAACGAATCAACATGAGCGGTCAGCAGCAGATCGACACCCGGCAGCACTTCCGAGTACGTCGCGGTGTCGCCGGTCAACGCCGGAGGCCGCAAGGTGCCGGGCCACGACAAGGCCATCGACCGCCCATCGCGCACCACCGTCAACAGCGGACCGTCGCCGCCGTTGGAGAACCTGACATCCAGCGTCGTCGCCTCCGGCACCACGGCGCCGCCGGCCACCTTCAGGTCGGTGTTGACGGCGACCCAGCCCGAGCCGCGGCGCACCCGGACAGGCGAGGCGTACGTCTTCGTCCGGAGGGTGCCGTCCGGCTGCGCGAACGTCTCCGACGACTCGGTCCGCTCGTCGAGGATCTCAACCTCCCGGCGGCTCTTCCACGCGAGATGCATGGCCGTGGCCTCGTCATGAGCCTCGGTCGGAACCGGCGCCGCGACGGTGACCGGTACCGCTGCCACCGCGGAAGACGGGACGACGAGAGCCCCCAAGGCCACCGTGATCATTGCGGCCGTGGAGACCGTCAGCGCACGCGCCAGACTGCTCCTGGACAGGTCAAAACGGCGGCCCACCGGCCGCATGCCGTGCGTCATCAAATCCCCCGTGAGACCGGCGCCGCTCCCGAGGAATCGCACTCCTCAGCAAGATCACCGCCGCCGGTACGATATCGATCGGCGGCGATCGTTCGCAAGACCCATCGTCACCGCATCGCGACGAATGGTGACCACGGTCGCACGGCGGAGCCACTGGAACTGCCTGGACCTCAAACCTCGTCCCGGCAGCGGTGCGGTCAGCCGCGGTCACCTAGGCTGCGCGTCGTGACAATCCCTGAACCCACATCTACGACCGATAAGCCACGGCTTTCCTCGGCCAAGCGCACGGGCACCATCGTCTACATAGTTGTATCGACTCCGGTCACACTGCTTCTCGCGATCGTCACGCTGCTTCTGCTTCTGGCGCTGGTGACCGATCCCGCCGGGTCCGCGCCGCAGATCCCGGCGATTCTGATCGGCCTGGTGATGACGACGGCCGGAGGCCTGTCCATTTACCTCAAGCTCCGTCGCCTTGTCCGCGGCGGCTGATCCGACCCAAGCGGCAGGCGCCCCGGGATCGACGACCGCTATGACGCGCCGGCGCAACAGCCATCGACTGTCTTCACTTCGGGCAAATTCGCATGGACCTATTGCTGCACAGGTTGGTGGCCGGCGTCGGTCTGACCGCCGCCGCCATCGCCGCCATGTCGACGGTCAGCCTGACCGCGCAGGCCGCCACGGGCATCGCCTCAGTCGCCAATGCCAAGACCTGCCGCGGATAGTCGGTGCCGGGATTATCAGAGCCAGCGATCAAACCACCCCCGGGTACGGCGCAGCACATCGAGCTGGTGTCCACGTTCCCGGATCCCATGCCCTTCCCGGGGATAGACGACGTACTCGTGCTCCACCCCATACCTGCGCAACGCCCGGTGGAAGAGCTCCGCCTGCGATACCGGAACGTTGGTGTCGTTCTCGCCGTGCAGAATCAGCACCGGCGTGCGCACCTGCCCGGCGTACGAGATCGGGCTCTGGCGGTGTGGACCTGGCCCTTCCCAGCCGCTGAGGGCCGACTCGAAACGGCCTTCCTCACCGGTCGCGGCCAGCATTGCCCAGTCGCTGATGCCGGCGCCCATCACCGCGGCCTTGAACCTGTCCGTCTGCCCGACCGCCCAGGCCGCCATGAATCCGCCGTGGCTCCAGCCGCCGATGCCCAGCCGGTCCGGGTCGGCCACGCCGTCGGCGATGAGCCGGTCGATGCCGGTGCAGATGTCGGTCCACTCCTCCAGCCCGACCGCCCCGGCGACACGTACCGCGAAGTCGTGGCCGTGGCCCATGCCGCCGCGCGGGTTCGGCAGGAACACCGCGTATCCCGCGGTGGCCAGCCACTGGCCGGACGGGTCCCAGCCGAGTTGCAGCCGGTCGGCGTGCCGGTCGTACGGGCCGCCGTGGACCAGCGTCACCAGGGGAAAGGGCCCGGATCGACCGGCCGGCAGGATCAGCAGACCGTCGAGGTCCAGCCCGTCGGACGCCTGGTATGACAAGCGTTCCTGGACACCCCACCGGATGTCGTCCAGGTCCGGCCTGAGGTTGGTCAGCCGGGTCAGTGGCCCACCGGTCGGGCCGGCGTGGATGTCGGCCGGCTCGTAGGTCGTACTGACCACCGCCGCAACGGCGGCACCGTCGCGGCTCGTGGTCAGCGACGTCGCGTGGCCCGCGATCCGGGCGACCTCGACGAGGCCGTGGCCGGCCGGATCGAGCCGGTGGATCGCGGTGTCGAGCCCGTCGGCGACCAACGCCAGCGGCGGGCCGGTGTCCACCTGGACCAGACCGATCGGGCAGACGGTGGTGCCGGCGGTCACGCTGCGGTGCTCGCCCACCGGTACGGCGACCTCGAGAACCGCCTGCCCGCCCACCAGCAACGGCGGGGTCTTCGCGAGGTACGCCAGGTGCCGGCCGTCGGCGGCGGACCACCAGACCGGTGACGACGCGGCCGCGGCGGCCGGACCCAGATCCTGGGCCGTGCCGCTGACCGGGTCGAGCAGGTGCAGACCAGCTTCGAGCAGACCCGGGTCCACCTCGGGCGTCGACCAGGTGAGCACCGCCAGCATGCCGTCGCCGGGCCGCTGGACCACTTCGACGACATGACGATCGCCGAACGTGTCAGGTGTCCGGACCTGCCCGCTGCGGACGTCGAGCAGCCGCAGCCGGTCGGGCCCGGCCTCAGCGGGGGCCGCGATCACGGCGACCAGGTCCGGATCGGTCAGCGGGAGGTGAGCCGACACCCCGCCCGGCTCCGACGTGACCGTCTCCGCGACACCGTCGAACAACCCGACCCGGCACACCTGCGCCGTGCCGCGCTCGGCCCGGTCGGACAGGAAGTAGATCAGCCGCGAGTCCGCGGCCCACCGCGGTGCCGCATCGTTGGCCTCCCCTGACGTCAATCGCCGGGGCGATTCGGTGCCGTCGGCCGCCACCACCCAGAGCTCGCCGGCCGGGTGATCGCCGGCCCGTCCGACCGGAGCGACCACGTAGGCGACCCACCGGCCGTCCGGCGACAGCGCCGGCGCGCGCGGAACACGACCGTCGACCACCATCTCGGCGGTGAGCGGGGTGGGAGCCATCGAGGCAGACTAACGCTCACAGCCGAACGGCGCGGGGGTCTGCGGCGGCACAGCCGCGAAGCGCTCGGACGCCGTGGAAACGCTGCTGAACGCCGGCGTCGCCGCCGGCGAGTTCCGGGCCGACATCGCGGCGGCCGATGTCCTGATGGCCTTGGGCGGGATCCCTCTCGACCGGGGGCCACGAGCGTCAGCGTGGGCTGGCCTCGCGGCTGATCTCGCTGTTGCTGGACGGCCTGATCGTCCACCGCACGAGCCCCGCCACCCGATAGGCGCGCGGCAGCGGCGGCCACATCCGGTCGCTCGTGACCGCGTTGATCACCGGTGAGCGACCTGAGAACCGAAGAGTCCGTGACGACCGGCACGCAGGCGCGGCGGCCGGTGACCGCTGCCGTCGGTGGCGCGTTCATCCTGGTGTGCGCCGTCGCCATCGCCGGGGCGATAGCGACCACGGACCACGTGCTGACGCCCGACGGTCCGGCCCGCCGGTTGGAGTACCCGGCGGTCACCTGGCCGTTGCTGCTCGCGCTGGCAGTCGCCGGGGTGACGGTCATGGCGCATCACCGGTGGGCCCGCGCCGCGGCGCTGCTCGCCGCCGTCGTGGCCGCGCAGCTGGTCGGCATCGGGCTGATCGCCGTCCGGGCCTGGTCCGCCATCAAGGACTTCGGCGGATCGGGCAGCCTCACCGAGACCCACATCACCTACGCGGCTGCCGCGGCGCTGGTCGCGGCTGCCGCCACCGTGTCGGCTGCCGGACTGGTGTGGCGCGAGCCCGTCGGCGGGTGGCGCAGCCTCGTCCCGGCCCGGCCCATGGTTGTCGCCACCGGCGTCGCGGTGCTCGGCCTGCTGCCGCAGCTGTGGAACGCGGCCGACGAAACCGGCGACATCACCGGGCTGCACCAGATCGCCACCCTGGCGTACTCGGTGCCGTGGGGCGTGGGTCTCGTCGTCGCGGGCTGGATCCGGGGCCGTTCCGCGGTCGCCGTCACGGTTTCCGCCCTGCTGTTCGCCATGTTCATGGTGGCCACGAACATGCTCGGCTACTACTCGCCGTTCGCGCTGGGCGACTGAAACTCGCTGTCCAAACTCGGCGGGGCCCGATACACACGGTGGATGCGCGAAGAGACCCTGCCCGGCGGTAACACCACTGGTGCCGTACTCATCGACGGGTTCGTCCACAAGCGGGCCTCGCCGTGGACCGCGACCGTGCATGCTGTCCTGCGGCATCTGGAAGATGCCGGTTTTGCCGGCGCTCCGCGCGCGCTCGGCTTCGACGATCAGGGCCGGGAGGTGCTCACCTATCTGCCGGGCGAGACGATCGGTGACCGGGAGCCCGGGCCCGCCTGGACCTCGGCCGATGCGATGCTGGCCCAGGTCGGCCGGTGGCTGCGCGGTCTGCACGACCTGACTGCCGGGTTCACGGCGCCCGAGGACGAGCGCTGGTTCATCGGTGGGGCGATGGGTCCGGGTCTCGTGGTCGGGCACCAGGATGCCGCTCCCTACAACGCGGTCGTCGACGGGGACCGGCTGGTCGGCTTCTGCGACTGGGACATCGCCGGCCCGTCCTCGCGGGAGTGGGACCTGGCCTTCTCCGCGCTCACCTGGGTGCCGCTCGCGTCGCCGCGCGACGGCGCCGCCTTGAGCGGCCCGGATCTCCGGGAGCGGTCGCGGCGGCTCCATCTCTTGCTCGACGCGTACGGGTATGACGGCGATCGGCTCGCGTTCGGTGCCGTGGTGCCGGAGCGGGCCCGGCGGCAGGCCGGGGTGATCCGCGACATGGCCGGGGCCGGGGATCCGGCGTCGATCGCGCTGCTGCCTGTCGCGGAGCTCCTGGAACGCTCCGCGACCGACGTGGAGGCCCTGCCCGACAGCTTCTGGCGGGCCTCGGCGGACTCGGCGTGATGCCGAGCCCGCCGGGTCACCGCCCTATCGGCGCAGGGTGAGCAGGCCCGGGCGCCACGGCAGGTTGTTGTAGTCGCCGCCGGCGTTGGGGTCCTTGCCCTGGTAGAGCAGCTGGAGGTTGCAGGGGTCGACGGTCTTGGTCTGGTCCGGGTTGGTCCGGACCAGGTCACCGTGGCTGATGTCGTTGGTCCAGGTGGCGCCGCTGTTGGCCTTGCCCGCGAACGGGTTGCTCTCGGTGGCCGCCTGCGGGGTCCACGTGCCGTTCAGGCTGGTGGCCGTGAACGAGCGGAAGTAGCGGCCCTGGCTGCCGATCGCCTCGACGATCATCAGGTACTGGTTCTGGCCCTGGACCTTGTAGACCTCGACCGCCTC